>DLUF01000042.1 GCA_002742765.1 Sulfurospirillum sp. UBA12182 | reverse complement strand
GCTCTTCCGATCTATCGAACCCCTGACCTCTACGCTGCCAGCGTAGCGCTCTCCCAGCTGAGCTAACACCCCTAAACTTTTGGATAAATTTTAATATCTTTTGGCTGAAACATTTCTTGTACTTTTTGCACAAAAGGGTCATTGAGTATCTCTTTTGCTTGAGCATCTTTAGCTTCTTGGCTTAAATGCCCACTTACACAGCTATGTGTGTTTGCACCCTCTTCAAACTCTATTTCTTCTATCATGGAAGATGGAATCTCTTCTTCTTGTTCAAAAACTTCTTTTGGTTGTGCTTGTTGCATCTGTATTTTTGTATCAAGCCCAAAAATCTCTTGTACAAACTGACGAATGATAGCATATCCATAACGTAAGGTTTCTTTATCTTCTCCATCTGCACTAGAAGACCATGTGAGTGTAGCATTTTCAAAGCTGATAAATTCTATATTTTTCTTAAAACAAGTTGCCAACTCATGGCTTCTATCTTCAAGTTTTTCTATAAGTTGCGCAAACAAAGAAGCGTTTGTTGTCTCTTGTGTTTGTGTGTTTTGCTCATGGATAGTCTCTTTTTGTACAGTTGTGTTAAGCATATTTGATGTATGGGCTTTGATAAGCTCCTCTTTTTGAGGGATACGAAACTTCTCACTTTCTAAAGATTCTATCATCTCTTCAACAGTTTTTATATTGGTAGCTTCTAGCATTTTAAAAAAGACAAGACTTAACACAAAACCGTTATCAGCATTTAAAAAGAGTAGATTTTTTGCTTCACTTAAAATTCTAAAAAATCTTTCGCAAAGGAGAATTGAAAATTTGTTGTTTTTGGAGAAAAAAGCCTCTTTGAGATAAGCGATTAATTCATCAATAACAACTTCACATTCATAACTTTCTAAATCTTTTATGATGGCAATTAGCTTCTCTTTATCCCCTTTTAAAATCGTCTCAAAGATATTTTCTAATTGGACAGGGTCAAGTAACCCTAGCATAGAAGCTACTGCTTCTGGGGTAACATAGCTTTTAGAGTAGATAATAGCTTGATCTAAAAGAGTCAGTGTATCTCTTAGTGAGCCATTTCCTGCACGAGCAAGCATATCTAGTGCGTCTATCTCATATTCTATATTTTCAAGATTTAGTATATGTGAGAGGTGATGGGTGATATCTGATTTTGCGATTTGTTTAAACCTAAAATGCTGTGTTCGAGACAAAATCGTTGCTGGTAATTTTAAAGGATCAGTTGTTGCTAAGATAAACTTGACGAATGAAGGAGGTTCCTCCAAAGTTTTTAGTAAGGCATTAAAAGCTTCTTTAGTGAGCATATGAACTTCATCTATAATAAAAATCTTAAAACGAGCAGAGTTTGGTTTGTATTTTGTATGTTCGATTAAATCTCGTATATCATCAATCTTTCTACTACTAGCTGCATCCATTTCGATGATATCTATATGTCTGTTTTCATTTGCCATTTGACAATTTTGACATATACCACAAGGCTTAGAAGTAGGTCCATGGTCACAAACTAACGCTTTAGCAAAGATTCTAGCTGTTGAGGTTTTTCCACTTCCTCTTAAACCTGAAAATAAATAAGCATGAGAAAGCCTGTTTTGGTTGAGTGCTAAGGATAGAGTTTGTGTAACAGCTTCTTGCCCAATGAGTTTATCAAAAGAGCTTGGACGGTATTTTAATGCGAGTACTTCAGACAAAATATTAGACCTTATGATTTATTTTAACAGTTTTGAGATATTTGGTAATTTTACTCTTTTTATATATAATTGCAAATAAAAAAAGAAGGGTGAGACGTGAAAAAAGTCATATTAGCAATATTTTTAGTTGTTTTGGCAGCTGTTGCTTTTAGTGGATGTGAAAGAAATGATTATCAACATCCTTTACACAGAACAAATAAATAACATCTCAAAGCTTAAGCCACTTTTTTGCTACCTCTTTGAGACCATCTGGGTTTTCAGAAGCGAAAAATTTTAACTTTGTTTCTGAAAACTTTTTTGTAAAACTAAAGTAGTTTTGCAAATACTGCACTATCGCTTCCCCTGAGTGAATGAGTTTTGCATCTGGAAATCTCTTTTGTAAAGGACCTGCTATAAGTGGAAAATGGGTACAACCTAAGATAAGAGCATCTGGTTGCTGTATGTGCTTTAGGTAATGATCCATCGCACTTTGTAAAATTTCTCCTTCAAATAATCCCTCTTCTACGATAGGAATAAAAAGTGAAGGGGCTAGTGAAAGTAGATTCTCATATCCATAAGAGTTCAAGAGTCTTGTGTATTTTTGGCTGTTGATTGTTGCTTTAGTTCCTAAGATGAGGATTTGTGCATTTTTGTTTTTGATTGCATTTTGGAGTGCTAAAGCTCCTGGTTCAATGACCCCAAAAACCTTAAAAGGTGCAACTTCACGCATCTCTTCTATAGCATAGGCACTCACTGAGTTACAAGCTGCAACCATGATATCTATATCAAAATTTTTAAAAAACTCAACAGCTTCTAGTGAGTAGCGGATAATCGTATTTTTGTCTTTTACACCATAAGGAACACGAGCAGTATCGCCAAAGTAGATAATCTCTTCAAAAAGCTGGTGTTCGAGGAGACTTTTTACAACTGTAAGCCCCCCGATACCACTGTCAAAAACACCAACTCTCAATTTTATCCCTCATTCATTTGAGATAAAAACTCTTCATTATCCTTTGTCTTTAACATTTTTGCATATAAGAATTTGAGTGCTTCAACATCTTCCATTTGATTGATAGCACTTCTTAATGCCCAAACTTTTTGTAAGATATCAGGTTTTAATAGTAATTCTTCTTTTCTTGTTCCTGATTTCATGATATTTACAGCTGGATAAATTCTTCTATCAGAGATATTTCTATCGAGTACTATCTCTGAGTTACCAGTACCTTTAAACTCTTCAAAGATAACTTCGTCCATTCTACTACCTGTTTCGATGAGTGCTGTTGAGATGATGGTCAAACTACCACCATCTTCTATATTTCTAGCAGCTCCAAAAAATCTTTTAGGTTTATGTAAGGCATTGGCATCAACACCACCTGTGAGGATTTTTCCACTTGATGGAGTTACTGTGTTGTAAGCTCTAGCTAGCCTAGTGATAGAATCAAGTAAGATAACGACATCTCTGCCCATCTCAACACTTCTTTTTGCTTTTTCGATAACGAGATTTGCAACTCTTACATGATTTGCAGCAGGTTGGTCAAAGGTTGAGCTAAAAACTTCTCCTCTAACGCATCTTTGCATATCTGTAACCTCTTCAGGTCTCTCATCGACTAGTAGAACAATGAGTTCAACTTCAGGATGGTTTCTTGCTATCCCATGAGCCAACTCTTTCATAAGTTCGGTTTTACCACTTCTTGGAGGGGCTACGATAAGCCCTCTTTGTCCTTTCCCAATAGGAGTAAAAAGATCAAGTACACGACCAGTGACTTTCATCGGGTCATATTCTAGTTTGATAGATTGCGTTGGATAAAGAGGTGTGAGGTTCTCAAAAAGAGGACGTTTTTTGCTATCTTTCATCGGTAGATAGTTGATAGCTTCGATTTTTAAAAGGGCGTTGTACCTCTCTTGGTCTTTAGGAGGTCGTACTTGCCCAGTAACGATATCTCCTGTACGTAAGGCAAATTTTCTAACTTGTGTCGCACTTACATAAGCATCATTTACACTATCGCTTAGATTTGAGTCTGTTGCTCTTAAAAATCCATAACCTTCATTTGTTATCTCTAAGATACCAGTAAAGAGGATAAACCCACCTTGGCTTACTTGAGATTTTAAAATCTCAAACATTAAATCTTGACGTTTTAATTCACTAGGGTTTTCGATACCTAATTCTAAAGCGATTTCTATAAGTTTGTCTAGGGGAGTATTTCTTAAACCTTCTATTTTGTAGCCTTCAACTGGGATATGTGTTCTTGATTTGCTTGGATGGCTAGGAGTGCCATTTTTTTGAGTGTTTGACGAGTTTTGTCCGCCCATATTACCTTCTTTTAATTTTGGATTATACTTTTTTAGATAAAAACCTAAAAAAGCTACGCTAATAGAGAGTTTGCTAACAAAAAAGAGCACTCTTTACGACAAGTCGTTAAAAATAATTAGCGCTTAGGTTAAGTGTGTTAGGTTGCAGAAGCGTTGCCTTTTTGCAATCTGTAGCTATTTAATGTTGAAATTTTATAATAAAGCAAATGTTTTGTCAAGAAAAGAGAAGTTAGGTATAGGCGAAAAAAAAGAGTGTAACATAGATAATAAGTCCAACAGATTTGAGCAAAGGTGAAATCTGTGTATCTAAAGTTTCACTGATGAATACAAGATTTTGTTTTTTATATAGTTTGTCCATGATATAGATTTTTGTACATAGGTCGATGATTTTTATTAAGGAGAGTAAAGAGGCTAAAAAGCCATAGTTATTAAGAGAAATTTGAGCAAAAAAACTAAAAAAAAGGCTTGGATGTAAAAGAAGGAAAAAAAGCATATTTTTTCTATAAAAGTAAAAAAGATTTGCTAAATACTCTTTAAAAGTATTTCCTTTTTGCCAAAGAATTTCAAAAAATTCTAAAAAAATGAGCATTACTAGATATAAAGCAACACTTTCTTCCATCAACACCCCTAAAAATTTTTGAAATTCTAACATAATTTCATGCCTCTAAGAGTTTTCTCTAAAAAGTAGCGATATAATGACAATTTAAAATTAAGGAAAAGATTTGAGTGAAAAAAGACGTTGTGATCATTGTCATTTAAGCTATGATAAATCTGTTTTAATTAAAGATGAAGAGAAGTGTTTTTCTAAAGAAAGTTCTGATTCACCGACCACTACTCGTTACTTTTGTTGTAAAGGTTGTCAAGGAATTTATCATCTTTTGCGCTCGGAGGGTTTAGATGGCTTTTATGAGCGAATGGGTGAGAATACGATAGAACCTCCAAAAGAGTTAAATGATAACATAGAAAAATTTGATTTAGATGGTTTTACCCAAAAATATGTAAAGAACAAAGATGGTTTTAGTGAAATTTCACTTATCATTGATGGAATCCATTGTGCTGCTTGTGTGTGGCTGAACGAAAAAGTTTTACACAAAACACCAGGTGTAGTTGAAGCTGTTATAAATCACACAAACAATAAAGCAAAAATCACTTGGGATAACGATACAATCAAACTTTCACAAATCATTCAAGCAATTAGAAGTATCGGTTACAATGCTTATCCGTATGATCCCACCCAACAAGAAGTACAAGCGAATGCAAGAAGAAGAGACTACTACTCTAAGCTTTTAGTAGGTATCTTTGCTACGATGAATATCATGTGGATTGCGATTGCCCAGTATGGTGGTTACTTTACTGGCATGAGAGAAGATATAAAGAGTATTTTAAATTTTGCAGAGTTTGTTTTAGCCACACCTACTCTTTTTTATACGGGTTCGGTCTATTTTAAAGGTGCATACTATGGTATCAAAAATAGATTTGTAAATATGGATTCCTTAGTGGCTACTGGTGCAACAAGTGCTTATATATTTTCTATTTACTCGATGTTTAGTGGTCATGGAGAAGTCTATTTTGATTCTGTTACTATGATTGTAACATTTGTTTTTGCTGGAAAATATCTGGAAGTTTTAACGAAGAAAAAAGCAGTCGATACTCTTGATAGTTTTAGCTCTTCTATACCGACAGAAGTTTTGGTTATCAAAGATAAAGATAAATCATTAGTAAGAGTAGAAAATGTCTCTTTAGGAGATATAATTGAGCTTAGAAGCGCAGAAAAAGTAGTCATAGATGGGGTTATCATAAATGGTGAAGGCTCTTTTGATAACTCTTCGTTAAGTGGAGAAAGTGAGCCTGTACTGCTTAAAAAAGGGGATAAGGTTCTAAGTGGTAGTATCTGTTTAGATAGTGTTATTAGGTATGAAGCAACAAGTACATATCAGACTTCAATGCTTAGTAAGATAGTCTCTTTGCTAGAAGATGCGATGGATAAAAAACCTCGTATAGAGCAACTTGCAAATGAGATTTCTGGTTATTTTTCTTCGATAATTCTATTTTTAGCTTTAGCAACTTTTGGAGTTTGGCTTGCTTTAAGTGGGTCTTTTGAACACTCTTTAGTTGTTGCTATCTCAGTTGTTGTGATAGCTTGCCCTTGTGCTTTAGGGCTTGCTACACCAGTAGCCACTTTAGTAGGGATTGGTAGGGCTGCAAAACGAGGTATCTTGTTCAAGGAAGCAAGTTATCTAGAGAGCATAGCTAAATGTGATAGTGTAGTTTTGGATAAAACAGGAACGATAACAAAGGGAAAACCTGAAGTTATAAAACAAAGTTATAAAATGGATTTTGATAAAAAACTTTTGTATTCTCTTGTTTCTCTCTCTTCTCACCCTGTAAGCCAAGGCATAAAAGAGTTGTTGAAAAATGAGCAAATCACAACAGAGTATGAATTAGAAGAGGTAAAAACGATAGAAGCAAAAGGTGTAAAAGCAAAATATAATGGCTTAGAACTAGCTGCTGGCAATAGGGCTTTTATGCTAGAGCTAGGTCTTACATGTAAAGAAGAATTTGAAGAGTATACACAGCTTTATTTTGCTTTGGATAAAAAGATTGTTGCTGTTTTTGGTTTGCAAGATAAACCAAGAGATGGTGCAAAAGAGACTATCTCATTTTTGAAAAATTTGGGCTTGAAAGTTGTTATGCTAACTGGTGACAACGAAAAAGTAGCACAAAAAATTGCTCAAGAAGTTGGCATTGAAGAGGTAAAAAGTGGTTTGTTGCCTATTGAAAAAGCAGAGTTTATTCGTCAATTAAAAGACGAGGGAAAAAAAGTAGTGATGGTAGGAGATGGAATCAATGACACTTTGGCTTTGTCTAATTCACAAGTGGCTATCACTTTGGGAAGTGGTACAGATATAGCTGTAAATGTCAGTGACGTAGTGTTGATGAATGAGTCATTTGAAGGATTAAAAGAGGTTTTTCAAATTTCAAAAAATACTTTTAATATCGTAAAACAAAATTTAGCATTTTCAATTCTTTACAATGTTATCACTATCCCACTTGCGATGGCTGGCTATGTGATACCTCTTGTAGCTGCGATTTCTATGTCTTTTAGTTCACTTATAGTAGTAACTAACTCTATGAGGATAAAATAGTGTTAAAGACAAGTTTTATAAAAGCTAGATTTTGTGGGTTTGTTTAAAAAAAGGAGAGAATTAGATGGATAATTGGGTGATTGCTATGATGCTAACAGTTTCGACTATACTAGGGGCTTTAGGTTTATGGGCTCTTTTGTGGGGATTGAAATCTGGACAATTTGATGACAGTAAAAAGTTTTTAGATGGGGCGCAATTCGATAGTGAAGAGGCTTTGCAAGATGCACTTGAGTTAGAAAAGAAGAAAAAAGAGATACTAGAAAAGAAGAGAAAAGATGGCGGATATGCTCCGCCTGATTGATTATTTTAATCCTGCGATATACTCAGCAAGTGCTTTGATATCTTCATCTTTTAGATTTGCAACTTGACCTTTCATAGTACCTTTTAGTGCACCACCATAAGTACCAGCTTGGTAGCCCTTCATTGAAGCAACTAAATTATCAACTGACCAACCTTGGATGATTTGAGACTTATTCAAAGCTTTTTTCTCTGCTTTTGCACCGTGACAGACTGCACACTTTTTATAAAGTGTTGCACCATCAGCAGCAAATAGAGATGAAGTTGTGACAAATAAAAGCGCCAACAATGTTTTTTTCATGCATTTTCTCCTATTTTAATATGCCACAATTATATCGCACTTGTCTTTAAAAAGACTTATTTTTCTATATCAATATTTAGGCAAGGGTTTTGTATAATACTACTTTTGTATAATCATTTTCAAGCTATTTTAGTAAATTATGGAGCAGTTTTGAAGTACTTAATAGGTTTTTTAATATTTTTCAATTTTGTATTTGCAGATACTCAATATGGTATATGTGAAATAGATACTTTAGATACACAAAGTGCAAAAGAGTGCATACAAAGGGTTTTAAAAAAAGACCCTAAAAATATCCAATGTATTGTTAAGTTGGCAAATCTTTATCTCAGGCAAGGAGAACTTTCTAAAGGCTTTGAGCTTATTTATGAAGCATATACTCTAAATCCGCAAGCAGTCCAAAAAAGTGCCGTTGCTTCCATCTTACCATTTGCGTTAAAAATCAGTGCTTTAAAAGAAAATGCTCTTCAAGAAGAAAATCCAAATGCTTGGAATGAAATAGGAGATAGTTTTTATGATATGGGTGTTTACAAAGAAGCACTAGAAGCTTATGAGAACAGTGTAAAAATTGATAAAAATCAAGAGGAAATTGTTTTAAAATTGGCTCTATGCTACAAAAAAGTTGGACAAAATTATGGTGCCTTAGAGAATTTAAAAGAGGTTATTAAACTCAATAAAGACAATTTTTATGCAAATTATTATCTCGGTAAAATCTTAAAATATTCCTTTCAAGATAGTGGAAATGCTACTAAATATTTACAAAAAGCAAAAGAGTTGCTTCAAGCTAACGAGAATCTTGTTCCTGCCAAAGAATATCCTCAATTTTTAAGTGATATAATTTTTGAATTAAGTAAATAATTTATATCCTTAAAGGTTTTATTTTGCCCAAAGCTCTTTTTTTGGACCGAGATGGTGTTATAAATATTGATAAAGAGTACCTCCACAAAATAGAAGATTTTGAATTTTGTAATGGAGTTTTTGAACTTTTAAAGCACTTTCAAAATCTGGGTTATCTTCTTGTTGTGGTCACAAACCAATCAGGCATAGGACGAGGTTATTATAGTGAAGAGGACTTTTTAAAACTTACTTCTTGGATGGTGCAAGAGTTTCAAAATCAAGGCATAACAATCTCAAAAGTCTATCACTGTCCTCATACTCCCCAAGTTAATTGTACATGTAGGAAACCAAATATAGGTATGTTTGAATTGGCTTTTGAAGAGCTTGGGATTGATATGAAAAACTCTTGGATGATAGGAGATAAACCAAGCGATATACAAGCAGCCAAAAATGCAGGGGTTCTAAATACTGTTTTTATAGGAAAAGAGGCTTGTAAAGAGGCTAAATATAGTGTTAAATCACTTTTGGATATAATAAAATTGACTTAAGACAATTAAAGGATAAGTGATTGCCATATACAGATATAGATTTTAATAAAAAATCTGTTTTAATAACAGGTGGTGCAGGATTTATAGGAAGTAATTTGGCGTTTTATTTTCAAAAAAATTATCCTACATGTAAAGTAGTTGTTTTTGATAAATTTCGTTCAACCCAAACCTTCTCAAATAGAAACTTGATGAGTTTTGGGCATTTTAAAAATCTTCTTGGATTTAAGGGTGAAGTAATAAGTGGGGATATAAACTCAAAAGAAGATATAGAAAAACTAAAAAAATATAAATTTGATTATATCTTTCATGAAGCAGCGATTTCTGACACTACTGTGAGTGATCAGACTTTGATGATACAAACAAATGTAAATGCTTTTAAAGCATTGTTGGATTTAGCTTTAGAGATGAATGCTGACATGATTTATGCCTCATCTGCAGCTACTTATGGAGATAGTGATAAATTTAGTATAGGTTATGAGAGTCCAAATAATGTCTATGGGTTTTCAAAGCTTATGATGGATAATTTAGCGGCTAAATATATCGAAAACTCTCCGATTAGAATCGTAGGACTTCGTTACTTTAATGTGTATGGAGAGCGGGAATTTTTTAAAGATAAAACAGCTTCTATGGTGTTGCAATTTGGATTACAACTCCTAAAAGGAGAGAGTGCAAAACTTTTCGAGGGAAGCGATAAAATACAACGAGATTTTATCTATATCGAAGATGTTATAGGGGCAAATATCAAAGCATGCAAAGCAAAAAAAAGTGGTGTGTACAATGTAGGAACTGGGAAAGCAAGAAGTTTCCAAGATATCGTTGATGTTCTTAAAAATGAGCTTAAAATCCAAAGAGAAGATATATATATACCAAATCCTTTTATCGGGCAGTATCAGTTTTTTACTGAGGCTGATATCTCACTCACTCAAGAGTTTCTAGAGTATGAACCTAGATTTTCACTTGAAGAGGGGATTAGGGCATATATCCCAGAAATTAAGAGAATTTATAACAATGGATAGATTAAGAGCGTATAAACCAAATATTTTGGTTATTGGTGATTTGATGTTAGATCATTACCTTTGGGGAAAGTGTGAGAGAATCTCTCCTGAAGCTCCTGTGCAAGTTGTTGATGTTCAAAGAGAAACAACAGTTCTAGGAGGAGCAGGAAACATTGTAAATAATCTTGTGAGTTTAGGTGCAAATGTAACTGTTTTAAGTGTAATAGGAGATGATAGTAATGGCAAAGAACTCTCTTTTATGTTACAGAGCTTGGGTGTAGATGCTAATGCACTAGTGCATCAAAGTGGGCGAAAAACAAGTAAAAAAAGCAGAGTTATCGCATCACATCAGCAAGTGGTGCGTTATGACAGCGAATCAAAAGATGATATAACGATAGAATCGCAGAGTGCTTTGTTAAAAGCATGTGAGGCTTGGATAGAGGGTATTGATGCTATTTTGCTTTCAGATTATGGTAAAGGTGTTTTTACAAAAGCTTTTACATGTAAAGTTATCGAACTAGCAAAGAGATATCAAAAGCCTATTTTAGTTGATCCTAAAGGGGATGATTATAGTAAATACAAAGGTGCTACACTTATAACACCTAACAAAAAAGAAGCAAGTGTTGCAACAAAAATATCTATTGTAGATGATAGCTCTTTGCACAGTGCAGGAACATTACTAAGAAATGAGTTATCTTTAGAGTATGCGATTATTACTCTCTCTGAAGAGGGGATTGCCCTTTTTGGAGAGAAATTTGAAAAATTTCCAACTGTTGCAAGAGAAGTATATGATGTAACAGGGGCTGGAGATACTGTTTTAGCTAGTCTTGGATATGCACTTTCTTGTGGTTTGAGTATTCAAGAAGCTGTGATGTTTGCTAATGAAGCTGCTGCTGTTGTTGTTGGAAAATTAGGAAGTGCAACTGTAACGCTTGATGAGGTTGATGCTTATGTTCATTCACTTCGTGGTGGTACCTCTGAGAGTAAAATTAAGACAAAAAAACAGATTGTAGAGCTTTTGAAGAATTTAAAAAATCAAAAGATTGTTTTTACAAATGGCTGCTTTGATATCTTACATGTAGGGCATGTTAAGTATCTTGAAGTTGCTAAAAGTTTTGGAGATGTACTTATCGTTGGGCTTAATTCGGATGAGTCTATCAAAAGACTCAAAGGGGAGAGCAGACCGATTAATCCTCTTGAAGATAGAGCTTATATCTTAGCAAGTTTAGAATCAATTAGTTATGTCGTTCCTTTTGAAGAAGATACCCCTTATGAGCTTATTAGTGCGATTTTACCTGATGTTTTGGTAAAGGGAGCTGATTATGAAGGTAAAGAGGTTGTAGGAAGCGATATCGCTAAAGAAGTGCGATTGGTTGAGTTTGTCGAGGGTAAAAGTACAACAAAGATAATAGAAAGGGTTCAGCAAAAATGATGACGATGATACAAAATGAGATGAATTCTCATCAAGAAGTCATAGCTAAAAGTATAGAAAGTTTGCAAAGTTATATTTATACAGCTTGCGTGATTGCGACTGAAGCTATCAAGAATGGCAATAAAATTTTATTATGTGGCAATGGTGGAAGTGCTGCTGATGCACAACATATAGCAGCAGAGCTTAGTGGTCGCTATAAAACTGAAAGACGTGGTTTACCAGGAATTGCTCTTACTACCGATACATCGGTTCTTACTGCTGTTGGAAATGACTATGGATATGATAGAATTTTTGATAGACAAGTAGAAGCATTAGCAAGAGAAGGAGATGTTCTTATTGGTATCTCGACAAGTGGACATAGTAAAAATGTTATCAGGGCACTTAGCTTAGCTCGTAATATAGGATGCAAAACGATAGGTTTTAGTGGAAGAGACGGTGGCGTTATGAACGAATTTTGTGATGTTAATTTGGTCGTTCCAAGTAACGATACACCTCGTATCCAAGAGATGCACATTATGATTGGGCATATTATTTGTCAAGGAATTGATAATGCCAGCTAATTCTCAAAAAAAAATAATAAAATTTGTAACTCGAGGGAGTAAAGCAGATGAAGATACTCAATTTATAAATCAGCTTCCTACAGGTAATCCTACTTTGGGTTCATGTATTTTTACATTTAATCCATTGGCTGAAAAGTATGATTGGTTAGTTGTTATTGATGATATTGCAAATATTATCCCACACAGAATAGAAAAATTAAATTGCCCAAAAGAAAATACAATTTTAGTTACAACAGAACCATCTTCAATTACTCGTTATGGAAGAGCATTTGCAAAACAGTTTCAGTATCTTATAACGAATCAACCAGAGGAGATATTGCCTCATCCAAATGCTTTACGGTCTCAAACAGGTAATGTATGGTTTTATGGAAAAAGTTATAATGAAATTATTTCTATGGAAGTTCCAAAAAAAGATAAGATAATTTCCACAGTTTGTTCTAGTAAGCAACAAGGGCATACTTTCCATAAAATGCGATTTCATTTTACCCAAAAACTACAAGATGTTTTTAAAGAAATGGATAGATTTGGGAAAGGATATCGTTGGATTGAAAGAAAAGCTGATGCAATTGATAGATATAAATTTCATATATGCATAGAAAATCATATTGGAAAACATATGTGGACTGAAAAATTGGCAGATACATTTTTAGGATATGCTGTCCCAATTTATTGTGGGTGTCCAAATGTATATGATTATTTTCCTAAAGATAGCATAATACAAATAGATATTACAGAGCCAGAAAAAGCAGTTGAGATAATTAAAAAAGTTATTTCCACAGAAGGTGAATATGAAAGAAGATTAGATGCTGTTGTGGAAGCAAGGCATAGAGTAATAGAAAAATATAATTTATTTGCGATGATTAATGAAATAGTTGAGAAGTCTCCAAAAAATTCTAATCGAAAAGAAAATAAGAGTATAAAAATATACAATAGAAGAATAATGAGGTTACGATATTTGCCAGATTTAATAAGATTTTTTATTTTTAGAATAACTAATCTTGTAAAAGGATTATGATGCAAAAAGAAGTGAATGTAATTTGTATAAAATGGGGAACTGCATATAAACCTGAATATGTAAATAAGCTTAAAAATATGATTTCAAGGAATACTTCCTATATCGTTAACTTTTATTGTTTTACAGATGATAGTGAAGGACTTGATAATGAAATTATAATCAAACCTTTACCACAGTTAAATACTCAACAAGAGTATCAAACAAAGTATGCTTACCGAAAAGAGGCAGGCTTATGTGATGATAACCTAGGAAATTTAAACGGAAAAAGAGTTTTTTTCTTTGATTTAGATATGGTAATAATTTCTAATCTTGATGAGTTTTTTAGTTTCCCTCAAAATGATAAATTTTATATTATCAATGATTGGAATACCAAAGGCGATACAGTTGGTCAAGCAAGCTGTTACTCTTGGGTTGTAGGAACATTAGGTTATATAAAAAAATATTATGAAGAGAATCCTAAAAAAGTTGTTGATAAATTTTTTACTGCTTCACAAGAATATCTTTCAAGTAAAATTATAGAAAAGTATGGAAAATTAAATTTTTGGCCTGATGATTGGTTTTGTTCATTTAGATTTCACTGTATGCCAAAATTTGGTCCTTTAAGACACTTTTTAGTCCCAAAAATTCCTAAAAATAAAATAGGATTAAAAGCGATTGCATTTCATGGTGTTCCAAATCCAAAAGAAGCCATAGATGGGGTTTGGTTAGATAAAAGCGGTATAAAACCTCTTAAATCTTGGAAAAGGCTCTATAAAGCTTGTCTCCCTACTTTGTGGATTAAAGATTATTGGTATTGAGTTTATAGCCAAAACTGCTAATTTCGTTGTAATAATTTATATTATAATTGAATAGTGTTTTGGTTTCTTGCAGTCTAGGTTGCTTTGTATCTTTCTGCGATAGTTTTAACTGATGATGATTTAATATCCAATTGATATTTAAAGTTTCATCATTAAATGCTATACCTCTATCGTTTTCTGGACTATAATAGTTATCAACTTTGTAAGTAAATATAGTCTCATTTTCAAGAACCACAAAACCATGAGCAAAACCTCTTGGAATAAGTAGTTGCCTTTTATTTTCACTACTTAATTCGACTGCTACATGTTTGCCAAAGGTAGGGCTTCCTTGGCGTATATCTACTGCCACATCAAGAACTTTTCCTTGTATTACCTTGACAAGTTTAGTTTGTGCGAAAGGTGGTAATTGATAATGAAGACCTCTTAATACTCCTTTGGAAGATTTGCTTTCATTATCCTGACAAAAATCAATTTGATGACCTAAAAATTTTTCTAATAAATCTTTTCTAAAAGTCTCTACAAAATAACCTCTATAATCACCATGCACAATAGGTTCACAAATGATAACCTCTGGTATCTCAGTTCTTATAAAATTCATTTTTCGACTCTTCCTTCGAAAGCTCTTTTTATAAGATATTGACCATATTGATTTTTTTTCAAAGGTTCTGCTAAATCTAAGAGTTTCTCTTTTGAAATGTACCCCATTTCAAAAGCAATTTCTTCAAGGCAAGCAATTTTAAGCCCTTGCCTTTTTTCTATTGTTTGAATAAACTGACTTGCTTCTAGTAAGCTTTCATGTGTCCCAGTATCTAACCATGCATAGCCTCTACCCATCAGTTTAACTCTCAATCTTCCTTCTTTAAGGTATTCTTGATTGAGTGAGGTTATCTCTAATTCCCCTCTATCGCTAGGTTTGACTTGTTTTGCTTTTTTAACAACATCATTTGGATAAAAATATAATCCTACCACTGCATAATTAGATTTTGGATTTTTAGGTTTTTCTTCTATACTAATGACATTTTTATGTTTATCAAATTCAGCTACACCATATCTTTCTGGGTCATTAACATAATATCCATAGACAGTTGCTTTATCATTTTCAGTAACATCAACGATACTTGTTCTTAAAAGGTGAGATAAACCTTGACCATAAAAGATATTGTCTCCTAAAATCAAACAAACATCATCTTCTCCGATAAATTCTTCCCCTAAGATAAAAGCTTGAGCCAAACCATCAGGGCTAGGCTGCTCTTTATAAGTAAAATGCATTCCTATATCACTACCATCTCCAAACAATTCTATAAAACGAGGTAAATCATGAGGAGTCGAAATAATTAAAATCTCTTTAATCCCAGCTAGCATTAGAACTGATAAAGGGTAATAAATCATAGGTTTATCATAGATTGGAACAAGCTGCTTTGATACTCCCTTGGTAATTGGATAGAGTCTAGTACCACTTCCACCTGCTAGTATAATTCCTTTCATTTTTGAGCCTTCTGTAAATACCAATCTATAGTTTTCATAATCCCACTTTCAAAATTTTCATCAGCTCTCCAGCCAAGTTCTGTTTCAAGTTTAGTTGCATCTATAGCATATCTTCTATCGTGACCAGCTCTATCTTCTACAAATGTAATTAAATCTTTATAACTCTCTTTTTGTGGAATTTTTTCATCTAAGATTTCACAAATCTTATTGACTATTTGTAGATTTGTTCTCTCATTTTTTCCACCTATATTATATGTTTCACCTTTTTTGCCATTGTGATAAACTAAATCAATGCCTTTACAGTGATCAAGTACATACAGCCAGTCTCTTATATTTTTTCCATCACCATAAATTGGAATAGGTTTTTTTAAAAGAGCATTTCTTATAATTGTAGGGATTAGTTTTTCATCATGTTGTTTCGGGCCATAGTTATTTGAACAATTTGTAATAACACAATTCATCCCAAAAGTTTCTACATAGCTTCTTACTATCATATCACTCGATGCTTTTGAAGCTGAATAAGGAGAGTTGGGTGCATATGGTGTTTTTTCTGTAAAGAGATTATTTGGGTCTTCAGATAAAGTACCATATACTTCATCTGTTGAGATATGGTGGAATCTACACTCTTTATAATTATCTTTATATACAAATGGATTTTCCATCCAATATTTCTTCGCTACATCTAAAAGAGTATACGTTCCATTTACATTTGTTTGAACAAAAACACCAGGATTTTTGATAGAATTATCAACATGAGATTCAGCTGCAAAATGAATGACACCTCGAATATCGTACTCTGCAAATATATATTCTATCAATTCCCTATTACAAATATCTCCTTTGATAAATTTATATCTAGGATTATTCTCGCACTCTTTTAAATTTTCTAAATTTCCAGCATAAGTAAGCAAATCTAAATTAATAAGATTATATTTTGGGTATTTTTCTAAAAAATAAGGTACAAAGTTGGAGCCGATAAACCCAGCTGTTCCTGTAAGTAAAATATTTTGCATTATCTTCGCTCTCCCAATCTCTTTAAACAATCCTCTAGTCCATCTTTCCAGTAAGGTATTGTAAGATTAAAGTCTTTTTTTATCTTTGATTTATTTAATACACTATAATGTGGTCTTAAAGCTGGCAATGGATAATCTTTTGTTTTTATAGGAGTTATTTTACACGATAGTTTTGTCATTTTCATAATCTCTTTTGCAAAATCATACCAAGAGAGAACACCTTCATTAGTATAATTATAGATTTCTGTTTTGTTGTTTTTGATTTGAGGAATTAGATCAAGAATTGCTTTTGCTAAATCTTTTGCATAAGTGGGAGTGCCTACTTGGTCAAATATAACTCCTAAACTATCTTTTTGACGACCTAAGCGCAGCATAGTTTTAACAAAATTGTTTCCATAGTAGCTATAAACCCAAGATGTTCTTATAATAAGTGAGTTTTTCAAGTTGTATTCTAGGATAGCTTTTTCTCCATCAAGTTTGGTTTGCCCATAAACGTTTTTTGGATTAGGCGTATCGGTTTCAGTATATGGCTTAAAATTAGTTCCGCTAAACACATAATCAGTAGAAATATGAATCAATTTGATATCAAGTTCATGAGCCAAATTAGCAAGATTTTTTACTCCCAAGTGATTTATCTTATCTGCTAATTCTTTTTCATTTTCAGCTTTGTCTACAGCTGTATAAGCTGCACAATTGATAAGAGTGTCAATATCATTTTTAACTATGAATTTTCTCATCATATCAGTATCAATAATATCAAAATCACTTTTACATGTAAAATAAAATCTATATTGATAATTAGAAGAGAGTTCTTGAATTTCGCTACCTACTTGACCATTTGAACCTGTGACTAAGATATTCATTGTATTTATATACTTTTTATAAAAGATCTGAACTCTTTTTCAGTTTTGTCATAAAGTTGAATGAAGCTTTTATAGCCGTTTTCTGAAATAATCTTTCTTTTGTTTGAGTCTATCGATAAATCAAAAATTGTTTCTGCTAAAGATTCTTCAGAGTTTTTAGAAAAGACTAAATCATTTTCAGTAAAAAATTCCAAAATAGCCTTTGTCTCCATAGTAATGATTAGTTTTTGGCATGCAAGTGCTTGGTACACTTTATTTGGGATAACAGATAAAGCTTTTTGGCTGTTCCCAAATATCCCTAGGATTATATCAGCATTTCTTATCTCATTTGCCAGTTTTATCTCATCAATTACCTGTCCATTCATATAAACATTTTTTAAATCTAAATCTTGATAAAGTTGTAACATTTTTTTATACGTTTGTCCTGTTCCAATTATATTCGCTTCAAAGTCTAGCCCTTTGTTCTCTAAAAGTTTAAAAGCTTTTAAAATGATATCTATGCCATGAAGAGGAATAAAAGAACCATAAAATAAAATTTTTATTGGTTGGTTGACGGGAGCATCTTGGTTTGGAAAGTAGATTTCTTTGTCTGCTAAAACAGGTAAAACAAAATGCTTTCCTTTGTATTTTCCAAAAAGCTTTTCCCAGTATTCAAAATGATGTTGTGTATCTGATAAAAGATAATGAGAAAATCTAAAATTAATCCAGTCTTGAAAATATTTCCACCAAGCTCTTGGATTGGATTTTTTTATTTTTTGTCGATCATAGATGTAAGTATCATAGTTAGATATAAAAAAATCATTTATAATTCTATTTCTTTTAAAAAAATTTTTAATAAATTGGTTTTTTGAAAAAGGCATTAAGATATAAATATCTGAAGATAATTCTAAATCTTTGGTAAGAGCCTTGATAATGTTGTATCTTGAATAGTCTTTGTTGTGTCTATATAAAAATTTAAGCAAAGTTAGGTTTCTCCTCTAAAGAAGCGTAGTTTTTCATTACCGTAAAAAAGGATAATGATAAAAGCATAAAAAATGCCCATGAACCATTTGATAAAACAAAATTACTATTTAGTAAAGAAAAAGAGTACCAAACACCAATACTTCCTACGAAAACGATACCTTTTTTACGATAAATACTTTTTGTAATTAGAAAAAGAAGAGAGAGAAGAAAACCGATACCGATCAATCCTTGTTCAGATAAAATATCCATCCAAGGGTTATGTGCATGTAAGGCCTTTCGATTTTCTTGAGGAATGATTTCGATACTATCGAAAGATGGATCATAATAAGTAAATACATTTTCTCTAAAGTTTTTAAAACCTACTCCCAATATAGGATTGTCTTTAAACATTTCAAAGGCAGTAAGCCAAATTGAAATTCTAATTTGCCTTTGATTTTCAAAAGGATCAGAGAGAGTACTTAACCTTTTTTGTAAAGAAGTATTAAAAGAGACTAATACAACTCCACAAATGAGCAAAATTCCCAAAAAGCTAAAAGCTAATTTTCTATATGGAGAAAGCCAAGCTATAATAGGTAAAAATATTGACAATATTATAAGAGGTCCTCTTCCTCCACTTAGTGGGATAGCGACAAGCAAACAAAAAAGGCTGATTCCAAAAAGTATGTATTGTTTTTTTTGCAGTTGTTTAGAAACAATCATTCCTCCAAAAAGAGCAATCCAAAGAGTAAAAATATAAGCATAAACTTTATCTGTATGTAATAAATCAGAAGTAAATCCAGAGCCTCTTGTTGGAGTTCCAAAAAGATTATATCCAAATGTATATTGTATAAAGACATTAAAACATATAAATAAAATTAGATAGGCTTGAATTTTAATAAATCTTTCTATATCTTCTTTCTTTACTAAAATATTTACTATCGCAATATATGTACAACTCCAAAGTAGTATCTCAAAAGCACCTTTAAGGGATCTACTAGGATTAATCGCCCAAAGTGATGATAAAAGAAGATAACAACACCAAGTCATTAAAAGAATGAAGATAGGATTTTTAAAAAATGAGTAATCTTTTTGTTTGTATTTTTCATAAAAAAATACAATGACGATAAGCCCAGCAACAACCTGAAAAGATTTACCTAAAAAGCAAGCTATTGTTAAAAGATATAAAAGGTAGTGTAAATAGGGTTTGGTTTCAAATGAGAGCAAATTTTATTCTCCAAGTTTAGGTATGAATGTTTTATATATTTTGATTGTTTTTTCTACCATCTGTTCTAGCGAAAAGTTTGTAGCAATATAATCAAATCCATCAAATTTTAACTTTTTTGTTATTAAAATTTGGTTATGCAGTTCATTTGGACTTTGGATCGAAACAAGATATCCGTTGATGCCTTCTTTAATGATATCCTTTACTCCGCCATGATTTGTCGCGATTACAGGAGTACCTAGTGCTATGGCTTCGGCTACACTTCTACCAAAACTTTCTGGTTTTTTGGAAGCACTGATAACTACATCGCTTAAAAAATAGATTTCAGCAACTTTTTCTTGACTACCCGTGAAAACAACATTTACATCTAAAGATTTTATAAGTTCTTGTAAACTCTTAAAGTAGTTTTGTTTATCATCTCTTACCCCACCTACGATAAGTCCTATGACATTGGGATTTTCTTGTTGCACAAGTGCAATGGCATGTATAAAAGTCTCTAAGTCTTTAAGTTGCGTGATACGTCCAACAGTAGTCACGATAAATTTGTCATGCAAATCGAACTTGTTTTTAAATTCTTGGATAAATTGCTTATCTACATTTTGTGGATTAAATTTTTCTAAATCAATTCCACGGGGGATAATTGTAATTTTGTTTTCAAGAGTATTATAGTGTTGTTGTATATACTCTTTTATAGCTCCACTTACGCAGATTATATGGTTTGCACTTGTCATGATAGAACTGTAAAAACTTACAGAATTGAAGCCATGAACAGTAGAAATGACTGTTTTTTTCAAGCATTTGTTGGCAAAAAAAACCATCCAAGCAGGGATACGACTACGTACATGTAAGATATCAGGATTTATTTTTTGTAAAATTTTATAAAGTTTGTAGATACGCCAAGGTGCACTAAAAGGATTTTTAGAACAGACATCAAGCTTTACATGTAAAGCCCCCTCACTTTTAGCTACATTAACAAGTTTTCCTCCATTACTGATGATAATGCTTTCAAAACCTTTTTTAACTAGTTCACGAGAAAGTTCAAGCACCCCACGCTCAACTCCACCTTCATTAAATTCTGGGAGTAATTGGACTATTTTCATAAATTTATCTTATCTAGATATGGGCTATAATCAAATTTGCCACTAATTTTTGATATGTTATGAGCTATTTGATGGTATTTTGTATCTCTCTTTTTTGATTCTAACTCAATAATGTGTAAGGAAGCTTCAGAGTTTGCCTTTGCTTCTGAAAGCATAGATGTTGAATCAATAGAGATAAAAAGCTCTTCACATACCTCTAAAAAATCTGCTATAGGATTTATATGCGGGTTTTGTGAGTAGATAAGTTTGTAATCAAATGAATAACTTTCAAGAAGATTTTCTATCTCTTGCGGAGTTCGTCTTGATGTTGTGATATATTTAAGATGATTAGGATAATTTTGAAAGATATCATCGAGTTGCTTTTGAATGGTATTTTTGCACATTTTAAAGATTTTGTTATCTCCTCCAAGGATGATGCCGATTGATTTTGTATGAGCCTTTTGAATATACCCTTTAGGTTCACTTGTAGACAAATTGATAGGTATTTCAATGATATTGTGACATTTTGGAGGATTATCATGACTTTGAGCGATAATATAATCAAAGTTGCTATATCTAAAGCCTCGTGGTAACATGAGTGCAATTGATTTGATATTCAATGTTTTTGAAAGATATTTCGTTGCATAGTAAGTACTTGAACCAGTAGAAACGACAGCCTTATAATTACCTTGTATATGTAAAGAAAATAGATTGATGTAAAGCCCAAAGAAATCGAAAATATAAGTTAAAAATCTAAATTTATTTTTTAGAATTATGATGTCATATTCATAATTTTTTAGTTTTGCAAAAGCAAGAGATTGATTGAGATGACCAGCTTTACCATCACTGATGATGAGTATTTTCACTTAGGAAGTCTCCACCGATTATGCATCCAAAACCATTGTTCTGGGTACTCTTTGATAACTTCTTCTAGGATGTCATTGTATTTTTGGGTAAGTGATTCGATTGTAGCTGTTTCATCTTGTGAAGTTTCTATAATTTTTAAGTGATATTTGCCATTTTTAAGTCTAGGCATAAAAATAGGAATAACTAAAGGATTATATTTAAGTACTAACAGTGCGACAGATGTAGTTGTGTCTGCTGGATGGTTGAAAAATCGTGCTTTGAAACTAGCAGTTCCTCCTGCTTTTTGATCGATTAAAAAACCAACATTTTTGTTTTGTTTGAGAAGCTTAATAAGTTTAATAAGAGAATTTCTTTTATAAATGTTTTCATTACCAAATTTTTCTCTAAAAGGTGTTGTAAAATTTACTTCAATCAATTTGTTATTTCCCTCTCTTCCTATCACTGTCATAGGAAATCCATTTTTTGGCAAAAATTGTGCCAAAAGTTCCCAGTTTGAAAATGAGCAGTTATAAAAATAGTTCCGTTTTGATTGTTTTGAATCAACGTTCGAAGTGTTGCCAAACTCTCTTCTTTGTTCTCAATCATTTGTTCAATATCGATTCTATCATTGAACATCATAATAATTTCAGCAATACTAATAGAAAGACTCGTGTAAGTTTTTTTTGCTAGTTCATATATCTCTTGTTCTGATTTATCAGGAAATGCAAGAGCCAAGTTTTTTAATGTTAAAGAACTTCTTCTTTTTTCAAATTTAAAAAAAGTCATTGCTAAAAAGTGAGTAAATTTATAAATCACTGTTTTAGGGAGTAATCCTAGAAAATAGATAAAAAATTTTACAAGATAGCATTCGACTCTTTCTTTCATCTTAACTCTTTACAAATATTTAAGGATATAATTATACAAAAATTATCTAAAAGGGCACTAAATGATTTGTGTTTATGACATAGAAACGATTCCAGATGCAGCATTGATTCGCAAAACGTATCACATAGAAGGAGATGATATAGAAGTTTCCACAAGAGCTATGAGTGACCAAGAAGAAGAGAGTGGAAGTAGTTTTTTGCCATTGCCATATCACAAGATAGTAGCCATTAGTGCGGTTATCGCTGATGATTTTGGAACTTTCAAAAAAGTAAGTTCTATCGAAGGGGCAAGTGAAAAAGAGATGATTGCAAATTTTTTAGCTTTTTTAGATAAACACAATCCCAAGCTTATAAGCTTCAATGGCAGAAGTTTTGATATGCCACTTCTTATGATAAGAGCGATGCAATACAATCTTACATGTAGAGCCTATTTTGAAACAGAAGATAAAGAGATTGGCAAGAGTAAGTGGGATAATTATAGATATCGATTTTCCGATAGATTTCATGTTGATTTGATGGATCACATTAGCGAATTTGGAGCTACAAGAGGGTTGAAGCTTGATGTACTTTGCTCTTTAGTTGGTGCACCTGGGAAGTATGATGTTAGTGGAGATCAAGTTTTTGAGCTTTTTTATGAAGGGGAGATAGAAAAGATAAAAGAGTATTGTGAAAGTGATGTTTTAAACACCTATTGGTTGTTTTTGAAGTATGAGTTACTGAAGGGAAACATTATATTAGAGGATTTTAAAAGAAGCTTAGCTACAATGTCCTCTTTATTAAAAGATGAAAAATCTTATACAAAAACATTTAAAGAAGCAATCGATAATGCAATCAATATTTAGAGAATACGATATAAGAGGTATATACCCACAAGAGTTAAATGAAAAAAGCGTGAAGCTGATAGGGTATTTTTTAGGAAAAAAAATCAAGCCAATCGGTGGAGTTGTTGCTATCGGTTATGATGCTAGAAGTCATTCACCAAAGCTTTTTGATTACCTTGCTAGTGGGTTTAATAAAGCAGGATGTAAAGTCTTAAACATGGGGTTAGTAGCAACACCTGTGAATTACTTTTCAAATTATCATGCGTGGGATGGGATAACTCCAAACGCAAGTGTGATGATAACAGGTTCTCACAACCCAAGTGAATATAATGGATTTAAAATCACCATCGATAAGCAACCTTTTTTTGGAGAGGATATCTATGCTTTAGGCAGGCAAATCGAAGAAAATCTTGATTTTTTCATTGAAGATGATTTTACATGTAAAGATATTGATGTTAAAAGTGCATATATAAACTATTTGGTGGAGGCTTTTGCACATTTACAAGGATTTGACAAACCTATCGTATATGATTGTGGCAATGGTGTTGCTGGCGTGGTACTCCCAGAAATCTTTCAAAAACTTGGCATTAAAGCAAAAGGTTTATATATACAGCCTGATGGAGCATTTCCAAACCACCACCCAGACCCTACTGTTGAAAAAAATCTCATAGATATAAAAAAAGAGTTAACAAGCAATGAGAGTAGAACTGATAGTTTTGAATATGGATTTGCGTATGATGGCGATGCTGATCGTATCGCTTTTTTGACCAAAAATTATAATGTCAAAGGTGATATTATGGCGATTTTGTTTAGTGAAGCGATGCAAAATCCAACAGTCATCGGTGAAGTAAAGTGTTCAAGTGTGATGTATGATACGATTAATTCTTATGGCAAAGCGTACATGTACAAAACAGGACATAGCAATCTTAAAGTAAAAATCAAAGAGCTAAATGCAGATTTTGCTGCTGAAGTGAGTGGGCATCTTTTTTTCAATGATAGGTATTTTGGGTACGATGATGCTATATATGCAACTTTACGTATGCTTGAACTTATACAAAATGGATTGGAAGTTGATGAACGTATAGAAGCCTTACCAAAAGTCTATTCAACAGAAGAGATTAAAGTGCATACGAGTGAAGAAGAAAAGTTTAAACTTATCGATAAATTGAAAAAGCTCTTAAAAAATCCACCTGATGATTTCCCTCATATCAAAGAGATTATCGAAGTTGATGGAGTGAGAGTACTTTTTGATGAAGGATGGGGATTGGTAAGAGCTTCCAACACAACACCTGTCCTTGTAACACGGTTTGAATCAACAAGCAAGACAAAAGCAAAAATGTATGAAACAAAGCTAAATGAACTTATAGTAAAAGCAAAGGAGAGTTTGTGACAAATCGCCTCTTTTTTGATGTAAATGCACATGAGAGTGTTTACGAACTTATCATAAAAGAACAAGAATCTGTTGGGTATTATCATCTTCCTACGCAAGATATCTCCTATCTTAGTACATATAAAGAAGATTTTGAAAAACATACAAAAGAGATAAAACATCTTGTAGTTATAGGGATTGGTGGGAGTTCTCTAGGTTTAAAAGCGATTTATAGAACCTTGAAAAATGTTAAAAAATTTTCACGTAAAATTCATTTTTTGGAGAGTACTGACCCCATTGCTATAGATTCTGAATTAGAAAAAATAGATTTACAAAAGGCACATTTTTTTGTTATAAGCAAGTCAGGAACTACTATAGAAACGATAGCAATCTATAAATATGTTTTAAATCTACTTCAAGAAAAGCAGATAGAAGACGCATATAGATTTACTTATGTTACAGATGCTGGAAGTGCGCTAGAACAACACGCAACAACAAAACCTAGTTTTTGTTTACATGTACACAAAAATGTTGGTGGAAGATTTTCAGTTCTTAGCAGTGTGGGGCTTGCTCCTTTGTCTCTTATTGAAGTTGATGTGAAAGCTCTTTTGCAAGGTGCTAGTGAGATAAAAAACAGTTTTTTTGAAGCTGGATATATGCGAGATATCTTACTTAAAAAAGCGACTTATTATGCTAAAAACTCGTTTGCTTACAATATCAATGCACTTTTTGTTTATTCGGAGAGTTTTAAATACTTTTGTGAATGGTATGTGCAGCTTTGGGGTGAGAGTTTGGGGAAAAAACAGCTCCATAGTAGTTTTAATGTAGGTTTGACCCCTGTTGGGCTGATAGGACCAAAAGACCAACACTCTTTTTTACAACTTATAGTTGAGGGGTTACGAGATAAAAGTGTTACTTTTTTAAAGATAGATAGTTTCAATAAAGATATAGATATACCAGCGATAAGTTTAAAAAGTTTAGAAAAACTTGATAGTATCAATGAACTCTCTTTTAATTCACTTATCAATCTTCAAGCAGATGCAGTGATTGAGTCTCTTTTGAAAAAAGGAGATATCCCTATTGATACTATCGTTTTAGAGCAAATTGATGAGAAAAATATAGGAAAATTTATCTTTTATTATGAATTACTCACTTCTTTAGTTGCAAAACTGATGGGTGTTGATGCTTATGGGCAACCAGGAGTCGAAGAGAGTAAAGAGATATTAAAAGAAAAGTTAAAGGATAGAAGACTGTTATGAAAATTTCTGTGCAAAGCACAAGCTTTAGTGATAGGAATTTAACTTGTAACTTGTTGCAAATTAAAGGAGAAAAATAAATGAAAAATGTAATAAAGAAGTGCTTATTTCCAGCTGCTGGGTATGGAACGAGATTTTTACCTGCGACAAAAGCAATGCCAAAAGAGATGTTACCAGTGCTTACAAAACCACTTATCCAGTATGGTGTGGAAGAGGCTATCAGTGCGGGACTTGATACTATGGCGATAGTTACAGGGCGTGGGAAAAGAGCGATAGAAGATCATTTTGATATCAGCTATGAGCTTGAACATCAGATAAAAGGAAGTGCAAAAGAACACTATCTGACAGAGATAAGAGCTGTTATCGATAGATGTACTTTTTCATACACTAGACAGATAGAGATGAAGGGATTAGGACACGCTATCCTCACAGGAGAAACTCTCATCGGAGAAGAACCATTTGCAGTTATCTTAGCAGATGATTTGTGTTATAGTGAAGGTCCCAGTGTTTTAGCGCAGATGAAAAAGGTATATGAAAAGTATAACTGTTGTGTGGTTGCCATAGAAGAAATCCCAAAAGAACATACGAACAGATACGGAGTGATAGCAGGGCATTTGGTAGATAGCAGTGATGATACTTATAGAGTAGAAACGATGGTAGAAAAGCCAGAACCACAAGATGCTCCAAGCAACCTAGCTATCATAGGACGATATATCTTAACTCCAGATATCTTTGATGTTATAAGAGAAACAAAACCTGGTAAGGGTGGAGAGATACAGATAACAGATGCACTTTTACAGATGGCAAAACAAGGAAAAGTTATCGCGTATAAGTTTAAAGGCAAAAGATTTGATTGTGGTAGTGTTGAGGGATTTGTTGAGGCAACAAACCATTTTTATACGTTAAATTAATACTATTTTTATAAAAACTCATATAAAATAATTTATATCTTATTTTTAAAGGAGTTTTTTATGAAGTGGTTTTTAAGTTTAGCTTTAAGCTTTGTTTTTCTTTTTGGTGTAGAATTAAACACTGCGAGTGAAAAAGAATTATCCCAACTCAAAGGTATAGGTGCCACAAAAGCTAAAGAGATTGTTGCTTATAGACAAGCACATGGTTGTTTCAAATCTCTTGATGAACTTTTGCAAGTCAAAGGTATCGGTGAAAAGACTCTTGAAAAAAATAGAGCCAATTTAAGCTTAGGCGAATGCAAAAAATAACTCTACATGTAAGGCTCTTTAAAGTAGCCTTACGCTTCTTTTTGGTAAAATAATCATTCATTTAAATCATAAGGTGTTTGTTTGAAGATACTAGTAACTGGTACGGCTGGATTTATAGGTTCACATCTAGCTTTGAGATTGTTGCAAAGAGGCGATGAGGTTGTAGGGCTTGATAATATCAACGACTATTACGACCAAAATGTCAAATACGGTAGACTTCAAAGAGCAGGGATCATAGATTCTTTAAAAGAGGGTAAAGATATCCCTTATGGAAAACTTCTCTCTTCAAAACTTTATCCAAATTATAAATTTATAAAACTTAATCTTGAAGATAAAGAAGCGATGTTTGAGCTTTTTAAAACTCAAAAGTTTGACGCTGTATGTAACCTTGCAGCACAAGCAGGTGTACGTTACTCTCTAACAAATCCCGATGCTTACATGTACTCAAATATCATAGGCTTTTTAAATATCCTAGAAGCGTGTCGTCATCATGAAGTAAAAAATCTCTCTTATGCTTCAAGTTCCTCTGTGTATGGTTCAAATACAAAACTTCCTTTTAGTACAAGTGATAGCGTAGACCACCCTATAAGCCTTTATGCTGCGAGTAAAAAATCAAATGAACTTATGGCACACACTTATAGTCATCTTTTTGGTATCAAAACAACTGGGCTTCGGTTTTTCACTGTATATGGACCGTGGGGAAGACCCGATATGGCTCTGTTTTTATTTACTAAGGCTGCACTTGAAGGCAAAGCGATAGATGTCTTTAACAACGGAGAGATGCTTCGAGATTTTACCTATATAAATGATATCGTTGAGGGAGTTGTGAGAGTCATCGACAATCCAGCAGATTTTTATAAAGTCTATAACATTGGTAACAATAATCCAGTAAAGCTCATGGATTTTATCGAAGCGATTGAGAATAAACTCGGAATTGAGATAGAAAAAAATTTCTTGCCATTACAAGCAGGAGATGTTCCAGAAACTTATGCAGATGTAAGTGATTTGGTAGAGGATTTAGGGTACAAGCCACAAACTCCTATCCAAGAAGGAATCGATAAGTTTGTGGATTGGTATTTGGAATTTTTTAAAGTTAAAGTGTCATGATACGGTTTTTTATTTTTCTTATACCTTTTTTTCTGTATGCGCAACAGCCAGCACTCTTACTTTTAAAAAAGTATGATGAAAGTATGCGACCAGATGGCTGGCTTATGAGTGAAAAGCTAGATGGTGTGAGAGCATACTGGGATGGTAAAAAACTACTTTCAAGAAGTGGTAAAGAGTTTGCAACGCCAACATGGTTTACAAAAGACTTTCCTCCTTTTGCGATAGATGGAGAGCTTTGGAGCAAAAGAGGAGATTTTGAAAACATAAGCTCAATCACTTCAGTAAAAAAGCCCCATGATGGTTGGAAAGATATAACTTACAATATCTTTGAAGTACCAAACCAACAAGGAGGACTTTTACAAAGATTAGAAGTTTTAAAAAACTACCTAAAAACAAACACAAATACACCTATACGTATCATAGAACAGCTTACATGTAAAGATAAAGAACATCTGAAAAATTTTCTCAAAGAGATAGAAGATAAAGGTGGAGAAGGTGTTGTTCTTCGAAATCCAGATGCACCATATATAGGAAAAAGAACAGATGAAGCACTTAAGGTTAAAAGCTTTGAAGATAGTGAGTGTGAAGTTTTAGGATATAAGAGAGGCGAAGGGAAGTTTGAAAATCAAACTGGCTCAATCAAATGTAAACTAGAAGATGGTAAAATTTTTTATATAGGAAGTGGACTTAGTGAAGCTCAAAGAGTAAATCCACCAGAAATAGGAAGTATTGTGACCTATAAATATCAAGGTATTACTAAAAATGGATTTCCTAGATTTCCAGTATATTTAAGAGTGAGAGATAAATGAAAATAAGCGTTATAGGTACAGGTTATGTAGGGCTTGTGAGTGGAGCATGTTTTGCTCAAATGGGAAATGATGTAATTTGTGTTGATGTGGATAGAGAAAAAATTGAAAACCTGAAAAAAGGTATAATCCCTATTTATGAGCCTGGTCTTGAAGAGATAGTTTATGAAAACTATCAAAATGGAACCTTAAGCTTTACAACTGATATAAAAGAGGCTTTAGAAAAATGTGAAATTTCTTTTATAGCAGTGGGAACTCCCATGGGCGAAGATGGAAGTGCAGACCTAAGATATGTTTTAGGTGTTGCTAAGTCTATTGGTGAGTGTATGACACAACATATGTATGTTATAGACAAATCAACAGTTCCAGTGGGTACTGCCAAGAGAGTAAGAGAAGAGATACAAAAAGCTCTCGATAAAAGAGGAGTAGCGCTTACATTTGATGTTATTAGCAATCCAGAGTTTTTAAAAGAGGGTGCTGCTGTTGAGGATTTTTTGAAACCAGATCGCGTTGTCATAGGCGTAGATAATCAAAAAGCACTTGAAGTTATGAAAGAACTCTACGCACCTTTTACAAGAAATCATGATCGCTTTATAGCTATGGATATCAAAAGTGCAGAGATGACAAAATATGCTGCCAATGCGATGTTAGCAACTAAAATTAGCTTTATGAATGAGATGGCAAATATCTGTGAGCGAGTTGGAGCTGACATCAATCAAGTAAGGATAGGCATAGGGAGTGATTCTCGTATCGGATATAGTTTTATCTATCCAGGATGTGGGTATGGTGGAAGTTGTTTGCCAAAAGATGTTCAAGCCCTTCTAAAAACAAGCAAAGAAAAGGGATATGTTCCTAAGTTACTTGATGCAGTAGAACTTGTAAATTTTGAACAAAAAAGAGTTATATCGGCAAAAGTTATCAAAGAGTTTGGAGAAGATTTACAAGGATATAGTTTTGCTATCTGGGGGCTTAGTTTTAAGCCAGAAACAGATGATATGAGAGAAGCTACAAGCATAACGGTTATCAATGAACTTACAACAAGAGGTGCAAAGATAAGGGCTTATGATCCAAAAGCGATGCATGAAGCAAAAAACTTTTATCTTAAAAGTAACGCAAGTGTAGAGTATATGAAAAATAAATATGATGCTTTAGATGAGTGCGAAGCGATGATACTTTTAACAGAGTGGAAAGAGTTTAGAAGTCCAGACTTTGAAGAGATGGCAAAACGTCTTAAAAATAAAATTATCTTTGATGGAAGAAATCAATACAGTCAAAAAAGACTTGCTTCATACGGATTTAGATATTTTCAAATAGGGGTTGATGTAAATGTATAGATTATGTATTATCGGACTAGGATATGTTGGATTGCCATTGGCACATGCTTTTAGCTCAAAGTATAAGGTTATAGGTTTTGATATAAACCAAGCAAGAATCGATGAGTTAAAAAAAGGTTATGATAGAACTTTAGAATTGAACCAAAACCAGCTAGAAGAAGCGTTGAAAAATGGTATGGAGTTTTCAACAAAATTAGAAGATATAGCTTCTTGCAATGTTTATATCATAACTGTTCCAACTCCTATCGATAAACATAAAAAACCAGATCTTACCCCACTTATAAAAGCTAGTGAGAGTGTTGGAAAGGTTTTAAAAAAAGATGATATAGTTATCTATGAATCAACAGTTTACCCAGGAGCAACTGAAGAAGATTGTGTTCCTGTTTTAGAAAAATACTCTGGTCTTAAGTTTAACATTGATTTTTTCTGTGGATATAGCCCTGAGAGGATAAATCCAGGAGATAAGGAACACACAGTAACAAAGATACTTAAAGTTACAAGTGGTAGTACACCAGAAACGGCACAAAAAGTAGATGAACTCTATAGAGCTATCATAACAGCTGGTACACATCTAGCTCCCTCTATCAAAGTAGCTGAAGCTGCAAAAGTTATAGAAAACAGTCAAAGAGATATTAACATAGCTTTTATAAATGAACTAGCTATAATCTTTAACAAACTAAATATCGATACTCAAGCAGTACTAGCAGCAGCTGGAACAAAGTGGAACTTTTTGCCTTTTAAGCCAGGACTTGTTGGAGGACACTGTATAGGAGTGGATCCATACTATCTTACGCATAAAGCTCAAGAAGTAGGATATAATCCAGAGATTATCTTAGCTGGTCGAAGACTCAATGACAACATGGGGATTTATGTAGCAAATCAAGTGATAAAACTCATGATAAAAAGAGGCTATACGATAGAAGGATCACGTGTACTTGTACTTGGTATCACTTTTAAAGAAAATTGCCCAGATATAAGAAATAGTAGAGTTATAGATGTTATAAAAGAGCTACAAGATTTCGGATGCAGGGTTGATGTGAGTGATTGTTGGGCAGATAAAGAAGAAGTTAAATATGAATATGGCTTAGAACTTTTACGTGAGCCTGATATATCACACTATCAAGCAGTAGTTTTAGCAGTGGCACATGATGAGTATAAAATCTTCAAGTTTGAAGGCAAAAATCAAGTAGTATTTGATATAAAAGGGATCCTTAAAAATGCTGATGGAAGGTTGTAGCGAATGATTTTGCAAAAAGTATTATTGATATTTGGTACACGTCCAGAAGCAATTAAAATGGCACCTCTTGTTCAAGCTTGGAACCGCACTTACATCTCAACACATACCACTTTTAAAAAAATCAGATGCAAAAATAATATTGGGTTATGATGGAGATAAAGCTGGTATGGAAGCTGCTTATAAAGCTTCAATTTTTTTAGCACAAAATGACTTCGTTGGTGGAGTTGTTATTTTTCAAAATGGACAAGATCCTGCTGATTATGTAAAAGAGGGTAGGGTAAATGAATTAAAGTCCTTACTTTTACACCCAAAGTACTTTGTAGAATTTGCATTAGATTATATTGTTAAGGATAATTTAGGAAACTATAGATTTGATATAAATAGACCCGAAGAAAAGCAAAAAATACTAGTAAAAATAGAGGAATTTCTTTCTACATTAAAGCCTGTAATGGCAGAAGAGTTCAAGGGTTATGCATCACATCTTATTAATTTACACCCAAAGTACATCAAAACGACTTTAGGAGTTTCCTTGAAAACACCTAATACCCTTCAAAATCAGATGATTGACATCACTGAAATTTTAATATTACAAGGGATTTTAAACTATCCTGATAAAAAAGAAATTATCTTAGCTTCATTAGATAGTTCTATTGTACCCATCCCCAAAAACTAGACCACGCATAAGTTGATAATTTCTGATAAAATAATATCAGGAGTTATGATGAAAAAGAGTAAATTTAGCGAAACCCAAATTGTTGGGATTTTGAATGAGGTAGAGGCAGGGTTAAAAGTAGTAGATGTATGTCGAAAGCATGGGATAACACAACAGACATATTATGTTTGGAAGAGTAAATATGGTGGTATGAGTGTTTCAGATATCAAGCGTCTCAAAGAGTTAGAAGAAGAGAATTCAAAGTTAAAAAAGATGTACGCTGATATGGCACTTGAAAATCATGCACTCAAAGATTTAATAGAAAAAAAGCTTTAACGCCTGAGGACAAGAGAGAATCAGTTAGATATCTACAGACTGAGCATAAGCTTAGTGTTCGTCAGGCATGTGCAGCAATAAAACTTAATAGAAGTTCAATGTATTATAAATCTCAAAAAAGAGACAATGATGCAGAACTTGTTGCAGTTTTAAATCATTTGGTTCAAAAACATCCTCGTAATGGATTTAAAAAACTCTATCTTCGTATCAGAAGTGCTGGATATGCGTGGAATCATAAGAGAGTGTATAGAATTTATAAAAAATTAGGTTTGAATATAAGAAGAAAAATGAAAAAAAGATTGCCAATGCGTGTTCAAACACCACTAAGTGAATTGCAATGTCAAAATGAAATATGGGCAATGGACTTTATGAGTGACACTCTATGGTATGGAAAACGATATAGGCTATTAAATATCATAGATGAATTTAATAGAGAACTCTTACATGTAAAAGTCGATACATCACTTCCAGCAAGAAGAGTTATAGAAGCGTTGGAGCAAGTTTGTGAATATAGAGGCTATCCAAATACAATCAGAGTAGATAATGGACCAGAGTTCATTTCAACCCATTTAGAGCTATGGTGCAACAAGCACAATATTATGCTAGATTTTATTAGACCAGGCAAACCAACAGAAAATGCAAGAGTTGAAAGATTTAATGGCTCTATGAGAAGAGAACTTTTAGATTGTCATATTTTTACTTCTCTTTCAGAAGTCAGAGAAAAGGTTGAAGAGTGGATGTTTGATTATAACTATCATAGACCACATGAGGCATTGGATAATTTAAGTCCAGTAGAATTTTTAAAAAGGCATAATAAGAATCAGATTTTATCAGCTTAAATCTGGTCTATATTATGGGGATGGTTACACTATGTTTCAAAAACATAAAGAAGAGTTTGAATATCTGTTAAGTGGGCAAATAGATAGGTTAACATCTGTTCTTGCAAGAAGTGAATTAAAAACTCTTACACTAGAGGAGTACAAATCTCAACTTTGTATGTTTTTATACAAGTATTATCAAAATCAATACCTCTTAGTAATTAATGATTTTCAAAAAAAAGCAAACATATCCAAAGAGTTCAAGATAATAGAGCAAAGATTAAAAAGTGGAAATCCGATAAAATTCTTTAATCTACGAAATCAATAGCTCTCTTCTTTTTAAAACAATTACAAAATAAAATATTCATAATACTACTTCATCAAATTAACATCAGTTGAAAAATATTCAACTAAAAACAATCTCATTTATCAATCAAATATAATTCCATCGATTTTATAAAGCAAGGTGGCATAATATTTTTTACTCATAGTGTTGCTTTTTAACAATTTTATTTTTTCCTCAAGTTTCTCACAATCAAAAAAACTCCTATTAAAAAAAGTGTATTATGACCATCAATATACTTTTTATTGTGAAAATTCTTATAAGATAAAGATTGTAAATGGTGCAATGTAATTCAAATAAATTTATCGATAACAAATAGTAATAAAACCATAGTTCAAAATATTTCTCATCAAATCTAATTCAAAGCTTGAACTAGATATAATTCAACCCTTGAATAAAAATCACAAAAAAGGCATAGCATTGACAAACGAAGAAGCAGAACTTGCTATTTTGAAGTCCGTAGGTAAAATAACCAATCAAAAAAGCATTGCAGCTGAGATAGGATACAGTGTAGGTAAGGTAAACTATGTGCTTAATGGTCTTATTGAAAAAGGTTTTATAAAAGCAGAGAGATTTATAAACTCTAAGCAAAAACAAAAATATAAATATCTTCTTACTGAAAAAGGTATTAAAGAAAAGATCGATATCACTCAAAGATTTATAGAGAAGAAAAAAGCAGAATACGACAAACTCCAAGAAGAGATGGAAGTCTACAAAGAAAAATATGATTATGCAAAAGAGAGTGTGGTTAAATAATGAGCATACTTATCACAGGTGGAGCAGGATATATAGGAAGTCATACATTAGTAGAATTAGCTAATGCAAATTATGACTTTATAGTATATGACAATCTCTCAAACTCCTCGTCAGAGTCACTTAATCGAGTCGAAAAAATCATAGGTAAATCTATCACTTTTATCAATGGTGATATAAGAGATACAGCTAAATTAAAAGAAGTATTTGGAAATCACTCTATAGACTCTGTTATCCACTTTGCAGGTTTAAAAGCAGTTGGGCAATCAGTTGAACAACCACTTGAATACTATGATAACAATGTAGTGGGAACTCTAAGACTTCTTGAAGTTATGAGCGAGTTTGGATGCAAAAAAATTGTATTTAGCTCTAGTGCTACCGTCTATACTGATCCAGATAAATTAAACATTCAACATTCAAAATTAAACATTAAAGAATACTCTCCCCTAAGAGAGGATTCGCCTGTAGGTGGTACAACGAACCCTTATGGAACTTCAAAATATATGATTGAAAGAATTTTAGAAGATTTATACATATCAGATAACTCTTTTAAAATAGCGATTCTTAGATACTTCAACCCAGTTGGAGCTCACAAAAGCGGAACCATAGGTGAAGATCCAAACGGAATACCAAATAACCTTATGCCATTTATCTCTCAAGTAGCTGTTGGAAAAAGAGAATATTTAAGTGTATTTGGAAGTGATTATGATACACATGATGGTACAGGTGTACGAGACTATATCCACGTAGTTGATTTAGCCTATGGACATGTAAAAGCTATTGATTATCTTAATAATCATGAAAATATCAAACCACTGGTAGTAAATTTAGGAACAGGTACAGGATATTCAGTTATTGATGTAGTAAAAGCTTTTGAAAAAGCAAGCGGTAAAAAAGTACCTTATAAATTAGTTGATAGAAGAGCAGGAGATATTGCAAAATGTTTTGCTGATCCTTCTTATGCAAAAGAGCTACTCGGTTGGGTTGCAAAAAGAAGTTTAGATGAGATGTGTGAAGATAGCTGGAGATGGCAATCTAATAATCCAGATGGGTATGAGGTAAAGTAACATGACTAATATTATATTATGTGGAGGCAATGGAACAAGACTATGGCCTATGAGCAGAACTCTAATGCCAAAACAATTTATCAAACTTTTTTCAAATAAGTCTCTGTTTCAATTTACTGTAGAAAGAAATTCAAAAATCTGTAGTTCGCACCTTATAGTATCTAATGCAGAACAATATTTTTTAGCTAAGGATCAATTAGAAGAGTTAGATGTGATAAACAGTAGATATTTGCTAGAACCCATAGGAAGAAACACTGCTCCAGCTATTGCCCTAGCTTGTTTGTTCCTCGACAAGAACGAAATGGTATTGGTAACACCAAGTGATCATCTTATTAAAGATGAAGACTCTTATAAGAAAGTGGTGAAGCGAGCACAAGAGTTGGCATCAGAGAATTATCTTGTCACTTTTGGGATTAAACCAACATTTGCAGAGATTGGTTTTGGATATATAGAATCAGATGGAGAAAATGTAAAAGCTTTTCATGAAAAACCAAATGTTGAAAAAGCTACAGAATATCTAAATGCTGGGAACTACTACTGGAATAGTGGAATGTTTTGTTTTAAAGTTGGTGTTTTTTTAGAAGAGCTAAAAAAATATTCGCCACAAATATATGACAAGTCATTGGAAGCATATAAAAATGCAAAGCAAGATAATATGATAAGAATTGTTTATGAAGATATGCTAAATATTCCAATAGATAGCATAGATTATGCTGTGATGGAAAAATCAAATCGAGTTAAAGTCGTAGCAAGTGACATCAGCTGGTCTGATGTTGGAAGTTTTGATGCTCTTTGTGAAGAGTTGCCAAATGACGCAAATAATAACTTGATAATATCAGAAAAACCAGTACATACGATAGATATAAAAGATAGTATCATAGTTGATACTAACGATGTTTTGCTTGTCTCTAAAAAAGGTTCAACTCAGAAGATAAAAGAGATTGTTACTACATTAAAAAAAGAAAAATCAACATTAACAGATACACATCTCACTGGATATAGACCATGGGGTACTTTTACTATCTTGGAAGAACAAGATGGATATAAGATTAAGAGAATTGAAGTAAAACCAAGAAAAAGACTCTCTTTGCAAAGGCATAAATATAGAAATGAGCATTGGATAGTAGTTAGTGGACAAGCAACTGTTACGATAGAAACCAATACGTTTGTTCTTAATCAAAATGAATCAACATATATCAAAGCAGGAGATATACACAGACTTTCAAATAATACTGAGGAACTTTTAGTTATCATAGAAGCTCAAGTAGGAAGCTATACTGGTGAAGATGATATAGAAAGATTAGAAGATGATTTTGATAGAAAGGAATGATATATAAATGAAAAAGAAAGTAGCATTGATAACAGGGATTACAGGACAAGATGGAAGCTATCTAGCGGAGTTTTTGCTCAAAAAAGGTTATATAGTACACGGGATTAAAAGAAGAAGTTCACTTTTTAACACAGATCGTATAGATCACTTATATCAAGACCCCCATGTAGAAGATAGAAACTTAATTCTTCATTATGGAGATATGACAGATTCTATGAATCTTACTCGTATCATCGCCGAGTGCCAACCAGATGAGATATACAATCTAGCAGCTATGAGTCATGTACATGTAAGTTTTGAAACACCAGAATATGTTGCAAATGCAGATGGTACTGGCACTTTAAGGATTTTAGAAGCTGTACGGCTTTTGGGGTTGGAGAAAAAAACAAAGATATACCAAGCAAGTACAAGTGAACTTTATGGAAAAGTACAAGAAACTCCACAAAAGGAGACAACACCATTTTATCCAAGAAGCCCATATGCAGTTGCTAAGATGTATGCGTATTGGATAACTGTTAATTACCGTGAAGCTTATGGTATGTTTGCATGTAATGGAATCCTTTTTAATCATGAATCACCTGTGCGAGGTGAAACTTTTGTAACTCGTAAGATTACAAGAGCAGCGGCGAAGATAGCATTAGGATTACAAGATAAACTCTACCTTGGTAACCTCGATGCCAAGCGTGATTGGGGCCATGCAAAAGATTATTGTATTGATTTAGATAGTCAAATATTGACCATAGAGGGGTTTAAAAAAAGAGAAGATTTGACGTTAAGTGATACTTTAATAAATTTCAATCAAGAAAATAATTCTTGGGAGTATGACACTATTGAAAAAATATATGATGTTGAATATAGTGGTAATATGTACAGTTTTATTGGAAATGGATTACATTTTAGGTGTTCAGAAAATCATAGAATTTTTTACAAAAGGAAAACTAAACAGCATAAATCATGGAGTGATTATAGTTGGATTGAAACAACAGCAAAAGAGATTTATGAGATTTATGAGGATAAAGAACTAAGAACAAAATACGATTTTTGTTTTCCAGGATTTGTAGGATTAGAAGAAAATGAAAATGCTTATGATATTGGAGATGATTATATTAGACTTTTAGGATATGTTGTAACTGAAGGCAATTTATCTTTATCAAAAGAGATAGGCAGAGGTTCAACTCTAAGTGTTAGTCAATCACAAAAAAAATATTATAAAGAGTTAAAAAATATTATCGATAATTTAAATTTAGAATACAGAGAAAAAAAACGAGAAGATGAAGTTGTTGAGTTTATTTTTTCTGCCAAAAGTCAAGATGAGATTTTAGAATATTTTGACGATTTTGATATTCATCGTTTGCCTAAATTTATATATAAGTTTTCTAAAAGGCAGTTAAATATTCTATTTGAAGCCATGATGAATGCTGATGGTTGTTGGTCTAAACTTCAATATGTATCAAAAAGAAAAGAGTTAATTGATGATTTTATGAATATCGTCTCTTTAATAGGATATAGAAGCAAGTTATCTAAACGAAAATCAGGAGTTTATATATTGCAAATATTTTCTTTGGCAAAAAAGAGTATTAATAATTTTGTGACAGATATTCTTAAAGAAGAATCAAAAGAAAATCTTTGGTGTGTTGAAACAACAAAGAATAAAACTATTATTACAAAAAGAAATGATACTATTTTTGTATCTGGAAATTGTAAAATGATGTGGATGATTTTGCAAGCAGAAGAACCAGAAGACTGGGTTATAGCAACTGGACAAACTACTATGGTGCGTGATTTTGTGCGTATGGCATTTAATTACTGTGGGATAGAACTTGAGTTTATAGGAACTGGTGTGGATGAAGTTGGCATTATCAAAGCCTGCCACAATCCTAGTTATCAAGTTGAAATTGGCAAGGTTGTAGTTGCTGTTGATCCTAGATACTTTAGACCTACCGAAGTTGATCTTCTTTTAGGTGATCCAACAAAAGCAGAGCAAAAACTTGGTTGGAAAAGAGAATTTAACCTTCAAAATCTTGTAGATGACATGATGAAAAATGATTTGAAACTTATGCAAAAAGACGTTTACCTCAAAGAGGGTGGCTATAAAATCATGAGTTATTTCGAGTAAAATGATGCAAAAAAGTTCTAAAATTTATGTTGCAGGGCATAGAGGTCTTGTAGGTTCTGCGATAGTCAAAAACCTTACATGTAAAGGTTATGCAAATTTAGTGTATAGAACACACAGTGAACTTGATTTAACCAATCAACAAGCAGTAGCAGAGTTTTTTGAGTCAGAAAAACCTGAGTATGTTATCTTAGCAGCTGCAAAGGTAGGGGGTATAGTTGCTAATAACACTTATAGAGCAGATTTTATCTATGAAAATTTACAAATTCAAAATAATGTTATACACCAAAGTTACGTGAATAAAGTTAAAAAGCTTCTTTTTTTAGGTAGTACATGTATATATCCAAAAAATGCACCACAACCGTTGAAAGAAGAGTATTTGCTTACAAGTGAACTAGAATATACAAATGAACCATATGCTATAGCAAAGATAGCAGGAATTAAGATGTGTGAAAGCTATAATTTACAATATGGCACAAACTTTATCTCTGTAATGCCTACGAATTTATATGGGTTAGGTGATAACTTTGACCTTCAAACATCACATGTTTTACCAGCACTCATAAGAAAGATACACTTAGCAAAGCTTTTAAATGAAAAAAGATATGAAGAAGTTATACAAGATTTACATGTGAAAAACTTAGAAGAGGCAAAATCATACCTTGCTAAATTTGGAGTAAGTGAAAATAGTGTTGAGATCTGGGGCAGTGGAAAGCCTAGACGTGAGTTTTTATACTCTGAAGATATGGCAGATGCTTGTGTTTTTTTGCTGGAAAATAGGGATTTTAAAGATTCTTATAACGCTACATGTAAAGAGATAAAAAATACGCATATAAACATAGGAACTGGAATCGACATCAGCATAAAAGAGTTAGCAGAGCTTATACAAAACATCGTAGGTTTTAAAGGTAGTCTTATGTTTAATACAGATAAACCAGATGGTACAATGGTTAAGCTAACAGACTCAGGTAAACTTCATAGTCTTGGGTGGAAGCACAAGGTTGAGCTTGAAGATGGAATTAGAACTATGTATGAGTGGTATTTAACAAAAGGAGAAAATAAATGAAAGTATTATTATTAGCAGGTGGCTTTGGAACAAGACTTTCTGAAGAGACAGATATAAGACCAAAACCAATGGTAGAAATTGGTGGAAAACCAATACTTTGGCATATAATGAAAATATATTCAAAGTACGGTTTTAATGAATTTGTTGTACTTCTTGGTTATAAAGGTTACTATATTAAAGAATATTTTGCAAATTATTTTCTACATCAGAGTGATGTAACAATAGATATGCAAACAGGGGAAATGGAAGTATTAAATAACTCAAGTGAACCATGGAAAATAACTCTTTTAGATACAGGTTTAGATACAATGACTGGTGGAAGAGTAAAAAGAGCACAAGAGGTTGTAGGTAATGAATCTTTTATGCTAACTTACGGAGATGGAGTTTCAGATATAAATATAGATGAATTAGTAAAATTCCATAAATCTCATGGAAAAGCTATGACTATGACTTCTGCTCAGCCAGAGGGAAGATTTGGTGCTTTAAACATTGATGAGAATAATCAAGTGCATGAATTTAAAGAGAAACCAAAAGGTGATGGTAACTGGATTAATGCAGGATTTTTTGTATGTGAGCCTAAAGTATTTGATTATATAACTGAGGGTGATAGTACGATATTTGAACAAGCTCCTTTAATGAATTTAGCTAGAGATGGTGAGATATTTACTTTTAAACATGAAGGTTTTTGGAAACCGATGGACAGTTTAAAAGACAAAAATGATTTAAATAAACTTTGGGATAGTGGTAAAGCTCCATGGAAAACTTGGTAATGCAAAATCTTTTTTCTGGAATCTATAAAAATAAAACTGTATTAGTTACGGGTCATACTGGATTTAAAGGTAGTTGGCTTGTGTATTGGCTCCGTCAAATGGGTGCAAAAGTAGTTGGATATTCATTAGAAGCTCCAACTAATCCTAATCATATTGAATTGCTTAATCTTGACATAGTTTCTGTAATTGGAGACATTAGAGACTTAGATAAATTAAATCAAACAGTGCAAACTTACAAACCAGATATCGTATTTCATCTTGCAGCTCAACCACTTGTGAGGCTCTCTTATGAAGATCCGATAGAGACTTATGAAACCAATGTCATAGGTACACTTAAAGTCTTTGAAGCCTGCAGAAAAAATAATGTAAAAGCAATAGTAAATATAACAAGTGATAAAGCTTATGAAAATAAAGAGTGGATATGGGGATATCGAGAGAATGATCCAATGGGTGGGTATGACCCATACAGCTCATCAAAAGGCTGTGCAGATTTACTGGCAAATTCATATAGAAATTCTTATTTTAATCCAAAAGAGTATAAAAAAACTCACAACACTTTACTTGCATCTTGTCGAGCTGGAAATGTCATAGGCGGCGGTGACTGGGCAAAAGATAGACTTATAACAGATATCATGCTCTCAGTATCTCAAGGTAAAAAAGTAAACATAAGAAATCCACATGCCACAAGACCTTGGCAACATGTTCTTGAACCTTTGAGTGGATATCTTCATATCGGTCAAAAGCTACTTGAAGAAAAAGTAGAGTTTGGTGAAGCTTGGAACTTTGGTCCAAGTGATGAGGGGAGTATCACTGTAGAAGAAGTAGTGAAAAATGTCAAAAAACATTGGCAAAGAATTAACTATGAGATAAATAGTAACCCAAATCAACTTCATGAAGCAAATCTTTTAAAACTTGACTGTTCAAAAGCTCATATCCTTTTAAAGTGGAAAGATGTATGGGACAGTGAAACAACCTTTGAAAAAACTGTAAAGTGGTATAAATCTTATTATGAAAATGATAAAGTGGTTTTAACGCAAGAGGATTTAGAAAGTTATGTGGTGGATGCAAAAGCTAAAAATATAGAGTGGGCAATTAGCTAAATGACTATTTTACTTACAGGTGCAACAGGATTTTTAGGAAGTCATCTTCTTCATAGATTATTAGAGTTGAAGTATGAAGTAGTTATTTTAAAAAGAAGTACTTCAAATATCTGGAGAATAGATTCAGTATTATCAAAAGTAAAAAGCTATGATATAGACAAAGTTGCCATAGAAAAACCTTTTGAAGATCAAAAAATAGATGCTGTAATACATACGGTTACAAACTATGGACGAAATAATTCAAGTATATCAAATATAGTTGATACAAATTTGATGTTTTCACTAAAACTTATGGAGACAGCTACATTTTTCAACACGGACACATTTTTCAACACGGACACATTTTTCAACACGGACACACTTCTTTATAAGTATTTAAACCACTACTCACTTTCAAAAAAGCAGTTTGTAGAGTGGTTGAAATATTTTAGTGATAGGATAAAAGTAGTAAATTTAAAACTAGAACATATGTATGGTCCAAAAGATGATAATACAAAATTTGTAACATGGATTACAAATCAGATGCTTCAAAATGTAGAGTCTGTTGATTTAACAGAGGGTATTCAAAAAAGAGATTTTATTTATATTGATGATGTTGTAGATGTTTATTTATTAATGCTTGAAAAGTCGAAGATTTTTCAAGCATTTAGCGAATTTGATGTTGGAACAGGCGATCAAATAGAACTCAAAGAGTTTATATTGAAAATCTACAAAGAGATTTCAAAAATAAAACCAATTAGTACAAAACTAAATTTTGGTGCTAAAGCTTATAGAGAAGGTGAGTTTATGGAAATTGAAGAAGATGTTAAGCCTTTGTTTGATTTAGGTTGGAAACCAAAAATTTCCATAGAAGATGGGATTAAACTAATAATAAAGGAAGCTATACAATGACACAAGCACAGAAGTTAAAACAGGAAATTTTACAAAAAACTAAAGAGTATTATGATCTTGTACATAAACCACAACAAACAAAAGAATTCGTCGCAGGAAAAAGTAGAGTTAACTATGCAGGAAGAGTTTTTGATGAAATAGAGATGCAATATTTAGTAGATAGTTCACTTGATTTTTGGCTTACATACGGAGAATATTCTAAAAAATTTGAAAAGCAATTAGCTAAATACTTAGGGGTTAGGTATGCATTTTTAGTAAACTCTGGAAGTAGTGCAAATCTTCTTGCATTCTATGCTTTAACTTCACCACTTTTAAAAGAGAGACAAGTAAAAAGAGGCGATGAAGTTATCACTGTAGCCGCTGGATTTCCCACTACTGTAGCTCCTATTGTTCAATATGGTGCTATTCCTGTATTTGTTGATATGGATTTAACTCATGCCAATGTTGATGTAACACAACTAGAACTTGCCCTTAGTCCTAAAACAAAAGCGATTATGATAGCTCATACTTTAGGAAATCCATTCAACCTAAGAGCTGTCAAAGAGTTTTGTGACAAACATAACCTTTGGCTCATAGAAGATAACTGCGATGCATTAGGTTCAACTTACGAAGGAAAACCAACTGGAACATGGGGAGACATGGGAACATCTAGCTTTTATCCACCACACCATATGACTATGGGAGAAGGTGGAGCAGTATATACAGACAATCCGCTCCTTAGAAGAATTATGCTAAGCATGAGAGATTGGGGAAGAGACTGTTGGTGTGAAAGTGGTGTAGATAACACTTGCGGATGTAGATTTACGCAACAGTTTGGAACATTACCAAAAGGGTATGACCATAAGTATGTTTACTCTCACTTTGGGTTTAATCTGAAAGTTTCAGATATGCAAGCAGCAGTTGGTGTGGCTCAGTTAGAAAAATTTCCAAGCTTTGTAGTAAAAAGAAAAGAAAACCAAAAGAAACTCTATGATGGGCTCAAAGATATCAAAGAGCTTCAACTCGTAGAGACGCAGCCAAACTCAGATCCTAGCTGGTTTGGATTTATGATGACACTTACAGATGATGCAAAATTCACTAGAAATGAGATAGTTGAATACTTAGAAAACAACAACATCCAAACAAGAAATCTTTTTGCAGGAAATATGACAAGACACCCTATGTTTGATAGTATGGTGCTGGGTACTGACTATAGAATAGTTGGGGAACTTAGAGTTACAGATAAAATCATGACTGATAGCTTTTGGATAGGGTTGTATCCTGGTATGGGCGATGAGGCTATCAATTATATGATAGAAAAAATCAGAGAATTTGTGACAAGTAAATAAGGCTAAATAATGAAATACTTAATAACAGGTGGATGTGGATTTTTAGGTTCAAACATAGCAAGTGAAATACTCAAACGAGGAGATGAACTTGTAGTTTTTGATAGTTTATATAGATTTGGTAGCTATCAAAACAAAGAGTGGCTTGAAACTCAAGGTGTATTTACATTTATTCATGGAGATATACGAAATACAAATGATGTTGAACGAACTATTAAAACTCATAAGCCTGATGTGATATATCACTTAGCTGGGCAAGTAGCTATGACCACTTCTATAGCAGACCCAAGAATGGACTTTGAGATAAATGTAGGAGGAAGTTTTAATCTTCTAAACGCAGTTAGACTTTATAGCCCTGAGAGTACTATAATCTACTCATCAACAAACAAAGTATATGGAGATTTAGAACAATACTCCTACAAAGAAACAGCTACAAGATATAGTTGTATAGATAAACCAAACGGCTTTGATGAAAAAGTAACTTTAGACTTCCACTCACCTTATGGTACTTCAAAAGGAAGTGCTGATCAATATATGCTTGACTTTGCAAGAATCTATGGTATCAAAACAGCAGTTTTTAGACACTCATCTATGTTTGGCGGAAGACAATTTGCTACTTATGACCAAGGATGGCTTGGATGGTTTACTCAAAAAGCCATAGAGATAAAAACAAATACTTTAAAAGAGCCATTTACCATCTCAGGAAATGGAAAACAAGTAAGAGATCTGCTTTATGCAAGTGATTGTGTGGATTTATACTTAAAAGCTTCACAAAAAATAGACACTATAAAAGGACAAGCTTTTAATATTGGAGGTGGTATGCAAAACTCATCTTCACTCTTAGAACTTTTTTCTTTCTTAGAAGAAGAACTAGATATCAAGATGACATATACACAACTGCCTCCAAGGGAATCAGACCAAAGAGTATTTGTAGCAGATATATCAAAAGCAAAAGAGCTGATATGCTGGGAACCAAAGGTTTCTAAGGAAGAAGGAATTAGAAAAATGATTGAGTGGGTAAAATCACATGATTGATATATTAATACCTACTTATAACAGAGAGCAGGATTTGGTAAAAAATATTTTATATCTCAACAAGTTAGTTGAAAATGAGGGACTGCAAGGAAAATTTAGGTTGATTGTTTCTAATAATGCTTCAATTGACAATACTGAGCAAGAGCTAGAATCTATCAAGTCAAAAATTAGTTTAGAAATAGTTGTATACACACAAAATCATAATATCGGTCTTGAAAAAAATGCAGTTTTTACGCTTGAGAATGCTACTTCAGATTATGTAATGTTTTTAGGCGATGATGATTATTTGCCCGAGGGATATTTATCAAAAGTTGTAGATATAGTAAATAAAAATGAAATTGGTGTAATTATTCCAAGATTTGTTGGATTATATAGTGATGGTACTATTAAAGACGGGCGTCAAGACTTTAATATGAGAGAAAAACAAGCTGGTTTTATGTCTGTCCTTGATTTGTCAGAATATGGACATCAATTGAGTGGCTTGGTCTTCAAAAGGGAAGGAGTGATAGAAAACTATTTAAGTGATGAAAACAACAGAAATATTTATCTATTTATATTTTTTATAACCTATGGACTTCTTAGATACAGGTCAGTTTATTTGCCACAGTTCGCCGTAAAAGTAACTCAAAGCAACTCTAAAGATTGGAATTATGATGATTCAGGTCTCTTGACTGAAATATACAAAAATTACCAAAGTATCTTTAAAAATAATAGAATAAAGAAAATTTTAGCATCATTGAATTTAACTTTGCAACAAAGATGGCGTTTTAGATTTGGAGTTAATCCAATTGGTAGCTTAAAAGCTTTAAGGCATATTCTTTTGTCCAATATAGATTCTGATATTAAAATTAGCTTGATTGTAGCGTATCCATTATTCTATGCTCTTGCAGTATCGAGATTTATAAAAAATTTAATAATCAGAAGAATGGTTTAATGTCCCTAAAACAAAAAACAATTTCGGGTATAGGCTGGAACAGTGTTGGCAATATTGCTCGTCAGATTTTTCAAGTTTTATCTCTTGTTATTATGGCGCGCTTATTATCGCCAGAGGATTTTGGTATTTTTGCAATTTTGATGATATTTGTTGCCTTTTTTAATATTTTTGCTTCCATGGGAACATCACAAGCTATTATTCATCTAGATAGTCCAAGCCAAGGTATACTCTCAAGCATTTTTTATTTTAATTTTGTTGTAGGTCTGTTTTTGTTCGTCTTGCTGTATGTATTGGCTTGGCCTATTTCTGCTTTTTTTACTAATCCTGATTTAGTACATTATCTGCAGTGGATTGGACTGAATTTTATTATAGGAGCATTATCATTAGTTCAAAAAGTCCTGCTCGAAAAGCAAATGCTTTTCAAGCGGGTAGTAGCAATTGAAACAATCGCACTAGCCTTATCTTTTTTTGTAGGAATCACTGCAGCTTTTTACGGTTATGGTGTATATAGTTTAATTATAATGACATTGTCAGGCAGTGCGATTTTAACCATCGGGCTTTGGTTTTCTGGGCATTGGCGCCCGTCTTTGAGTTTTGATTTTCAAGATATTAAATTGATATGGAATTATTCTTTTAATCTAACAAGTTTTAGTTTTATAAACTATTTTGCCAGAAGTGCTGATCAGTTTCTCATTGGTAAGTTTATAGGGGCTTCTTCTCTTGGAATGTATAGTCTAGCCTATAAAATTATGCTTTACCCTTTGGACAATATATCACGCGTCATTGTGCGCGTACTTTTCCCCGCATTTTCAGAAATAAAACATGACAACATTCGTTTTAAAAATGCTTATATTAAGGCTATTAGTTTTATAGCATTGGTTACATTTCCGCTTATGATGGGTCTGCTAGCCACTGCAAATACTTTTGTTGCAGTGGCTTTCGGCGATAAATGGATCGGCATGGCTGCTTTGTTAATGATTTTGGCCCCTATCGGTATGATGCAATCTATTGTAACAACAGTTGGTTCTATCTATATGGCAAAGGGAAGTACTGGACTTATGTTCAAAATAGGTGCAGTCAATGCAGTGGTTACTGTATTGTCATTTATCATCGGATTGCCTTACGGAGTAGAAGGAGTTGCTATAGCCTATGCACTCGCTAACTTAATTATGCTCTACCCAAATCTTAAAATTTCATGGGACCAAATGGAACTAGGAGTTTGGGAAGGATTGCACAAATTATGGCCTTATTTTTTAAGTGCAGTAGTCATGGCAGGAATGGTTTATTATGCAGGTGCAGGTCTAGAGTCAGTAGAGCTAAGTATTTATGCTATCTTACCGCTACAAATACTCCTAGGCGTATTGATTTACATAGGATTGCTTATGATATTTTATAGACATGATACTATAAGCCTGATCCAAGAGCTTAAGAAACGAAAAAGTTGATGAATGAATTGAGGGAGTTTTGGAAGTGAAAGTATTACATATAGTAGCAGGAGATTTAAGTGGTGGAGCGGCTCGTGGAGCGTATTGGCTTCATAGTGGGCTTAGAGAGCTTGAAGTAGATAGTAAAGTATTTACAAACAGCAAAATCACTTTAGGTGACAGTAATGTTGTTACAACTATAAAGACAAAAAAAGATAAAGCTTTTAAAATGATACGAGGGCAGCTTGATAACTTGCTTTTACTTTTGTATCCAAAACGAAAACAAATAATATTTAGTACGGGGATGTTTGGCGTTGATTTTAAAAAAACAAAAGAGTATGAAGAGGCTGATATTGTCCACCTGCACTGGATAAATGGAAGTTTTGTAAACATAAAGCACCTTGCAAAGATTGATAAGCCAATAGTGTGGACACTGCGAGATATGTGGCCACTTACTGGTGGCTGTCATTATTCCATGGAATGTGAAAAATATAAAACAGGCTGTGGAAATTGTGAACAACTGCGAAGTAGTAGTAGCTATGATCTTTCAAAGTTTGTTTTAAATCGCAAGAAAAAATACTTACCAAAAAATATGAAACTTGTAGGTATAAGCAATTGGTTAAGTGAAAGAGCAAAAGAAAGCGAGCTTTTTAAAGAGTTTGATATACGAACAATATCGAACAATATTGATACAAGTGAATTTTTTTCGATAGATAAAAAAATAGCAAGAGATATTTTAGGCATTAAAACGCAAAAAAAGATTGTATTAGTCGGTTCTACAAGTTTGAAAGATTTTTATAAAGGTTTTGTAAAATTTCAAGAAGCAGTTAAAGAACTTGATAAAAGTAAGTATTTTTTATGTTTTTTTGGAAATGTAGATAAAAATGTGGCTGAAGAACTAGGTTTCGAATATAAAAGCTTTGGATATCTAAATGACAATATTTCTTTACGACTAGCTTATAGTAGTGCAGATGTCTTTGTGGCTCCAAGTCTTATGGACGCTTTTGGAAAAACTTTGGCAGAATCTATGACATGTGGAACACCTGTCGTTTGTTTTGATGCCACTGGACCAAAAGATATAGTAACACATAAGGTTGATGGATATAAAGCTAAACCTTTTGAAAGTAAAGATTTGGCATGTGGAATTGAGTGGGTTCTGAATGTTCCAAATTATGATGAACTTTGTACAAATGCTAGAGAGAAAGTAATGAGAGAGTTTGACAGCAGAGTTGTTGCTGGAAAGTATGTGGAGCTATACAAAGAGGTGTTAAATGGAAACTAGTATCATAGTAGCCATAATCGCAGGATTTGTCTCATTTATAGGGCTTGTCATCACTAAAGAGCAAAAAATATCAGAGTTTCGACAAGCTTGGATAGAAGCACTAAGAAATGATGTAGCAGAATTGATGAGCACTATTAATCATTTTGAACTAGCTTATTTAACTTATAAAAAGCAAAATAGAGGAAAATTGGCACATGATTTTATTGATGAAAATATTGAAATTACAAATAAAATTCAACTTATGATACATAAAATTAATCTACGACTTAATCCAAATGATAGTGAAGGATTAATTAAAGAATTGAATAAATTAAATAAGATATTGATAAGTCCATCTGAAATGATAAAAGATAATAATCTTGAAAATGCTACGAATCAGTTTACTGAAAAAGCTCATACGATTTTAAAAAATGAATGGGAAAGGGTTAAAAAAGGTGAACCTTGGTTTAGGTTCACAAAATGGGGGATTGTGGTTTTATTTTTTATTGGTTTTATAATTTTTGTAGGGAGTATTGAAGTTGTGAATAGTAAAAAAGATAATCAAATATCTACACTACAAAAAGAAAGTAATCAATTAAACCATCAAAAAGCTATTGTTAATAAAAAAGTAATTGAAAGTAATATAAAAACAAATGAGTCAAATGTGAGCACGAAATAATGCATAACGACCTAAAAGACTCAATCAAAGCTAGACTGTACGATATGAAATACACACCATTTTTAGCATCGTATGTTTTCTTTTTTGTGTATTTTAATGCAAAGTTATTTTTGATATTTTTTGATCCAGAGTTAGCTACTACTTGTAAAATTGAGATGTTGAGTTATGATGATGTTTGTCACTGGAAGCCTATAGTAGGAGCTTTGTTTTATACTTTGATATTTCCATTCTTTCAGATTGGTTTTTATAGTGCGAAACTTTGGTTTGACAAGAAGATGAATGAGCGAAAACAAGCTATAGAAAAGCAAACATTGCTTAGTGTGGAAGAGTCAATAGAGATAAGATATACAGCTATAAAACTTCAAGATGAGCTTGATGAATATATCAAAAAATACGAACAAACAAAAAAAGAGTATGACGACTATAAAACTAGACTAGAAACAGAATACATAGATAGAAGTAAAGAGCTAGAAAGTAGTTTTGAAGAAAGAGTAGCAAAAGATACCGAAAAACTAAAAAATGAACTTATCGAAGCTCAGAAAAAAGTAGCTGATAGAGGTGGAGAGATAGAGCAGTTAAAAAAACAAGTCGCTAGTCTGGAGATTAAAGTAAATCAGAGTCCAAAATATGCATCAGCTCCTTCAAGTGAAAAGCCAAAATCTGGATTAGAAAAAATACTTAGTGATGCTCAAAATAAGCAAGATAATGAATTTCAAAGATTGATAAAGTCTCTTGAAAAGGATGAAAAAGTCATGTTGAAATCTTTTTTTGAAACTGATAGCAAGATGAATAAGAATAGCTTTAAAGATTTGATTTTGAAAAATAATCAAATGCAAAAAGTGACATCAGAAAAAGCTATCCAGTCACTAATAAGTAAAAAAATAGTTTTAGATCAATTCGGTGATGTGAGTTTGACTGAACTTGGATTGAAGGTAGTTGATGAGCTTTTTAGAGAGGGAAATAATAAATGACTAACACAATATGTTTGGATGAAAATCATAGCGTGACAAGGTTATTTCGAATGATGAGTTTTCAATGTTGAATGAAAAAGAAGATAATTTAAAATTAAAAATTAACAATTCAACCTTAACTCAGGGTGGACTTAGAACACAAGGGTATTTTAAAAAATCTTATGATGGTAAACCACTTATATCTATTATCACAGTTGTTTATAATGGTGAACAGTTTTTAGATGAGACAATCCAAAGTGTTATAAATCAAACCTACGATAATTTTGAATATATTATCATAGATGGCGGATCAACTGACGGGACAATTGATATAATCAAGAAGTATGAAGAAAGAATTGATTATTGGGTGAGTGAGAGAGATGGGGGGATTTATGATGCTATGAATAAGGGGATAGATGTAGCTAGTGGAGAGTGGATAAACTTTATGAATGCTAGTGATGTATTCTATAGTGCAGAGACACTTGAATATATTTTCAATAAAACACATTTAAATAATTATTCAGTTATTGCAGGTTGTTATACTCTTAAGGATTCTGATAAGATTTATTTTGCTCAACAAAAATTACAAATTATTAAATTTGGAGAATTATTATCTTGTCATCAAGCATTATTCTTTAATAAAACTAATATGCGTGATGATATATATTATGATTTAAGATTTCCAGTAAATTCAGACAATGATATTATGATGAGAGTTATTAAAAAAAATTATAAAATATATTTTTCAAATACAATAGTTTCTGTTTTTGAAACACGTGGTATATCGTCTAGAGTCAAAAAAAAGTTAATTCCAGAAAAATATCGTATTATAAATAAAAACTTTGGTTTTCTAGGGGTTTTAAAAGCACTAATATTTAACAAAGGTATAAAATGATTTGGAATGCTATAGCAAATAAACTTACAAGCTTTTTTCCAGAGAGTAGATTTTTTAAAACGAAAAATTTTATATATAGAGTTTTGTGTAAATTTGAAATACACCCATCAGTAAGAATGTTTAGTAGCTTTAATATAGTCGGTGTTGAAAATATACAGATAGGTCAAGATACTTTTTTGGGTCATGAATCATTAATAATGGGTGCGAATAATACAAAAGTTGTAATAGGAGATTTTGTCGATATTTCATCAAGAGTTTCTGTTATTACTGGAACACATGAAGTTGATTTAAGTGGTAGGCATATTGCTGGAAAAGGTACAGGAAAAGATATTTTTATAGATAATGGAGCATGGATTGGATTTGGATCTATTATTTTGCCGGGAGTAAAAATTGGGAAAAAAAGTATAGTTGCGGCAGGTTCTATAGTAATTAATGATGTTCCAGATTTTTGTATGGTCGCAGGAAATCCTGCGGTGATAAAAAAATATTTGAAATAATTTGTAAGTATGTATGATTATGTGATAGTCACTCATATTCCTGCATTTTATAAAGTTAATCTTTATAATGAGTTATCTAAAAAGTTAAATATATTAGTTGTTTTTATAGCTTCAAATACAGCTGAAAAAAGGGCAGATGATTTTATAACTTTGCAAAATGTAAAATTTAAATATGAATTGTTATTTGATGGAAACTTTCAAGATAGAGATGTAAAAGAAAACATTTTTAAACTTCGAGGTATTTTTAAAGATATTCAGTACAAAAAAATAGTTGTAAGTGGTTGGGACTTAAAAGAGTTTTGGTACTTAGTAATAACAAACTCAAAATCAAAAAATTGCTTAGCATTAGAGTCAACTATCAAGGAAAGTAAAACAGATGGTATAAGAGGCTTTATTAAAAAAATATTTTTAAGTCGTATCTCTACCGTTTATGCATCTGGTAAACTGCATCAAGAACTTTTGGATGCTTTATGTTTTAAAGGTGAAGTTAAAATCACAAAAGGTGTAGGAATAATAAATAAGCCTAGTTTTGAGCCTATAAAAAAAGAGTATAAAAAAAGATTTTTATTCATAGGACGAATTTCTAAGGAGAAAAATATAGAATTACTTGTAGATGTTTTTAATCAGCTTCCAGAGCATACTTTGACAGTCATTGGCACAGGATCATTAGAAAAAGAGCTGAAAAATAAAGCAAATTCAAACATAATTTTTTTAGGGCAAGTCAATAATACTGAACTCCAAGATTATTTTAATAAGAATGATATTTTTATATTACCTAGTCTTTCAGAATCTTGGGGACTAGTGATTGAAGAAGCTTTATATTTTGGATTACCTGTACTGATTAGTGATAACTGTGGAGCAAGTGAATTGATTGAAAATGGTAAAAATGGATATATAGTAAATACTGAGAATTTGTATAATATAATAAATCAGATTGATGATAAGTTATATAAAACTCTTCTTGATGGTGTCAAAAATGTTTCAATCGATAAAAAAGATATCTTACAAATTGAAGTGTATCTGTGAAAATTTTAATAATCCACAATAGATACCAGTCAAGCAATATAGGTGGTGAAGATATAGTTTATACAAATGAACTACAATCTTTGCAAAAAAAATTAGGTAAAAAAAATGTTTTTAGCTATGAAGTATCAAATGATAACCTAAGTAAAATCAAACTCATATTTAATATTTGGTTCAATAAGTATTATTATAAAGAAGTAAAAAAAATAGTTGAAGAAAATAAAATAGACTTAGTGCATATACATAACTTTTATCCACTTTTAACTCCAAGTATTTTTAAAGCGAGTAAAGATGGGGGTGCAAAAGTGGTCCATACTTTACATAACTATAGACTTTGGTGTATATCAGGGATTTTTTATAGAGATGGTTTTGGAATATGTGAATTATGTACTAAAAGTAAGTTTTCATTACAAGGTATATTTAATAAGTGCTTTAGAAAATCTATGATTCAAAGTGTATTGGCACAACTCTCATTTTTGTACTATAGAATTACTAAAGTATTTGATGATATTGATTATTTTTTTGTATTGACAAACTTTCAAAAAGAAAAAGTGAGAAATTTAGGTATAAATGAGGATAAAATTATCTTAAAGTCAAATAGTTTAGAAATGAGTTTTGAGATATCAAAAGAGAAAAAAAATTATATCTATGTGGGAAGGCTTGAAGAATCAAAAGGGGTTGTTGAACTATTAAAAGTGTGGAAAAAACTGGATGAGAAATATATCTTGACTATCATAGGTGGTGGAGATATAGAGCAAAAACTAAGAGAAAAATATAGTAAACAAAATATAATTTTCAAGGGCAAATGCAGTAGAGAAGAGACTCTGAAAGCTATTTCAATATCAAAATACCTTATTCAGCCTTCAATTTTGTATGAAACTTTTGGTTTGACTATCATAGAGGCTATGAGTTTTGGGGTACCTGTGATTGGTTTTGATATCGGAACTCGTGGAGACTTCATAAGAGATGGTGTAAATGGATTTTTGAGTGGCAGAGATAACTTAAAAGATATTATTGAAAACTCATATGATTATGAAGAGTATGAAAATTTGAGTAAAGAAGCCATTAAAACTGCAAAGATATATGAAAATGAATATGTGATAGAAAACCAAATAAAGATTTATAATGATATTTTGGAGAATACAATTTGAAAGTTTCAATTATAACAGTAGTAAGAAATAATGTTACAACTATAAAATATGCTATTGACTCTGTATTGAATCAAACTTATGAAAACATAGAGTATATAGTAGTAGATGGTGCTAGTACAGATGGTACAGTTGAAATTGTAAAAAGCTATGGAGATAAGATATCTAAGTTTATAAGTGAAAAGGATAAAGGGCTTTATGATGCTATGAATAAGGGTGTTAAATTAGCTACTGGTAATATAGTTGGGATACTCAACAGTGATGACTTTTATATAGATGAGTATGTGATAAAGAAAGTTGTAAAAGAGTTTAAAGAGAAACAAGTCGATAGTTTATATGCTGATTTAGTATTTGTAAAACCTGAAAATCTTTCTAAAACTGTACGATACTATGATAGTAGCTATTTTAGTCCTGAAAAATTTGCTTATGGTTGGATGCCTGCACATCCTACATTTTTTGTAAAAAAAGATATATATGAAAAATATGGTCTATTTAAAACAGACTATAAGATAGCAGCTGATTATGAACTCCTGACTAGATTTCTAGCTAAAAATAGAATCACTTATAGCTATTTAAAAGAGCCAATTGTAAAAATGAGAATGGGTGGAGCTAGTACAAGTGGTATAAAGAGTAATTATATATTAAATAAAGAGATTATAAAGGCTTGTAAAGAAAATGGTATAGATACAAATTGGCTAAAGGTTTTAAGCAAGTATCCAAAGAAAATCTTAGGGTTATTTAAAAGATGAAAAAACTACTTATCACAGGTTCAAATGGTTTTATAGGAAGCTATTTCATAAGACAATACAAGGATAAATATAGTTTTAAAACTTTTAGCTTTTTAAAAGATGATTTTAAATCCTTACATGTAAAGGGTGTTGATGTAGTTTTACATCTTTCAGCGTTAGTTCATCAGATGGCTGGAGCAAGTAAAGAAGAATATGAAAGAGTAAACGTAACACAAACTTTAGAGTTGGCAAATAGAGCTAAAGAATCAGGTGTAAAACAGTTTGTTTTTATGAGCACCATTAAAGTTTGTGGAGAAGAGAGCGACGAGGCTTATACTGAAAGCTCTACATGTAAACCTCAAGATGATTATGGAAAAAGTAAATTAAAAGCTGAAATTGAACTTAGAAGATTAGAAGATGAGAACTTTAAAGTTAGTATCCTTAGAACTCCTATAGTTTATGGTTGTGGAGTAAAAGCAAATATCCGATCTTTAGTGAAGTTAGTAAACAGTATTTCATTATTACCATTTGATGGGATTCATAACGCTAGAAGCTTTGTTTATGTTGGTAATCTTTGCCATTTGGTTGACCAAATAATAGAACAAAAAAAGTCAGGAATTTTCTTAGCTTCAGATGATGAACCACTAAGCACTACAGATCTAATAAAACTTATAGCAAAAGCTTTAGGTAAAAAGGTATACTTGATTAAAATACCATTTTTTAAGGAGTTGCTAAAACTTTTTAAACCATCATTTTACAAAAGACTTTATGAAAACTTAGAAGTTGATAATACACAAACAAAAAAGATACTAAACTTGCAAAATCCCTATACTACACAAGAGGGAATAATGCATATGATAAAAGGTGAAAAATTTGACACTCAATAGACAAACATTCATATATATTTTAATCGCTTTTATTTTTAGTTTTTCTATAAGGCTTATCTGGGTTTATCAGTTTAATGGAACTGATAGTTTTATGTGGAATGAAGAGTTCATGATAAACACAAATGATGGTTATTACTTTGCAGAAGGAGCGAGAGACATACTGAGTTGGACATGGCAAGAAAATAGTTTTTCTCCTATACATAGTGCAGCTTCACAGTTCACAGCTTTTTTTGCTTTTATCTTGCCTTTTTCATTTGAGAGTATTATCTTTTATATGCCAGCTCTTTTAAGTTCCCTTATAGTTATACCTATCTTACTTTTATCACGAGAGTTAAATCTCTTATCTGCTGGTTTTATAGCGGCACTTTTAAGCTCTATTGCTTGGAGTTACTACAACCGTACAATGATAGGATATTATGATACAGATATGCTAAATATCATCTTCCCAACACTACTTTTATGGTCGCTGGTTCTCGCACTTAAAACAAAAGAGGAAAAATATCTACTTTTTACAGCTTTGGAGATAGTGGCTTACAGATGGTGGTATCCACAAAGTTACTCTTTAGAGTTTGCATTTTTTGGGCTTATCTTGCTTTATACTTTGGTATATGAGAGAAGAAGTGTTTATCATTATAAGCTTTTAGCTCTTATGCTCATAGCAATGATGGGTTTACCAGATACCCTAAGGCTAGGTGGTGTTATAGTAGTGTACATACTTTATAAAAAGCAACTTTTAGACAAATATATCTATCATTTTTTACTTGTTTCAATCACTCTTTTTTTTATTACTGGTGGATTTAGCCCTATCTGGAGTCAACTGAAAGGATATGTATTCAAAGATGAAGTAGAAGTTTTAGGAGAAGAATTACAACTCCATTTCTTTACGGTAATGCAAACAGTACGAGAAGCAGGAAAAATACCCTTTGAAACCTTTGCAAATCGTATCAGTGGGCATGTGATAACTTTTATCCTCTCTTGCGTTGGTTATATTTGGCTTTGTTTTAGGCAACCTGTGATGCTTCTAGGACTTCCTATGATTGGGCTTGGATTTTTAGCTTATGTGGGAGGACTTCGATTTACTATCTATGCCGTGCCAGTTCTTGCTTTTGGAATGGGTTTTTTGATAGTTTCTATAAGTGAGTATATGAATAAAAAATTTCTTATATACTCTTTTTTAACCCTTGCAACTTTAGGCATTTTATACCCAAATATCTTACATGTAAAAGAGTATAAAGTTCCAACAGTCTTTACTAAGCAAGAAGTAGCTGTGCTTGATAAGCTAAAAAACATAGCTTCCAGAGAAGATTATGTTGTAGCTTGGTGGGATTATGGCTATCCTATCCGTTACTACGCAGATGTAAAAACTCTTATAGATGGTGGTAAGCATAGTGGGTCAGTGAATTTTCCAGTAAGCTATATGCTTACAAATCCACAAAATGTAGCTGCAAAATTGGCTCGTTTTGATGTGGAGTATACCGAGAGGGCTTTTGCTATAGGAAAGGAAAATCTTGAAAAACCAAAAGAAGAGCGTATAAAACTCCAATCAAATATAGCCCAGATGACATTGGCTAGTGGTTTTAAAGATACAAATGACTTTTTAAACTCTTTACATGTAAACAATGTTGTGCCAGAGAAAACAAGAGATATATACTTTTATTTACCTTATCGAATGCTAGGAATTTTGCCTACTATTACAAAGTTTAGTGACCTTGACCTGATGAGTGGTCAGATGATAAGAGAACCTTTTATCTATCAAACAAATAGATTTCAAGATACAAAAGAATTTTTGAATTTAGACAATGGCATAGGTGTCGATAAACAAAGAGGTATACTCAAGATAGGAAAACAAGAGACTCCACTAAAGACATTTTATTTTACAGCTTATGACCAAGCTGGCAAACTTGTAAGGCAAAAGCAAGAGTTACACAAAGATGGGAGATTTTCTGTCGTTTTTATGCGCTCATATAACACTTTTTTAGTACTTGATGAAGAGATGATTAACTCAAGCTATATCCAACTTTTTGTATTTGAAAACTATGATGAGCGTTATTTTGAACCAGTTGTTTTAGATCCAAGTGCTAAAGTTTTTAGGCTGAAGATATGATTTATGCTACAATTTCTATCTCTAAAGTATATTTCAAGTGGGTAAATTATGAATTATGAAAGGTTAAAAAGAGATTGTTTTTGGGATTTGGATATTTCTAAGGAGCAAATAGAAACTATTTTGCAGGGGCAAGATAAAAGAAAAAAAACTATGCTTTTTGAAAAGATTCTCTTAAACAGTACTGCTTTATTTAAAGATTTAGAAATGTTTAACAAAGAAGATTTAAAAGAACTTTTGGAAACTTATAAAATTCCCCAGTTTAACATTGATTATGCTTTTAGAAGAAAAAATATCGCAGAAGTGTATTTTTTTGATAAGCCTTTACTCATAGATGAGTTAAAATGGATAGTATAAAATATAAAAAACTTTATGAACTCCAAGATAGAGTTTTAGAAGTGGTTTTTAAAACCGAAAGAGAGTTTTATCTTACGGGAGGTACTTGTTTAAGTAGGTTTTATGCAGAGAAAAGATATTCCGATGATCTTGATTTTTTTACTAACCAATCGCCGAGATATAGTTTTGCTATAAAAAATATCAAACAAGCCTTACATCAAGCCTTTCAGTTAAATGCTGAAGTGGAATCTAAAGATTTTACAAGATTTAAGATAGATGGAGTGTTGCAAGTTGATTTTGTCAATGATATATCTTTTAGATATAAAGAGCCAATCATAACCGAAAAAAACTATATTGTAGACACTGTGGAAAATATACTTTCAAATAAGCTTACAGCAGTGATGGGAAGAGACAATCCAAAAGATGTATTTGATATCTATCTTATTTGGAAGTTTTATGACTTTGATTGGGAGACTATACTAGAGTCAGCACATAAAAAAGTAGAGTTTTCAAATGCAGAGTTAATCATCAGACTTAAAAGCTTTCCAAAAGAGTTATTAAAAGAGATAAAGATTATCGATAAAACATTTTTAGAACAATTTGATGAAGAGTTTTTAAAGCTTATCTGCGAAATTAAAGATATATAAGCTCATGATTTATGCAATTTTCTTTTTTTTATCACTTCTTTTGACTTATATCATCAAAAATTATGCGATAAAAAAGTCACTTTTAGCAGCTGTAAACGAGAGAAGTTCGCACACTACTCCAACTCCTCATGGTGGTGGGATTGCGATAGCACTCACTTGGTTTTTAGGACTTTTATATCTTTACATGTACAGCCTTATAGAAGCAAACCTCTTTTTTGCATTATTAGCAGGCGGGGTCATTAGTATCGTAAGTTTTATTGATGACATGATAGACTTAAGACCAAAGACACGACTTCTTACTCAGCTTTTTGTTGCATTACTAGGACTCTCTTTTCTAGGTGGATTGGGCGAGATTAATCTTTTTTTCTTTAGTGTCAAAAATCAGCTTTTAACCAATGTTTTCGCTATTTTTTTGATTGTATGGTTTATCAATCTGTATAACTTTTTAGATGGCATAGATGGGTATGCAGGGAGCGAAGCGATTTTTTTAGGTATGAGCGGATTGTTTCTTTTTGGAGATAAGCATTTTTTGGTTTTGGTAGTGTGTGTAGCAGGATTTTTAGTTTTAAATTGGCATAGAGCAAAGATATTTATGGGAGATGTAGGAAGTACACTTTTGGGGTACAATGTAGCTATATTTACGATTTACTATGCAAATCAAGCAAGTCAAAATCTGTGGATTTGGATTATCCTTTTTGGAGCTTTTTGGTTTGATGCAACTTTGACACTTTTTAGACGCTTAAAAAACAAAGAGAAGTTAAGTCAAGCTCATAAAAAACATGCATATCAAAGGCTTACCCAAAGTGGCTGGTCTCATAGTAAAGTAGTAGTGTACTCTTTAGGACTTAACCTTTTTCTTTTAGGGTTAGTATACTTCATCTCAAATCCATTTTTAGCGTTTTTTATAACTCTTGTAGTATTATTTGCATGTGTAAAATTTGTCGATAAAAGGAAAAAGTTTATATGAATCTCTTTTTGGATAAACGTATTTTAAATATTTTAGTGATTATAGGATTGAGTTTTATTACGTTTATTTGGACTTTCTGGATTTTTCACCAACCTATCAGATATGACGCTATTTTGGTAGTAATTTTTTTACGTATTATTGCTTCGGTATTGATTTTTAAAGACTATTCTCTCTCTTGGAGTAAGGCTTCTCAAAAAACATTTATTTTGAAAAGTTTTGTATATATAGTTCCTCTTTGTATATATATGCCCTTTTATCATGGGCAACTTCGCATAGCTTTTATGTTATCTGAGCTTTTTTTATATCTTTTCAGTATAAATTTTTTAATGTATGCTTATTATCTCTTTATCAACCGTTCTCGCATCAAAAAAGGAAAATCTTTGATTATCTATGGGGCTGGTAAAGCAGGATTGAAACTAGAAGAAGAGTATAGAAATACACAGTACAAACTCAAATATTTCGTAGATGATGATAAGTCTTTGCAAAAAAGAAGTATTGATGGGATTAAGATAATCTCAAGAACAAAGCTTAAAGAGTTAGCTAAAAATGAAAAATTCGATCTTTTAGTCATCGCAATGCCTTCTGCTGAAGCTAAAAGGATAAAAGATATTTATGAAAGGTTACATAACTATTTTCGTGAAATCAGAATTTTACCAAAGTTAGAACAGATTTTATCCGATAAACCCTTTTTTACGCAGCTTAAAAATATCTCTCTTGAGGATTTACTCGCTCGAAATCCAAAAGATTTGGATAAAAATCTCATCAAAGGCTTTTTACAAAACAAGGTAGTTTTAGTTACAGGTGCAGGTGGAAGTATCGGAAGTGAGATATGTAGGCAGTGCCTCAAATACGATGTTAAAACCCTCATAGCTCTTGATAGTAGCGAATACAATCTTTATGCTCTAAATGAAGAATTGAACTCTTCTAAAGTGATTTCTGTTCTTCAAAATGTTTTACATGTAAAAGAGTTAGAAACTACTTTTGAGCAGTATAAACCAGATATCGTTATCCATGCTGCTGCTTATAAACATGTTCCTTTGGTTGAGGCAAACATAGAAGAGGGGATACGAAACAACATACTTGGCACAAAAAATTGTATTGATTTGGCTATACAATATAATGTTTCCAAGTTTATTCTTATCTCAACTGATAAAGCTGTTAGACCAACAAATGTAATGGGTACAACGAAACGTATCTGTGAGCTTTATGCAGCCAATGTTGCCTCACAAAGTACAGACATAGTAGCAGTTCGCTTTGGTAATGTTTTAGGTTCTTCAGGCTCCGTTATTCCAAAATTTCGTTCTCAGATAGAACGTGGTGGACCTATCACTGTAACGCATCCTGAAATTACAAGGTATTTTATGCTTATTCCAGAAGCTTGTGAACTTGTTCTTCAAACAGGAGCTATCGCCAAAGGTGGAGAGATTTGTATCTTAGATATGGGTGAACCTGTTAAGATAGCTGATTTGGCAAAAAGAATGTGTGAATTGAGCGGAAGAGAAGATATAGAGATAGTCTTTACAGGCTTAAGACCAGGTGAAAAACTTTATGAAGAACTTTTACTTGATGAAAGCGATAAAAAGACGGATTTTGAGTCCATAACCATAGCCAAAAACACTCCTTATGAGATTCAAAAACTCAATCAAGATATCCATGAGCTGTTAGAAACTGAGGATAAACTTGCTAAACTCAAAGAAATCGTTCCAGAATTTGACCATCGTCCGCATTGTTGAAACTTTATACATAAAAATTTAGTTTTTTTTAGATAAAATATATATAAATCTTAAAAAGGCTTTTTATGGTTGTTCGAGATATACAACAATTCGCAGAGATAAGACCTAGAGCTAGAGCATATTTTTGTTACCTTTTTACACGAAACATGCCATCTCGTCTTCCTAATCCAAGTTTAGATGTTATCGAAGTTGGATTGGATAAAATTGTCAATGAAGTTGATAATCTTGATGCTTTATATGTTCTTGATAACTCAGGTATGCAAGTAACCCATAACTTAACAAATAAAATCGAATACAAAGGTGGTATGGGTGTCAACAGAAGTAACAAATCCTATTTTTATCGTGCTGTAAGACAAAAAAGATGTGTTTTAACTGATCCTTATCCATCCTCTTTAACAAATAATTTAACAGTAACAGCTGCATATCCTATCTATGATGACAAATCAGAATTAAAGTATGTAGCTTGTATGGATATCTCCCTTAAAAACGTTTTAGAAGTAGCGCAGCCTTCCTCTTTTCAAGGCTATTTTAGTGATTTTGTAAAATTTACATATAGCGCATTTTCAGTTGCACTCTTGCTAGTTGCTTTTTTACTCTTTTACAATGGAATAGCAAGTATCGCTGAACATGGTTTTCGTATAGGACTCTTAAACATCGAATCTATGTTTAAATCAACGATTTTACTCACACTATCTTTGGCTATTTTTGATCTTGTAAAAACTATTTTTGAAGAGGAAGTTTTAGAGAGAATTAAAAAAGATGAGGCAGGTGGTATGCATAAAACGATGGTTCGTTTTCTTGGCTCTATCATCATCGCACTTGCTATTGAAGCACTGATGTTAGTCTTTAAGTTTGCCATTACAGACCCAGTACATATACTCTCAGCTGTTTATCTGATATTTGGGGTGACTGTACTTCTTGTAGGGTTGGCTATATATGTAAAACTTGTTTCTCATAAGGTAGATGATGATAGCTCTAATTGATTATAACATGGGTAATCTCAGAAGCGTTATAAATGCTTTTGAAAAGATAGGCTCTAAGGTAGAAGTTGTAAGCCAAGCAGAAGAGTTAAAAAAATTTGATAAGATTATTTTACCAGGAGTAGGTGCTTTTAAAGATGCTATGTCACATCTTCAAGCAGGAGGAATGCAAGAGGCTATTTGTGAGTTTGCAAAGAGTGGTAAACCTCTTCTTGGGATTTGTTTAGGGATGCAGCTGCTGCTTGAGAGTAGTGAAGAGTTTGGCATGACTCAAGGCTTAGGTTTGATACCAGGCGAGGTAGTCGAGTTTGATAAGAGTAGATTTGAAACTCGTTTAAAAGTACCTCATATGGGTTGGAATGAACTTTTTGTACAAAAAGAATCGGCTCTTTTTAAAGGGCTTTCTAAGGAGATTTATCTCTATTTTGTGCATAGCTTTCACACTACATGTAAAGAAGAGTACATAATCGGAAAAAGCTTTTATGGATATGAATTTGCTAGTGCAATACAAAAAGAAAACATTTATGGATTTCAGCCTCATCCTGAAAAATCTCACGATAATGGCTTGAAAATTTTAAGCAATTTTGTATCTATTTGAGAGACTCTTGAGTCAAACTCATTTTAACCTACATGTAAAATAAATAAAGGAGTATTGTTTTTTATGGATATTTTACCAGCGATTGATTTGAAAGATGGTGTTGCAGTAAGGCTCACAAAAGGGCTTATGGAAAGCGCAAAAATCTACTCTAATGAACCTTGGGAGTTAGCTAAAAAGTTTGAACAGATGGGCTCAAAGTGGTTACATTTAGTAGATTTAAATGGTGCTTTTGCAGGAACTCCTAAAAACTTAGAACAGATAGAAAAAATCCGTCAAAATTGTAATCTAAAATTAGAAATTGGTGGTGGCATAAGAGATGAAGAGACGATAAAAAAATATATCGATTTAGGTGTGGATAGAGTGATTTTAGGTTCCATTGCTCTTAGAAATCCAAATTTTGTAAAAAGTGTTGCAAAACGATACAGAGTTGTTGTAGGAATCGATGCGATTGATGGATATGTTGCTGTCGAAGGTTGGGCTGAAAAATCAACCATGCTAGCGACCGACTTGGCACGTGAGTTTGCAGATGCTGGCGTTGAAGCAATCATCTGTACAGATGTTGGCAAAGATGGTACATTAAGTGGAGTAAATGTCGATTTTACTTTAGAGATTGCAAGAGCAAGTGGTATAGATACCATTGCTAGTGGTGGCGTAAAAGATATGCAAGATATCGAAGCACTTTTGGCTACAAAAGAAGTTTCTGGAGTGATTGTTGGAAAAGCATATTATGAGGGAACTTTAGAACTTCAAAAAGCATTTGAGCTAGTAAAAACTTTGAAAAGTTAAAGTATTTTCAAAGTAAAATTAGTTAAAATGAGTAAAAAATAATGTTTTATTAAAGGATTGACATTGAGACTACTAGTTGTGGATGATAGTTCGACAATGCGCCGTATTATTAAAAATACATTGGCAAGACTTGACTATAAAGATGTCTTAGAAGCAGAACACGGAGCTCAAGCTTGGCAAATTATGTGTGAAAATGATGATATTGATGTTTTAATAACCGATTGGAATATGCCAGAAATGAATGGCTTAGAGCTTGTCAAAAAAGTAAGAGCTCAAGCAAAATACAATGATATGCCAATCATTATGGTTACAACTGAGGGAGGAAAAGCAGAAGTTATCACAGCTTTAAAAGCAGGTGTTAACAACTATATAGTAAAACCATTTACTCCACAGGTGCTAAAAGAGAAACTAGAAGACGTATTATAGGTTTTGGATGAAACAGACCTATAACGAACTACTTATAACCCCAATCGGCGAATACGAACTTTTCGCCGATTTCATACTTACCTTAACTGATGAAGCGATTGAAGAAAAAGATGGAACTATTATAGTTCGTAGTGAAGAAGATTTAGAAAATATCATCTTTGGTGTAGAACTTTTTGCAAAATCTCTTAGTACATCCTTAGGAAAAGAGATTGATGTAAAGATACATTTAGAGGAGAAAGAAAATATCGACTGGATTAGCTCGTATCAAGACTCTGTTCAGCCTATCCATGTGGGAGATTTTTTTATCCATCCAAGTTGGGTAAAACCTGATAATGAGAAAAAAAATATCCTCATAGACCCAGCACTTGCTTTTGGTTCAGGGCATCATGAGACGACATATGGGTGTTTGATGATGTTACAAAAATATTTAAAAAAAGATGATACACTTTTGGATGTAGGCTGTGGAAGTGGGATTTTATCTATCGGGGCAGCAAAACTAGGTGCTAAAGTTGAGATATGTGATACAGATGAGTTGGCAATCAAAAGTGCAAAAGAGAATTTTACGCTTAACTCACAAGTCTATGAACAAGCATGGGTTGGTTCTGTGACACAAACTCACAAGGCTTATGATGTAGTTGTTGCAAATATCATAGCAGATGTTTTAATCATGCTTTATCAAGATTTATCAAAAGTTGTGAAAGAAGGTGGTATCTTGATTCTTTCTGGAATTTTAGATAAATACATTGAAAGAGTAGAAAAAAAATATCAAAATTTTCAATTATTAGAGAAATACAAAAAAGATGAGTGGTATACACTCGTTTATCAAGGATAAGAAGTAGATGAGTCAAAACAATAATCAAAATAGAGATAATAAAAACAATAAAAATAATAACTTTTTCAATCAAAATCCATTTTTAGTTTTTGCGATATTTTCTATCGTAGTCATCTTAATCTTTAAAAATTTTGTTACACCAAATGATGGTATGGGTGAAAACTCTTTTGGTGCAAATACAAAATCAGTCACTAAAAATATAAACTATTTTGAGTTTAAAGAGTTGGTAAAAAACTCAGAGATTAATTATGTTGCTATTGGACAAACTACGATTAGAGCTTTTTCTGACTCTAGTGTGGGAAAGATAGTTTATCTTGTAAAAAAAGTTGGTGAAGATAACACATTAATCCCTCTATTGGATGAAAAAAAGATTCCATATGGCGGTTATAATGAAACAAATATCTTTACAGAAATTCTTTTTTCTTGGGTTTTACCTATCTTTATATTTTTTGGTATTTGGATGTTTCTTGCAAGTCGAATGCAAAAAAACATGGGTGGAGGAATCCTTGGAATGGGGAGCAGTAAAAAGCTCGTAAATTCGGAAAAACCAAAAGTAAAATTTGAAGATGTTGCTGGTGTTGAAGAGGCAAAAGAAGAGGTTAAAGAGATAGTTGATTTCTTAAAACATCCTGGTCGTTACATAAACCTTGGTGCAAAAATCCCTAAAGGTGTTTTACTTGTGGGTCCTCCAGGTACTGGGAAAACACTTTTAGCAAAAGCAGTTGCTGGAGAAGCAGATGTTCCATTTTTCTCCGTTTCTGGTTCTAGTTTTATAGAGATGTTTGTAGGTGTTGGTGCGAGTCGTGTAAGAGACCTTTTTGAAAATGCAAAAAAAGAAGCACCTGCTATAGTTTTCATAGATGAGATAGATGCTATCGGTAAGAGTCGTGCTGCAAATGGACAAATGGGTGGTAATGATGAGAGAGAACAAACTCTTAATCAACTTTTAGCTGAGATGGATGGTTTTAGCTCAGACAAGTCTCCTGTTATCGTTTTAGCAGCAACTAACAGACCTGAGGTTTTAGATGCAGCACTTTTAAGACCTGGTCGTTTTGACAGGCAAGTGTTGGTAGATAAACCAGATTTTAAAGGAAGAGTAGATATCTTAAAGGTGCATATAGAAGAGGTAAAGCTTGCAGATGATATAGATATCGAAGAGATAGCAAGGCTCACAGCTGGACTTGCTGGTGCAGACTTGGCAAATATCATCAATGAAGCGGCACTTTTAGGTGGTCGAAAAAACAAATCACACGTAGAACAATCAGACTTAGTAGAAGCAGTTGAGCGAGCCATCGCAGGACTTGAGAAGAAAAGTAGACGTATCAACCCTGAAGAAAAGCGAATCGTTGCTTATCATGAGAGTGGACATGCACTTATCGCAGAGACTACCAAAGGTGCAAAAAAAGTTTCAAAAGTTTCTATTATCCCAAGAGGTTTAGCGGCACTTGGCTATACTTTAAATACACCACAAGAAAATAAATTTTTAGCACAACGTCATGAATTAGTAGCAGAAGTTGATGTTCTTTTAGGTGGACGAGCTGCTGAAGAGGTTTTTATCGGAGAGATTAGTACTGGTGCTGGAAACGATTTAGAGCGCGCAACCGATATCATCAAAGCTATGGTTGGTATGTATGGTATGAGTGATGTTGCTGGACTTATGGTTTTAGAAAAACAAAGAAATACTTTTTTAGCTGGTGGAACTGTAAAAGAGTATAGTGAAAAAATGGCACAAGATGTGGACTCTTATGTGAAATCCATGCTGAGTGAGCGTTATCAAATTGTTTTAAAAACTTTAGAAGAGTATAGAGGCTGTATAGAAAATATAGTTGGAGCTTTAAAAGAGTATGAGACGATTGATGGTGATCAGCTAAGAAAAATCATCAGAGATTTTGAACTTGAAAACAACATGCCAACTCGTATGTGTAACCCACCTCAAGAAGAGTCTAAAAAAGAGGAAAGTGAAAAATAGATGATGAAAAATCATACAACAACGCAAATTATTGCAAAAGAGGGATGGAAGTATCTTTTTGTTCTTTTTGTTTTGTATATTATTGCGAGTATTTTTGATTTTGCACAGTCAATAGTTTTTTTAGTTTTTGTATTTACAGCATATCTTTTTAGAAATCCAGAGAGACTCCCCGCTGAAGATGATGAACTTGCGATTTTAGCACCAATTGATGGAGTTATCCAAAAAATAGAAAAGGCAAAATTTTCAGATAAAGAACTCATTAAAATAACGATAAAAAAGTCTATCTTAGATGTTTCACTTCTAAGAGCACCAACTCTTTTATCTATCAGTGAAACAAAAAGAAGATATGGACTTTTTTTACCTACTGATTCTCAACTTGCTCAAAGTTTAGGAGAGAGAGTAGAGCTTACATGTAAAAGTAGTTTTTCTGATGTTGTTCTTAGAGTAAATGCTGGAGCATTTAGCCGTAAGATAGAGCTTTTTAAAACAATCGGTCCTTTAAAATCTGCTCAGAGATTTGGGATTTTAGTTGAAGGAAGTGTTGAGTTGTTTGTGAGTTTAGATAGTCGTATCAAAGTTGCTGTTGGAGATAGTATCAAAGCAGGTGAGAGTGTTTTAGGATATTTTGCACACAAAGGAAAACAGAGTGTTTGCTAAGTTTAAAAGTGAAGATGGAAAATTACAATTAGCATATATAATCCCAAATCTTTTCACTGCTGCAAGTGCATTTTTAGGTGTTATAGGTGTTTTGGCTTCTGTAAGAGGTGATTTTGAAAAAGCGGCTTTTTATATCATCTTATCTCTTATCTTTGATGGGCTAGATGGAAGAGTTGCAAGACTTACTAACACACAGAGTAAGTTTGGTGGAGAGTTTGACTCTTTAGCAGATATAGTTGCTTTTGGAGTTGCCCCTGCCATGCTTTTTTACTTTAGTGTAGGGCATAGTTTTGGAAAAGTTGGATCACTTTTTTGTGCAATGTATGTTGTTTTTGGTGCTATAAGGCTTGCTCGTTTCAATGTAATGAGCTCTTCTAGTGAACCATCTGTTTTTATAGGTATGCCAATCCCTGGTGCAGCTGTTGCGATAACGATGTGGGTTCTTACTTATTTAGAATACTCTTTTATGCGTGGTGCTGAAGTTTTTATGTTGATTTCTATGGGGCTAGTTTCCTTCTTGATGGTAAGCAATATAAGATACCCCAGTTTCAAAAAAATGGATTTGAAAAAAGCAAATGCTATCAAAGTTTTAGTTGTACTTATAATCGTTTTTTCAATGCTTTATGTTTATCCTATCGAGAGTACAACACTTTTAATCACAGCATATTTGCTTTATGGAATTGTAAGAACTTTTTATACAATTGCAAAACAGAAAAAAACTTAGTATAATAAACAAAATTTTTAAAAAGGAGAAGTTATGACAAGTTTTGATATAAACTCAATCTCAATGAAAAAGAGAAATAACGCTCTCCTGCTTCTCTCCCTCCTGCTGCTTAGCCTCTAAAATTTTTAATAAAAATTACAGTAAAATCAACCCAAAGTTACTTCACACTTGTTGTGATGAAGTTTTATGCATGTTTATAAATTTTTAAAAGGTTCAACCAATGAGTTCAGAAATAATAAAAATATTTGATACCACATTAAGAGATGGGGAACAAAGCCCTGGTGCTTCTATGAATACTGAGGAGAAAATTCAGTTAGCTTTACAGTTAGAAAAATTGGGAGTAGATATCATTGAAGCAGGTTTTGCAGCTGCGAGTCCTGGTGATTTTGATGCAATTGCTAGAATTAGTGAGCAGGTAAAAAACTCAACTGTATGTTCACTTGCACGTGCACTTGAGAGAGATATCAAAGCTGCTGGTGAGGCAATCGCTCATGCAAAGATGAGGAGAATCCATACTTTTATAGCTACAAGTCCTATACATATGGAGTATAAATTAAAGATGACACCAGATCAAGTCATCAAAAAAGCAGTTGAAGCAGTATCTTATGCGAAAACTTTTTGTGATGATGTTGAGTTTTCTTGTGAAGATGCTGGAAGAAGCGATGTTGGTTTTATGAAAGAGATCTTAGATGCTGTTATAAATGCTGGAGCAACGACTTTAAATATCCCAGATACTGTTGGGTATAGGATGCCTAGTGAAATGGCTCAAATCATCAAAGAGTTAAAACAGAGTGTAGGTGAGAGAGCTGTACTTTCTGTTCATTGCCATAATGATTTAGGATTAGCTGTTGCAAACTCTTTGGCTTGTATAGAAGCAGGAGCAAGACAAATCGAGTGTACTATCAATGGTTTGGGAGAAAGAGCTGGAAATGCGGCTTTAGAAGAGATAGTAATGGTACTTAAAACCAGAAAAGATGTATTTCAAAATTATGATACAAACATCAATATCAAAGAGATTTATCCTACAAGTAAATTAGTCTCAACGATTACAGGGATTGAGCCTCAACCAAACAAAGCAATAGTAGGGAAAAATGCTTTTGCTCATGAAAGTGGTATCCATCAAGATGGCGTTTTAAAACATACACAAACTTACGAAATCATGAATGCAAAAGATATAGGATTAGATAAAAACTCTATCGTTTTAGGAAAACACTCTGGTCGTCATGCTTTTAAAGATAAGTTATCTAGTTTTGGCTTTAATTTGAAAGATGAAGAAATCAACGAGGCATTTGAGAGATTTAAAGTTTTAGCAGATGCAAAAAAAGAGATTTTTGATGATGACATCAGAGCTTTAATCGCAGAAGAGATAACAAAAATTCCTCAAGTTTTTGAGTTGGTAACTTTACAACTTAGTGATTGTAATCCTGGTGGGGTTCCAAATGCTGCTGTAACTATCAGACACGAAGGAGAAGAGATTACAGATGCTGCTATCGGAAATGGAACGATGGATGCTGTGTTTAAAGTTATAGACAGAGTGTGTGGAGTAAGTGGAGAGTTAAAAGATTATAAAGTTGATGCGGTAACTCAGGGAAAAGATGCACTAGCACGTGTTGTTGTTAAAGTGGTCTTTGATGAGAGTAAGCCAGCTATCATGGGGCATGGACTTAGTGTGGATACGATGTTAGCAACTGCAAAAGCTTATATCGGAGCATTAAACAGTTATATGTCTATGAAAGAAGGACTTAGAAGTATCAAAGATAAAACAGGGGCAAATATCTAAATATAAACAAAAGAGTCTTTACATGTAAAGACTCTTTTTATCTCTCAATTGCAAAACTAAAGTAGCGAGATTGGAAGTCACTGTCTCCTATCTTCATATACTGTATGGTAGCCCCCTCAAAATTTTTCTCTTCGTGGTACAAAAGACCTAAGCCATAACGACTTTCCATATTTGTTGGGTCAATAAGCTTTGAGAGTTCTAAGAGTGCAACAGCATTTTCTGGATGATTCGCTCCGATACTAGCAACAGCAGCTAAAAAAACAGTTCTCGTGTCATTTTCTTTATACTGGTCTATAAGTTGATTATACAGTGTATAGGCTTCTTCAAAATTATGGGTATAGATACTAAGATATGCCAAAGTTTGCATGATAGCAGCTGGATCATCACGTTCTAATTCAGCTCTTTTTATCAGTTTTTCTCTTTCATGATGGAGTAGTCCGCCTATCTGTAAAAGTTTGGTGTATTGCTGTTTGACAAGTCTTGGACCATAATAAAAAGCATCATAGTCAAGTTCTAATTTTTTAAAATCAATTTGTATAGCTTTTGCATACTCTTTTATATCGTTTTTATTGTTCTTGATGTTGAAGTTTAAAAGATTAGCCATGATATCTTTTGGAAGAAGAGATTGTAAAAGGGCTGCTTTTTGGCGGTAGACATTTTCATTTAAACTCTTTTTTGCGATGATAGTATCTAACACAACATTTAAAGGAGTATTTGCTTTTTCTTCTTCCATCCATCTTGTGAGTGAGAGTTGATTGTTTTCTGTTAAGTGGATAAGAGAGATAAACAGATTAGACTCTTTGAGCGTTTCATCTGTTGCGATACTATCTTTTACATCTTCACTCAGTTTAGTGACATCTTCATTGATAAGCAAGCCATTCATGATAGCAAAAGCACCAGCAAGATAGTTTTTGTTATCTAAGTGATAGCTTGTTTTAAAGTGTTTATATGCTTGGGTAAAGTCTGACATTTGCGCATAGGTTAAAGCTAAATTATAGTGTAAAATAGAGTGCTTTGGATAAGTTGCAATCATGTTTTTAAAGATATCATTTGCAGCTTTTGTATGGAAGTTAAGAGCTTTTTTAATCCCTGCTGAAATCGAGATATTTACTTTTGAGATGGTTGAACTTTGTTTGAGATAAGAAAGAGCAGGACCGATTTCATCGATAAAAACATTCATACTTCCTTTACGAATGTAATCGATAGTTTGTTTTGCGTTAAAAACTTTAAAAGGGGCAAAGTAAAAGAGTAAAGAGTATGTTCTCTCGTCATTGAAAAATAACTCTTTGTCAAACTCTTTTTGTGCAAGATTGATGTCAAAAAGGGATTTTTTCAGTGTGGTCTTGATAGGATAAACTAGAGTTGCTTCCTCTTTATAATCTTTATACATTTGTTTTAAAAGGCTTGCACTTTGTTCTAGTTTACCTAGTTTGTTTTGTACTAAAGCTAAAGCGATTCTAGCTTTAAGTGGTTCATTCGTATTTTGTGTTGCTTTTACTAAGTGGTTTAAAGCTATGTTATATTCGCCTAATCTTGCATAGAGTAAGCCCAGAGTTAAACTATCTGTAACATCAGATGTTTTTTCTAAATGCTCTAGGGCAAAATTGTTTATATCCATCGAAGCTAGTATCTTAGAAGCTAGATAATTATGCTTTTGTTTATAATACTGAGCATTAGGATGTGAAAAAGCAGAAAGTGCTTCAAAATAGAAATTTTTATAATAATGAATCAATCCAACATAGTATGAGTAAAGAGGGGAATTACTCTCCATCGGTAGATAAGTGTAAGCTAAATCGATGTAGTACTTGAAAAGTTCTTGTTGGTTTAACTCTAAAGCACAAACAGCAGCGTTAATGGCACTAACACATCTTTGTTCTTGATTATCAATCGCCTTTTTAAAAGAGTTTAGCGCCTCTTGATAATTTTTGTCTTTCATCTGCGCAACACCAATGTTATAGTATGAAATGGCTTCATTAAAAGTGGCGATTTGTTCGTAGATTTTTAAAGCTTCACTTTTGTTTCCTCTTTCATAAAGTACATTTGCTTTTTTTATCATATTTTCTAGTTTTGAGGGAGAAAATTGTAAGGGTCTGTCTTTGTTGGTTAATGTTTTAACGATTTGTGCTTCATCGATATCGGCAACATCAGCAGAAGAAGAGTCTTTGAGGTTAAACAACACAACGACAAATAGAATCAAAAGTAAAAAAACACCAGCAACAGAAGAGATAAGAATAAGCTTTTGCTTCTTCTTTTTTGTCTCGTCTTTACTTTTTTGTTCTTCCTCTTTTTGTTGCTCTTCTTCAAGTTCTAAAGAGTCATCTCCTAGAGGAATATCTATATCTTCTGTTGCATCAATTAAAGAATCATCATCAGATTCTAAAATGATAATCTCTTCTTCAGCCATGAATTATAGTTCCTTACATGTAAGCTTTTAAAACTTCAGGTATCGTAATACTTCCATCTTCGTTTTCACAGAAACTCAGACCAGCAAATAAATTTACTTTCATATTACATATACCTCTCTAATACGCTTGGTATAGTAATGCTTCCATCTTCGTTTTGATAGTTTTCCATGATAGCTATCAGCGTTCTACCTACGGCTAATGAAGAGCCATTGAGTGTATGAACAAGCCTATTTTTTTTCTCATCTTTGTAACGTATCATTGCTCGTCTTGCTTGAAAATCATGTGTATTTGAAACAGAGCTTATCTCTCTGTATCGGTTTTGTCCAGGGAACCAAACTTCAAGGTCAACAGTCTTTGCAGCACTAAATCCAAGATCACCTCCACAAAGCATAACAAGTCGGTGAGCAAGTCCTAAAGAAGTGAGTAAATCACTCGCACAAGCAACCATGTCATCAAAAACTAAATCACTCTCTTCGGGCTTGGTTATCGAGACTAATTCAACTTTAGAAAATTGGTGTTGTCTTATCATTCCTCTTGTATCTCGCCCAGCACTTCCAGCTTCTTTTCTAAAACATTCACTATAACAAGTCATCTTTATAGGAAGCATTGAAACATCTAAAATCTCATCTCTAAAAAGATTTGTCACAGGAACTTCAGCTGTTGGGATTAAGAAAAGGTCTTCTCCATCAAGCTTAAAAAGATCATTTTCAAACTTTGGAAGTTGCCCTGTTCCTGTTAGTGTATCACGATTTGCGATATAAGGAACACAAACTTCTTGATAACCACGTTTTGCATTGAAATCAAGCATATAATTAATCAAAGCACGAGAGAGTTTTGCGCCTGTTCCACGAAGAGCTGTAAATCTGCTTTTAGCGAGTTTAACTCCTCTTTCAAAATCAAGCCAATCTACATCCAAATCCCAATGCTCTTTTGGTGCAAAAGAGAAAGTAGGTGGGGTGAGAACTCTCTTTATCTCGATATTGTCTTCTTCATCAGCACCTTCAGGTACGCTCTCATCGGGGATATTAGGGATAGTACTTGCTATGATAGAAAGTTTTTCTTCTATCTCTTTAACTTGTGTGTTTAAGAGTGCAACTTTTTCTTTGTTTTGAGAGAGTTCGCTTTTAAGCTCCTCTAAATTTTTCCCCTCTTTTGCATATACTCCAAAAAGCTTACTCTTGGCATTTTGTTCTGCTTGTAAATCTTCAAGAATCTTTTTTTTCTCTTTTAGCTCTAAAGAGATACTTTTTATCTCTTCTAAAAGAGTCTCATCAACCTTTTTCTTTTTGAGTTTTTCTCTAACGTTGTCAAAATCATTTTGTAAAAGTTTTATATCTAACATCTGTTTTCCTAACGATAGATGCCAGCAGCATCTCTGATAATTTGCATTTTGTTTTGAGCTATTTTTCTAGCTTTACTTGCTCCATTTTCGAGTATATCGTACACTTCATTGATATTGTTTAAGTAGTACTCTCTTTTTTCTCTAGCTTCTTTAAAGTAGTCCCAAATAAGCTCTTTAAGATACATTTTAAAGTGTCCATAACCTTCGCCACCTTGCTTATATCTTTGTTGGAGTTCTTTTTGTCCTGCTTCATCTAAGAAGAGTTTACATAAAGCATAAACATTACATGTAGAAAACTCTTTTGGTTCTTCTAGCGGGGTAGAGTCGGTGATGATTTTGCCCACTGTTTTTTTAAGGCTTTTTTCATCGTTAAAAATGTCTATGGTATTGCCATAACTTTTACTCATTTTAGCACCATCAAGTCCTGGAACAGTTGCAACGTTTTCATCAACTTTAAAATCAGGAAGAGTAAAAATCTCTCCGTGTTCATTGTTGAACTTGATAGCGATATCACGTGTGATTTCAACATGTTGGATTTGGTCTTTACCAACAGGAACTACGTTTGCATCGTACAGTAAGATATCTGCTGCCATCAAAACAGGATACGAAAAAAGTGAATGGTTTGCTGCGATGCCTTTAGCGACTTTGTCTTTATAGCTATGAGCTCTCTCTAACAGTCCCATAGGCGTATATCCTGAGAGTATCCAGTAAAGCTCTAAGACTTCTTTGATGTCTGATTGAACATAAAAGGTCGCTTTATTTGGATCAATTCCTAAAGATAAAAGTGTGATTGCTGCATCAAGTGTGTTGTTTTTGAGTGCTTGTCCATCTTTGAGCGAAGTGAGCGCATGATAATTTGGGATAAAGATAAACAGATCACTACTATCTTGTAAATCAGTCATTTGTTTTATCGCACCAAAATAGTTTCCTATATGAAGTGCACCTGATGGCTGGATACCAGTTAGAACTCTTGTCATTTTGTTTCCTAAACATAATTGCATTATAAAATGACTAGATTATATCAAAAAGAAGCTAAAGAAGAGGTTGAGTGAAGCGGCACTCTTCCTCTTAGTTTTTATCTTTTATGCGAAGTAAGATCTCTTTGACGATTTTTTCAATCTTTTTGTTTTCAACATCAACGGTAAAATCAGCACATTTTTCATACTCTTTTACCCTTTGTTCGTAGAGTTTTTTTGCCTTATCCAAGTCTTGCAAAAGTGGACGTTTTTTTAACTTTGCATCCGCGTTTGGATGCTCTTTTAGGCGAGTTAGGATAGCTTCGAAGCTAGATTTTAGATAGATAACTTTGCCTATCTTCTTGAGATTTTTAACTTTATAAAAACCACCACCTGTTGAGATGAGAGAGTTTTTTACACTTTTTTCTAGCCACTTTGCTACCTTCGTTTCAAGTGCTCTAAAATACTCCTCTCCTTCATCTTCAAAGATTTCTTTGATTTTTCGATTTTCCATACTCTCTATCAAATCATCTGTATCGATGGCTACGAAGTTAGAAGCTTGAACTAAACCTCTAGCGATAGTGCCTTTTCCTACTCCCATAAAGCCTATGAGAATGTAGTTTTTACTCATAAGGCTTCTCCCTCATCTCTCTCTCCTCTTTTTCTTGCATAGAGCAAAACAGGAGTACCCTCTAGCTCAAACTTTTCTCTTAGTTGATTCATGAGATATCTTTTATAACTAAAATGGAGTGCTTTTGGTCTGTTCATAACTAAAACGATACGAGGTGGTTTGATATCATATTGTGTTGCAAAATAGATTTTTACCTCTTTTGTTTTATCTGAAGGCATATGATGTTTACTAACTGCCTCTTTAAAGAGTTCATTTAATTTTGAAGTTGGTATGCGTTGGGAGTAGTTTTGATAAACTTGCAAGATGAGGTCTTTTAGCTTATGTACTCTTTTTTTCGAGAGGGCTGAAACTGTGATGATAGGTGCATATGCTAAAAATTTGAATCTAAATTTTATCTCATCTATAACTTTTTCATACTCTTCATACGCCTTATCCCATTTGTTTAAAACGATGATAACTGCTAAGTTATTTGTATCGGCTAGATTTGCTATCCTCTCATCAAGTTCTTTAAAAGGCTCACTTGCATCTAAAACTAAAAGAGCGATATCAGCACTCTCTAGCATTTTGTTTGTTCGCATAAGAGCAAATTTCTCGATACCTTCTATCTTCCCACGTCGTCTAAGTCCTGCTGTATCCACAAAGTTGATAACTTTATCTTCATACTCTATAAACTCATCCACAGGGTCGATAGTAGTTCCTGCAATCGAACTTACAACAGCTCTCTCCTTTTCGACTAGAGCATTGAGTAAGGAGCTTTTCCCGACATTGGTTCTTCCGATGATAGCTACATTGATTTGGTTTGATTCATTCTCATCTTCTTCTGGTATCTCTTCTTCTTTTTGTAAAAGAGTTTCCAAGTCGATATCTTCTTCATCTTCTTCGATGTCTAATTCAGGCTCAACTAAAGGTGCTGGTAAAAATTCTGCTATCCATTTGAAAAGAGCAGTTACTCCTCTGTTATGTGATACAGATATAGGAAAAACTTTTTGAGCACCAAATTCATCAAATTCCCAAGCGTTTTGCATCTCTTTGTCATTGTCTATTTTGTTGATAACAAGAGCGATAGGTTTATTAAATTTTTGTAAAGAGTAAAATATCTTCTTTTCTTCGTCACTTGGTAAAAGTTTACCATCAACCATCATGATGATTATATCAGCATTTTGGGCTGCTTCGAGGGATTTGATTTTGACATTTTCAAACATTTCATTTGAGCTATCAAGACCGCCTGTATCGATGATGACACAAGGTCTATCAAGAATAAGCACTTCTTTGTCTTTAACATCTCTTGTTGTACCGCTAAAATCACTTGTTATAGCGATTCGCTCTTTTGCAATACGGTTAAAAAGAGAACTTTTTCCAACATTTGGCAAGCCTATTATTGCAACAGTTTTCATTGATTTCCTTGATTTATCTTACATGTAAAAAAATTGATTAAAAAATGCAGAGGATTTATTTATCTTTTATATTATAGCATATTTCTTTATTGAAGAGAGAACATGTAGAAGGGCTTTGCTTCTACATGTAAAAAGATTTAGTCTAAAACTTTTGCCATTAAGATACCATTGATACCTAAGATTTTCTCCAATATATCATTTGAGACATCATCGTCAGTATCTATGATGTTGTAAGCGATATCTTGCTTACTTTTGTTGAGCATATCATAGATGTTGATATTGTTCTCTGCCAAAAGAGTGGTAATAAGGCTTATCATATTTGGTATGTTTTTATTTGCGATAATAATTCTTTTTTTATCCTCTTTTTTTTCTAACTCACAGTTTGGAAAGTTAACAGAGTTTTTGATATTGCCTGTTTCTAAAAAGTTCTTTAGCTGTTGGGCTGCCATCATAGCGCAGTTTTCTTCTGATTCTTCTGTTGAAGCACCAAGATGAGGTACAGGGATAACTCCTTTGACTCCTAAAAGTTCAGCAGTTGGAAAATCAGTTACATAAGCTCCTACTTTTCCACTTTTTAGAGCTGCTTTTATATCTTCGTTATTGATAAGCTCTCCACGAGCAAAATTCATGATTTTTACACCATTTTTCATCATGGCGAATTTTTCAGCATTGTACATGCCCTTTGTACTATCAAGAAGAGGTACATGGATAGTAAGATAGTCAACCTCTTTTAAAAGGCTCTCTAAACCACTTGCTTTTTGAACTTCACTTGATAAACTCCAAGCTGCTTCTACTGAGAGGTAAGGGTCATACCCTATAACTTCCATACCTAGACTCAAAGCATCATTAGCAACCATCGCACCGATAGCTCCTAGCCCTACAACTCCTAGTTTTTTACCTCTGAGTTCACATCCTGCAAAGTCAGCTTTTCCTTTTTCGATGAGAGCTGGCACTTCATTTTCTTTATCTTTGATACTTTGCGCCCAATTCACTCCACCAATGATATCACGAGAAGCTAGTAACATTCCTGCTAGTACTAATTCTTTAACAGCATTTGCATTTGCTCCTGGAGTGTTAAATACAACGATGCCCTTTTGAGAACATTTTTCTATAGGGATATTGTTTACGCCAGCTCCTGCTCTTGCTATGGCTTTGAGTGAGCGTGGGAGTTCCATATCGTGCATTTTAAAACTACGCAATATAATGCCATCTGGATTTGCAAATTCACTAGCTACCTCATAGTTGTCATGAGGTAGAAGATTTAAGCCACGTGATGAGATTTTGTTGAGTGTTTGGATTTTGTACATACTAAGCCTTTAAGAATTTTCTTTTGCAAATTTTTCCATGAGTTGCACGAGTGCTTCAATGCCTTCGATGCTCATCGCATTGTAGATAGAAGCTCGAAGTCCTCCAACAGAACGATGTCCTTTCAGTCCAATCATGCCAGCAGCTTCAGTTTCTTTGATAAGTTTTGCTTCAAGCTCGGCGTTTTTATCTTTAATGTTAAAAGATACATTCATGAGTGAGCGTGAATCTTTTTGTGCGTGTCCTACATAAAAACCATTAGAATTATCAATAGCATCATATAAAAGAGCAGCTTTTTTGATATTTAGCTCTTCCATCGCCTCGATACCACCTTTTTCTTTAATCCACTTCATGATAAGCCAGATGATATAGATACCAAAAGTTGGAGGCGTGTTGTATAGAGAATTGTTTTCGCTATATGTTCTGTATTGTAACATCGTAGGGATGTCTGTTGCCCCAGATTCGATGAGGTCTTTTCTCATGATAACGATAGTTACACCAGAAGGTCCTGCATTTTTTTGAGCGCCAGCAAAAAGTACATCTACTTTAGACCAGTCAATCGGATAAGAAAATATATCGCTTGAAGCATCAACCACTAAAGGTGCTTTTGTGCTTGGAAATTCTTTAAATTGTGTTCCATAGATAGTGTTGTTTGAAGTTATATGGGCAAAATCAGCATCATCGCTAAACTTGATATCTGAAGGTATATGGTTGTATATGCTCTCTTTAGAACTTGCAACAACCTCGACATTTAGCTTTTGGATTTTTGCTTCTTTGATAGCTTTTGATGACCATGTTCCTGTATCAGCATACTGTGCAACACCACCTTTGCTAAGGTTCATAGGAATCATAGCAAACTGGAGTGATGCTCCACCTTGTATAAACATAACTTCATAATTTTCTGGTATTTTATAAAGTTCTCTCATGAGAGTAATCGCTTCATTGTGGATATCTTCATAAAGTTTTGATCTATGAGAAGCTTCCATGATAGAAAGGCCAGAACCTCTAAAATCTAATAATTCTTTTTGTGCTTCTAAAAGTACTTCGGTTGCTATTGCAGATGGTCCTGCACCAAAATTAATCGCGCGTTTCATAAAATCTCCTACCTGTAAAAAAGTAGAAGATTATATCTAAAGTAGTTTTAAATTCTTATATAACAAAACTAAAATTATATCACAAGGCACTTTTTAAAATGCTAAATCATGCTCTTATCTGGTAACTTTTCTATATAAAGAGATTGTGATGGGAAAGCAAAAGAGGCTTTGTTGTCTTCTACGATTTTCATGATTTTAAGGTTCACATCTTCTCTTACTTGAAGATACTCTGCCCAAACAGTAGTTTTCGTAAAAAAGTAGCAAAAAAGACTCAAAGAGCTGTCAGAAAACTCATCAAAATATATCATAATAGTATCTTGATGAATCTGTGAATGGTCTTTGAGCATTTGGCGGATTTGCTCAAGGATGAGATTCATTTGATTTGTGTTCGTAGCGTAAGTTAGTCCTAATCTCATCTTGATACGTCTTTTCCCCATACGAGACCAGTTTGTTATAGCTTCGTTGGCTATATTTGCATTAGGAACGCTCACAAGAGCTTGTGCAAATGTTCTTACTTTTGTTGAGCGTATACCTATCTCTTCGACAGTTCCTTCAACTTGTGGAGTTTGTATCCAATCTCCTATCTTAAAAGGTCTATCTGTGAAAATCACTAAGGAACCAAAGAGGTTTGCCGCTGTGTCTTTTGCAGCAAGGGCAAATGCCATACCCACTAAACCTAAAGAAGCGACAAAAGCTGTAACATTGATGCCCCACTCTTGTAAAATGCTCATAATAGCAATTACTATGATGATGAGTCTGAGTGTTTTTATGATGAAGTTTTCTATATCTTTGCTCAACTCTTTTCCAAATTTTTGAGAAAACTTGATAAAAAAGATTTCAAAATTATCAATGAGTCTGTATAAAATCCAAAAAAGTATAAAAAGTGCAAAAGATTTTACGACAGAAGAGAGGAATCCGTCAAAAGTTTCTATATGAAGCCACTCTTTTGCAAGAAAAAAACCAAAAACTACACTTGAAAGCTTCAAGGGTTCTTCTAAAACTTCTACGATAGTGTCATCGAGGGTTGTTTTTGTTTTAGCAGTTAGCTCTTTAAGCGTTTTTATGATGATTTTACTGATAACCTGACGTAGCAAAAAAGAGAGCATCAAGATAATAATAGCTATCGAAAGGTCTAAAATTCTTATATCAAAAACGGTGTAATTTAAAATTTCTTGCATAAAGCACTCCCTTGGAATTATCAAGGAATTTTAACACAATCTTTTGTAAAATAAAACTCTTCAAAAGGAGTTTATGTTGCGATTTTTTTGTTTTATCTTTCTTCTTTTCTCTTTTGGTTACGCAAAAAACTTAGAAGCTACCTATAAAGTAAGTTTTGGTATCTTTGGAGAAGTTGGCATGGCAAAAGCGTCTTTACATGTAAAAGAAGATAGAACATATGAAATTTCTATGTATGCCTATACAACAGGTTTTTCAGCTTTTTTGAGTGGCAACAGACAAGAATGGTTCCATAGTAGTGGTGAAGTTGATGCAAATGGTCTTTTAGTCCCTCATGTTTATAAAAAAATAGTACAAAGAGAAAAAAGTAGTGTAACTTTGGAGAAAAGAGAGTTTTTCACGCAAAGAGATATAAAAACTTATACTTTTTCTCATGCCACAAAAAAGATTTTACTTGTGAAACAAAAAGAGATAAACTCAAAATTAGTTTCACAAAGTCAAGAGGAGTTATCTTATTTTAGTGAGAATGACCTTTTGTCTTTGTTTTTTAACTTCAAAATGCTTTTAAAATCTTTACATGTACAAGATTTTTCGCTCTATGCTGTTGGTGCAAATAAAAAAGATGGACGTATAGATATACAAAAGATCACAGAGCATGAAAAAATCAAAAAAGAGTTTTCTTTGGAAGATGGAGAGTATCTTAAAGTAACGATAAATGATAAGATTTTTGCAAGTAAAAAAGGTGAACTTCTAGTAAATCTAAGAGAAGATGGGATAGTAAAAAGTGCTGTTTTAAAAGATGTTATATTGTTTGGGGATATAAGAGGAGAATTGGTTGATTAAAAAGATAAATTTGGGTGTTTTATATATGTTTTTTGCTTCCTTTTGTTTTGCTATTATGGGAGCATTTGCAAAAGAGTTAAGCCATCTTATGCCCTCTTTAGAAGTTGTGTTTTTTAGAAATATCATAGGCGTTTTTCTCATAGCTATAACACTTTTTAAAGTCCCTATATCGCAAGTTGGTGGGAAACCTTTTTTACTTCTTTTTCGTGGTTTGATGGGATTTTTGGCACTCGTTGCTTTCTTTTATAACATAGCACACATCTCTTTGGCTGATGCAATGACTTTTTCGAGAACTTCACCGATGTTTACTGCTATCTTAGCTTTTTGGTTTTTAAAAGAGAGGTTGGGTATCAAAGAAGTTTTAGCACTCATTATAGGTTTTGTTGGGATTGTTTTGATTATGAAACCAGATGGATTGAAGCTAGATATCACAGATGTTTTGGGAGTTTTTAGTGGTATTGGAGCAGCTTTGGCTTATACGAGTGTGAGAGAGTTAAAAAAGTATTATGATACGAGAATCATAGTTCTCTCTTTTATGCTTGTTGGAACGATTGGTCCGATGTTTCTACTTTATTTTAATGATTTTGTGAGTGTTGGGGCTTTTTCATTTTTGAAAGCGCAGTTCGTAGTTCCAGAGTTTGAAGCTTGGTTTTATATCTTAGGGATGGGTTTTAGTGCAACTATCGCTCAAACTTACATGACAAAAGCTTATGGCGTAACAAAAGCAGGGATAGTGGGTGCAGTGAGCTACGTAAATATACTTTTTGCTCTCATCATCGGAGTTATGCTAGGAGATGCTTTGCCAGATGTTTTGGGTGCTATTGGGATAGCTTTAGTTATCTTAGGTGGTATCTTGGTTGCTAGAGAAAAATAATTTTATAACAAAGCTTTTACCTTAGTTTTTATACTCATTTGTTATAATCACAAATATCATAATAAAAGGCATAATAGATGATTTTAATAGCAGGACCTTGTGCAATAGAAAGTAGAGATTTACTCCTTAGTGTCGCAGAAAAATTGGTCAAGTATCATGAAGACAAAAGTATAGATTTTTATTTTAAATCGAGTTTTGACAAAGCTAACAGAACAAGCATAAACAGCTTTAGAGGTCCAGGTTTAGATGAGGGCTTAAAGCTGCTTGAAGAAGTGAGAAAGACCTTTGGTTTTAAACTTTTAACAGATATCCATGAGAGTTATCAAGCAGCTCCTGTTGGCGAAGTTGTTGATGTTTTACAGATACCAGCTTTTTTATGTAGACAAACCGACCTTTTAGTTGCCGCTGCCAAAACAAAAGCTGTGGTAAACATAAAAAAAGGGCAGTTTCTCAACCCAGCAGATATGAAATACTCTGTTAAGAAGGTTTTAGAAACTAGAGGTGAGAGTGAAGAGGGGTATGAAGCTGCTCGTAAAAATGGTGTTTGGCTCACTGAGCGAGGAAGTACTTTTGGATATGGAAACTTAGTGGTTGATATGAGAAGTTTTCTCATCATGAGAGAGTTTGCACCTGTGGTTTTCGATGCTACACACTCTGTACAGATGCCAGGTATGGCAGGAGGAAGTAGTGGCGGAAAAAGAGAGTTTGTTGCACCGCTTGCTCGTGCTGCTGCTGGTGTTGGTGTGGATGGATTTTTCTTTGAAACGCATACAAACCCTTGTGAGGCTCTTTGCGATGGACCAAATATGTTGGATTTAGAAGAATTAGACCTGACAATCAAAAGTATCCAAGCGATACAAAATAGTCTAAAGTAAAACTTTAGTATAATTATAAGATTACATACATTTAAGGAAAGCGATATGAATATCATAGAAGGTAAATTGTCATTAAATGGCAGTGAAAAAGTTGCTATCATCAATGCAAGATTCAACCATATCATTACAGATAGATTAGTAGAAGGTGCTCGTGATGCTTTTATCCGTCATGGTGGAGATGAAAAAAATCTTGATTTGATACTTGTACCAGGGGCATTTGAGATACCTTTGGCATTAGATAAAGTTCTCTCAAGTGGTAAGTATGATGCAGTTTGTTGTGTAGGTGCTGTTATAAGAGGAAGTACTCCTCATTTTGATTATGTTGCAGCAGAAGCGACAAAAGGTGTAGCGACATGTGGTTTAAAATACCAAACACCAGTAGTATTTGGTGTGTTAACAACAGACACGATAGAACAAGCGATTGAGAGAGCAGGTAGCAAAGCAGGAAACAAAGGCTTTGAAGTTATGACAGGACTTATCGAGATGATAAGCCTATATGAGAAATTATAATGGCAACAAGACATCAAGTAAGAGAGAGTATCGTAGGACTTTTATACGCTAGCGATATAGGCAATGAAGGTATTGATAAGTTTTTAGATGATATTTTTGAAGAAAAAAAGATAAGAAATAAACAAAAAGAGTTTGCACTTGATTTGTATAACGGTATCAAACTTCATTTAGAAGAGGTTGATAAAATCATAAATCTCTATCTAAAAGAGTGGGATTTGGCTAACATCGGAAACATAGAGCGAGCGATTTTACGTTTGGGTGCTTATGAACTCTTGTATAGTGAATTAGATGATGCAGTTGTTATCAACGAAGCGATAGAGCTTGCAAAAAAACTTTGCAATGACACGAGTCCTAAGTTTATAAATGGTGTTTTAGACGCTATAAAAACAAACAAAGAAAAGTAATTCTTATAGAAGTGGAAGCTCTTGTAAGATGCCTTTGCTTTGCACTCAGTGCCAAATCAAAAAGATATAAATGGAGATGATATGGAATTATGCGTAGCTCTTGATTTACCAAGTAAAAAGGAGAATTTAGAATTAGCCAAACTACTAAAAAGTGAAGATGTTTGGCTAAAAGTAGGACTTCGTTCTTTTATCAGAGATGGTAAACCTCTTTTGGAAGAAATCAAAGCTATAAATCCAAATTTTAAGATATTTTTGGATTTAAAAATTTATGATATCCCAAATACGATGGCAGATGCTGCTGAATCCATGGTAAGTCTTGGTGTGGATATGTTTAATGTCCATGCTTCAAGTGGAAAAGAAGCTATGAGCTTGGTTATGCAAAGGCTATCTAGTGTACAAAATCCCCCTTTAGTTTTAGCGGTAACTGCTTTGACAAGCTTTGATGAAAACTCTTTCTTTGCTATATACAACGAAAAGATAGCAAAAAAAGCGGCACAGTTTGCGAAAGATGCTTATGCTAGCGGATTAAACGGTGTTGTTTGCTCTGTTTATGAGAGTTTACTCATCAAACAAGAAACAACAAGTAATTTTTTGACGTTAACTCCTGGTATCAGACCAAATCAAGAAGCACAAGGTGATCAAAAAAGAGTAGCAGATGTGAAGATGGCACGAGAGCAAAAATCTGATTTTATCGTAGTTGGACGTCCTATATATCAAAGTGGCGATCCTCTAGGAGTAACGCAGAAAATCTTAGAACAAATCTAACAAAGGAAGAAAAATGATAAAGAAGTTTTTTATAGGTACGACGATTCTTTTGGGTTTGGTCATAGTAGGTTTGGTTGTGACTATCAGTATGATAGATTTTAACAAGTATAAACCACAGCTTTCACAACAAATCAAAGAAAAAACTGGCTATGAGCTTAATATAGCAGGAGATATCTCTTTGTCTTTCTCTCCTGTTGGTTTACATGTAAAAGATATAAGCATAGCAAAAGTGGGTGAAAAGCCTTTTGCAAAGCTTCAAGATTTTGGTGTTGCTATCGAAGTGATTCCTTTTTTGTTTCAAGAGATAAAGGTTGATTATCTATTGCTTTCAAACTTAGATGTACAAATCATAAAAGAAGCAAATGGAAAATTTAACTTTGAAGTTGACAAACAAGCGAGTACTCAAACATCGCAAACTCAAGCTGCGCCAGCTAAGGAAGAAAAAGCAAGCATACCTTTGGTAAATGTTGATGAAGTACGCATAGAAAATGTAAATTTAGTTTATAAAGACTTACAAGCTAAAAGTGAAGCGAAGATAGAAGATTTTGATTTGCTTGTTCAAAACATAGGCTATGATGCGAAAAAAGAACCGTTAAAAGCTCTCTCATTTGTTGCAGATGCAATGATAAAAAAACTCCAGTTTCAAAAGTACAGTATCTTAGACATCAAATCAAAAGTAACGTTTAAAGAGGCTGTTGCTACTTTAGATACTCTTGGCTATACCATCTTTGGTTCAAAAGCTAGTGGTAATGCAAAGTTAGATTTAAACTTTAAAAATCCTAAGGTTGATTTTTCTCAAAATATCCCTCAACTAAAACTAGAAAATTTTTCAAAAGAGATTTTAGAAACAGATTTGTTAACTGGTGTTTTAAGCCTACAAACAAAACTTTCTACTGTTTTAGGCAGTGATAAAGAGATGAAAAAGGCTCTTAGTGGTGAACTCTTTTTTGAAGGAAAAGGGGTAGGTTTAAAGGGATATGATATAGACAAAATGTTGGGCAATTATGATAAATCACAAAATATAGACATGGTCGATATAGGTTCTTTTTTAGTTGCGGGGCCTGTTGGTTTTGCACTTTCAAAATCAAGTGATGGAGTAGGGGCTTATAGTGCTTTGAAGGGTGGTTCTACACTTTTAAAACATTTACATGTAAAGCTTGATGTTACCAAGGGAACTACCAAACTCTCAGATGTTGCATTGGCTACTGGTAAAAACCGAGTAGCACTCAAAGGTGCACTCGAACTTGTAAATGAAAAGTTTTTGGATCTAAAGGTCGGGATTTTAGATAAAAAAGGTTGTGCTAAGTACTCTCAAAGTATAGAAGGGACATTTAGTAAACCTAGTATAAAGCTAGATGAAAATGCTGTTAAATCAGTAGTTAACATGGCTAGTTCATTGTTTGGAAAGTCGAAAAATCTTCTAGGCACACAAAACAATGACAAATGTACAGTTTTTTATAACGGAGTTGTTGCGCACCCTTAGGAATGTTTTTTGCTTTTTTTTAGAAAAACCTAGAAGGAGCAAAGATGAAGATTTTGGGTAAAGTTGAGATGATAGCGATGCTCAAAGATAAAATCGCTGAAGCAAAACTCTCAGGTGATGCAGAAGTTAAAAAACTGCAAAAACTCTTAGAAAAGCTTACTAAAGGAAGAGACGTAAGCTACATTTAGCATATAAGACGCTTAAAGTTTTCTATTTTAAGCGTCTTATTATCTTTAAATGGTATAATTTCGGTCTACTTTTTAAGTACTTGGACAGATGGGTGAGTTGGCTGAAACCACATCCCTGCTAAGGATGCGTCGGGTTAACCTGACCGAGGGTTCGAATCCCTCTCTGTCCGCCACGCTTACTTCTAAAGTAAAAACGAAATTTTAAATAAATGTTATAATTTGTTTAAGAGGGAGTTTTAACTATGAATACCAAAACAGAAATCTTAGACTTCTTAAAACAAAATCGTAAATTTTTATCAGAAACGTATCATATAACTAAAATTGGCTTATTTGGTTCATTTGCAAAAGATGAGCAAAAAGAAGATAGTGATGTTGACCTTCTTATCGATATAGAAGAAGGAACCCCAAATATACATGATTTAAAACTTTCTTTGAAAAAATACCTCTCAAATGCTTTTGGAAGAAATGTTGACCTTGCGCGTGAAAAATACCTCAAACCATATGCTAAAAAATATATCTTAAAAGATGTAGTTTATGTCTAACATACAGTTGCATTTAGAAGCTCTGATAGAGTGTATCGATAAGATAGAGAAATATTCAAAAGATTTTTTGAGTGCAGATGAATTTTATCATGATTCTAAAAGTTTTGATGCCTCTATGATGCAGTTTGTAGTTATCGGCGAGACTATCTCGCGTTTAGATGATGACTTTAAAAACCAACAAAGCCAAATCCCTTGGCAAAAAATAAAAGACTTTAGAAATATCATCGCACATGATTATTTTGGTATAGACCCTGAGGAGATTTGGGATATAATCCAAGGAAAACTTATCCCTCTTAAAAAAGAGATTTTAAAAATCTTACATGTACAAAAAGTTTAGAGTTTAGCTCTGACCCCACCCCTATCAGTAAAAAAGATGCTAAAGCATACAATAAACCTTTAATGATATCTTTTTTTATTTCACTCATATTTATGCAACAAGGCATAGGGTCACTATGGGGAACTCCCCATGTCGTTCCGTTGGTTATAATGGCATACTTATCTGTAAATGCAAAGCTTTTAAAAAGTTGAAAAAAGATATATCATAGAAATATTAGAAAATTATTATTTTATTCAGAACCTTTTTTTGCATATAGCCACATATTGTCACTTGTTGGTAAGTGTTCCATTAAGCTGAAATTATCTATCTTTAAACCACTATGTTCAACTATTTCCTTCAATGTCTTTGGAGTAAAATAGTTTACATGATCAGGAAAACGAAAGCCAGGCCAGCCTAATCCCCTTAATCTTCTATTCCAACAATCAAAATTTGGGACTTTGATAATAGCAATACCATCTTTTTTTAGGACACGATTAACTTCTCTCAAAACAGGCAATGGCTGATACTCATGTTCCAAATAAGAACGTAGCAATACAATATCAAAAAAACTTGATTCAAATGATTGCAATCCTGAATAACTGTCTGCACATATAACCATTCCGCCATTTTTGATACAATACTCATTTGCTTCTTTTGAAAGAGACTCTGAAATCTCTATTCCATATGGCGTGTATTTTTTGTTAATGTGTTTAAGTGTTCCACCATTTCCACACCCAATATCTAAAAAATTTCCACTATTATATAAAGAATCTATAGAAATCATTTCTTTTCTTCTATGTCTTCTCAAAATTCTTTTTATCTGCCTAGCTTTATCGCTAAAAAAATAATAAACTTTTCTATTATTTCTACGCCTTTTTCTTTCATTCGCAGAACTAGTGTTCCATTCATAGTCTTTTGATAAAGTGTCATAATCTGGAGGATTTTGGATGTATACCATAGAACACTCTTGGCATTTTACTGTTTGCCAACAATCTTTAGAAAATAAATGTAAAAATATATTAGCCGAAGATCCACAAACGGGACAACTTCTAGAGACGTATTTCAAAACAAGTTCCTTAAAATATTTGATAGAATTTTATTTTACCTTAACAAACCCAAAAGATAAATTAAAACTATTTAGACGGTTTAAAGACTTAACTCTTAAATTCAAACTTTTTCCTTGCTTTTAATTGAAATAGTTTAAAGTATAGAATAATTTAAAACTTTATTTTATAAATATTGCATAATGAAATTATTTTATCAATTTATAAGTGTTCTAGTTTTTATGTATGGTTACATTACAAATATGCTAAACTAATGCATTTTCTCAGTGAATCTCAAATCAAAATAAAGTTTACAGGTATGTTTATAATTTATTATTTTATGAAACAGCTTGAAGTTTTATATCTAAACTATTCAATACTTTTAAAACAGTTTCAAATCTAGGTTTTGCACCAGCTTGAAAAGTTTTATAAAGACTTTCTCTACCAAGTCCTGTATCTTTTGATATTTGGCTCATTCCTTTAGCTTTTGCGATATGTCCTATTGCCTCAAGTAGTTCATCAGTATCACCATCTTTTAAAACTTGTGTTAAATACTCTGCTATAACTTCAGGAGAGTCAAGATATAAAGATATATCAAAATCTGTTAATCTACTCATAATCTATCTCCTCTAATAATTTTTTTGCTTTTTTAATATCATCACCTTGTGATGATTTATCTCCACCTACTAGCAAGATGATTATTTTATCTCCCTTTCTAGTGTAGTAAACTCTATAACCTGGTCCTGTTGTAACTCTCAATTCCCATAAGTCTGCACTTATTGATTTGTAGTCACCAAAGTTATCCCGTTTAATCCTTTCTATTCTTCTAAGAATAGAAACTTTACCCTGTACATCTTTTAACTTTTTAAGCCACTTTAGAAAAGTATCTGTTTGCTTTATTATTTTCATACTTAAATTGTATCCTATTAGATACAAAAAAGTCAATTCTTTCTATTAGCCCGCAACATATGACACTGAGAGTTATCTTCTAAGAGGTATTCTACAAAAGACTTCAAAATTCTTACATGTAAAAAGTCTAATCAAAATTATTCAAGTGAAATCTATTGGGCTCAAAAGACCAATGTTGCTTAAAGGATGAAACAGGGAAATCTCTTTATAAAATATTCAGAATTTTAGGGAGTTTTAAAGTGGTCACTGACCCCATCTCTTTTCAAATTTTAGGCATAAGCTATTTATTTATGATATAATTATTATTTCAAATGAAATAAAAGTTATAACTTATAATATAAAAAATATATCATGGTGGAGAAATATATGTTAGAAGCGATTTTAGGGACTAAAAGCAAAGAGTTAACTTTGCAGTATCTTTTAGTGTTTAAAGAAGGGTATGCTAGAGAAATTTCAAAATATTTTGATATCTCTTTGCCCTCTATCCAAAACCAGTTAAAGCATTTTGAAGAAAGTGGTTTAGCACTTAGTAAGATGTCTGGTCGCACAAAAGTATACTTTTTAAACCCAAGGTATGCTTTTTTAGAAGAGATAAAAATACTACTTGAAAAAGCAAGGCTTTATTATAAACCAGAATTAAAAGAAAAATTTGAAATGCAAAGAAAACGTCCAAGAAGACCAGGTAAACCACTATGAAAAAACAGATAAAAGATATGGACTTAAAAGAGTTAGGGGGATTTATCTGTGATGCAATGCTTGCAAAAGATATACATGTTGTTCTCTCTGGTGGTTCATGCGTTGAAATTTATAGTAGAGGTGAATATAGTTCATGGGATTTAGATTTGATTAATCGATACAATGAACAGTACAAAAAGATTCACAAAGTAATGCAAGAGCTTGGATTTAAAGAACATAATAAATATTTTGTTCACGAAGATACAAAGTATTTTATAGAGTTTCCCTCAGGTCCTCTTGGTGTTGGTGATGCACCTGTTGAAGATATCGCTGAAATTGATACTGAGGCAGGAGTTTTGAGGCTTTTAACTCCTACAGATTGTATCAAAGACAGATTGGCTGCTTATTTTCATTGGGATGATGAGCAATCTTTACAACAAGCAATCTGGGTAGCACAACAAAATGATTGTGATTTAGATTCTATTGAAAAATGGTCAATAAAAGAGGGAGAAGAAAAAAAGTTTTCTAACTTTATAGAATTGCTCAAGAAATAAACTTTTAACCTTCTTCAAATATAATGAAATACAAAGTAGAAAAAGTTGGTTCATTTTTATTGCATTAAAAATAAGTTCTTAAACTTAATTTGTTATAGGATAAAAAGTTTATATTTCTTTTGCCATATTCTTACATGTAAAAAGTCTAATCTAAATTATTCTTAATTTTTTAAACCTATCTTTGCTATGATTTCTCTTTAGATAGTATTCTCATATATGTAGGAAAGATAGTGAAAATTCAAAAATCATCTTTAGAGTCTTTAGTCAGTGAAGTAGTTTTACCTTTTGAGCATTTAGTTATGAGTGATGAAAGGCTAGCTTTTTATCTCAAAGATGAAAATGTCGCCAAATTGCACAACATGGCAATAGCCAAACTAACGATTTATATCTATTCTGATATCAATAGAGCTTATGAGTACGTTCAAAAAGGAGCGAAATCTCATAAAGAAAAACTCATACAGATTCCTTTTTTAAAAGAGTTTTATAGTGTATATTTTCGTTTGTGTAGAGAGTGGAAAGATAACCACCTAGACTCTAATGAAACCTTTGAAAGTAACATTGCGATTATAGAAAAATTTGTCTATGAGAGTTTTGCAAGTGAAGAGGAGAGTTTAGAAGATTTTTTTGAATACGCATCAGAAGTTGTCAATAGCGATATCGAAAAAATGCATTATAAAGATTCAGAAAAAATGAGTGCTAAAGCTTTTTTTGAGTTAGAAAGCATAGATGAGTTAGAGATACAGGATATGAAAGAAAGCTCTATTGAGCTTCAAGATACTGTTGCGAGCAGCAACTCTTTGAGTGTAAAATATATCGAAAACATCACTATCCAGCTTGATATTTTTGCAAGGATTTTAGAAAAAAATATAGAGTTTAAAGATATCGGCTTTTCACTCTCTAAACTCTCAGATATACTCAAAAACTTCAAAGACACTCTTCCAACGCATCAAAAAGCGAAAAATATCTACATCTCACTCAATGGAATTGCCGAAGATATGGTTTCTTGGACACGGGTGCTTTTTGATGAGCAAAGTGTTGTGGATATCCATTACCTAGATGCTTCTTTGCTATCAAGTATCATCCAAATCGAGATGCTTTTAACTGCTTCAGAAGATGAAGACGATGATTTAGAGTTTTTTTAGAAAAAAGTGTAAATTTTATGCAAAAAATTTCTGGTTTTTTTATACTATTGTCTTTTTTATTGACGCTTTATAGTTACTTTTTTGAGCAAAGCTTTATCCTCATAAGTTCACTTCCCTTGTGGTTGAGTGTGATTTTGCTTTTTACCTCTTTACCAAACAAAAAGCTTCTCTATGTCTTGCTTGCTCTTTCAAGTATACTTATCTCATTTGCTTGGTTAAAGGGCTATAAAGTAGATATAACAAAACTTTTTTCAATCAACCAGTATCTTGTTACGTTGCTCATCGGTGTTGGGTTTTTGCGTCTCATAGCAACACCAAAAAACGAAGAGATAGATACTAAAAAAGGTGAAAAAAGCTTTTTAAAGACTTATGTGAGTTTGCACCTTTTCGCCTCTGTTATCAACTTATCGGCTCTCTTACTTATCGCTGATAAATTTTATCAAAAAACAAAAAAACTAACACATCTTCAAGTTATACTCTTAACACGCTCTTTTAGTTCAGATGCTTACTGGTCTCCTTTTTTTGTTGCATTTGGAGCTGCTTTGACATTTACTCCTGATGTGAAACTAGCTTATGTCATCTTTAGTGGATTAAGCATGGCTTTGATAGTTTTTGTACTCACTTATATCGAAGTCAAAAAAGATGAGAGTCTTTGCTCTTTTGAGGGCTATCCTCTTAGCTATGAAAGTCTGCTCTTGCCTTTTTCTTTAGCATTTTTGGTACTTTTGACGCACTATTTTTATCCTGAAGTGAAGATTATCGTTTTAGTAGCACTGTTTTGTATCTCTTTAGCTCTTGTTGTTTTGCCTTTCAAGCTAGGTTCTCTAGGGAGTGTAAAAAAGTTTTTTTCTCATATCGGCGAAGAGTTGCCTCGTATGAAAACAGAGATATCGCTTTTTTTAGTTGCTGGGGTGTTTGGTGTGAGTGTGAGCAGTATCCTTCAAGGGGTAGGATTTGATTTTCCTTTTGATTACTTTGATTATAAGATAGCAGCTTTAGTACTTTTTGTTTTTATATTTTTATCTATGATAGGAGTTCATGCTATCATCTCCATCTCTATCTTTGGGCATATGTTACAAGTGTTTGACCATACGCTAGTGGCTATCACTTTTCTTATGGCTTGGGCAAGTACAGTAGCAAGTTCTCCTTTTTCTGGAGTAAATCTGACTTTACACTCTAGGTATGGAGTAAGTACAAAAGAAGTTTTAAAACTCAATTTCTTGTTTCTTGTCAAAACTTATCTCTTTTGTGTTTTACTCTTGTTCTTGCTTGAAAATCTTTACATGTAAAGATTTTTCTTGTTTTTTTCTTAAAAATCTACATTTAATTCTAAGTTTTATTAATATTAATTAAATTTAACACTTATTTAACACGCTTATTTTATAATATTACCCGTTTTAAAATTTTCATAAAGGAGACTTCATGGATATAATAGGACAATTTCCATTGTTTTATTTTCCAGAATATGGAAGCGCTTGGATGATGGGTATAACGGGCACTATACACATACTCGCTTCACATACGTCTGTTGGAGCGGCTATGCTTTTTGCTTTTTTAGCGCATAAAGCTTATAAAGAAAATAGGAGTGATTACTATCCGTACATGAAAAAGTATGGTATGTTTTTGTTGATATTTTCCTATGTTATAGGTTCAATCACAGGTCCTGGTATCTGGTATACAGCCACAGCTGCTAGTCCACGTGGGATTAGTGCTTTGATACACAACTTTGTATGGGTATGGGCAACGGAGTGGGTGTTCTTTGTATATGAAGTTATAGGCGTTTTTGTGCTTGTATACTTCATCAACAAGATAGACAAAAAGACACATCTACAACTTACCTACACTTTTGCTTTAGCTTCGGTCGGTACTTTGGCACTTATCATCGGAATTATTAGTTTTATGATGTGGCCAGGAACTGAGGCGTATTATACAACAGGAAGTGCTAGTGATGCTTTCTTTGGTATCAATACTTTCCCTCATATGTTTTTACGTATAGGTTTTATGGTAATGATGTCAGGGGTTATCGGTTTAGTAATCTCAAGTTCTATGAGAAAAGAGAATGAAGAGCTTTCAAATGAACTTAGCCGTAAAATGGGTTATGTAAGTATCTTTGGTGGATTTATAACTCTCTTTTTCTTTTTATGGTATATGGGAACTCTACCAGAGAATGCTCATGCAGTTTTTGCCTTTTCAAAAGAGAGTATTATCCAAAACAGAATCATCTTGACTTTGGCTTTTGTACTCTATTTTGCTCTTGCGATATTTAAACCAAAATTTATCCATCCAGTGCTGGCAAGTGCGATGATAGCGGTGATTCTTATCTCAGGGTTGTGGTCAGGAGAAAAGTTGAGAGAGTCTATGAGAAAACCTTATGTAGCAGGTCAATACATCTACTCAAATCAAATTATCAGTCGTGATGTTCCTGGTAAAAACATTAAAAGTGAACTGCCAATTATCGCTGAAAAAGGACTTTTACAGGTAAATCCTTTTGTGCCACAACGTTTAAAAGTTATCACTGATGAAAATAGATTAGAAGCAGGAAAGCTTTTAGCAAAAATGTCTTGTTCTAATTGTCACTCTCTTGAAAAAACAGGTGTTTTTAGACCTCTTAGAGATAGGCTTACTGGTTTAGATAAAGAAGGCATCAAAGGTATCTTATATGCTATTGGTGAAGGCGGATTTTCTTATATGCCAAAACTAAAATTACCTGAATCAGAATATGATGCAATAGCAGAGTACATTGCATCTTTAAATTACTAAGGAGAAATGATGGATACATCAGTATTATTAGCATTAAGAGACCCTGCGGGAGTTCCATTTTATCCGATAGTTTTTCAAGTATTGTATGTTCTTACTTGGGCATTACATGCTGCATTTGTACTTCTTTCACTGGGTTCTATGGGACTCTCTTTGTATGGTTCAGCAAAAGGAAATTTGGATAAGCATTGGAGTATTTTAACTCCACATTTGATTCAAACTGGTAAGATAAGTGTTTCTATCCTTATCGTTTTAGGGGTTGCACCACTTCTTTTTACTCAAGTTATCTATGATCCAAATTGGTATGTGACAAACACTCTCTCAGGTATGTGGGTATTTATCTTTATCTATACCCTTGTTGTTGGATATAGCATGTATTATTGGTATTATTATGCAAATAAGGCTCAAAAACCAGGGAGTTCTCTTATAGGGCTTATCTCTTTTGGAATTTTGGTTTTTGCTGGAATCTTAATGCATAATTTTGCCGTAACTTCTATCATGCCAAATGACTGGATGAATATGTATGCACCAAATGGAAATGTTGATACAAGTGGCTGGACTTTTAATGTAGATGTCATTAGATTGGCTTTTATGGTTAGTTTAAGTATCCCTGTTGTTGGTATATTTTTACAAAATTATAGTAGATTTCTCTCTACTAGAAAAGATTTTGAAGAGTCTTTTATAAAATATACTGCATCATTAGGAACTAATTTAGCAGTATTTGGACTTTTAATCAGTGCTGTAGCGTTCCTTTTATGGATGCTTCAAATAGGTTATCTTTTACATCCTGTTTCCATAGCTATTGTTGTGGGTGTTTTGATACTTCTTTTCATGGCAAAAATCAATTCTAACAGCTACTATACAACTTTAGTTTTAGTAGTTGTAGCACTTCTTATCTCAACGATGAGAGAAGTGATTCGTTTTGATATCATGGCAGGACTTGGTTATAGTATCTATGATTATCCTGTAAACCTAGAAATTCCAACGATAGTGATGTTCTTAGCAACTTTTCTTATCATGGGTTTTGTAGGTGTAGCTTATCTTTTAAGTATGGCTTGGAAAGTTGGTAAAAACGAAGGTGTTTTTGATGGCTCTCGCGATGCCTTAGTTAGCAAGCTTGGTAAATCAACTCTTTACATCATGATAGTATGGATGGCGATTTATTTTGCTTGGGGAATTGCGATTTTATTTAACAATATCCTTTAATCTTTTTTGGCACCGATAAGTTTTTCTTATCGGTGTTTTTCTCTTTCAAACTAAATTAAACCTTAAATTATATATATTTTTTGTTATTTTCGAGTTATTTTACTAGTATATACTTCTTTTTGAAATCACAAAAAGGAGCGATAAATGCGAAGAATATCTAAGTTGATACTGGGCTGTATCATCGGTGCAAGCTATATGTGGGCTGGTAGCGCACCAGAAAAATATCCAGAGGGAGAAGTTGGGAGACTTGTCAAGCTTGGAGAAGAGATAGTTTCAAATACAAGTACACATCCATTGACGAAAGATTTAGTTGGAAACAAGCTTTCTTGTGTCAACTGTCATCTTCGTGGTGACGATGGTAAGCCAGGAACTGGTGATGGGATATCAAGTTGGATAGGAACAGCTACTGCATTTCCTGCTTGGTCTGGTAGAGAAAAAACAGTACAAACACTTCAAAACAGATCAAACAACTGTTTTATGAGAAGTATGAATGGTAAAAGACCTATTATAGATAGTGAAGCAAGTTTAGCAATCGCGACATATATCACTTGGCTCTCAAGTGGGCTTCCTATACAGATGAATGAAAAAGGTCCTTGGAGTCCTCACAATACAAAGTTATATCCAAAAGGTGTAAAGCATTTTAACCCAATTGTCAAAAAAGCTACCCATGCAAACTATATCGCTGGAAAAAGTGTTTATGAGAGTAAATGTGCGAGTTGTCATGGATTAAATGGAGAAGGTATAGAGGGTTCTTTTCCTCCTCTTTGGGGTAAAAACGACAAAGGAGAGTGGTTGGCTTATAACACAGGTGCTGGTATGAGTAAGCTTGATAAAGCTGCTGCTTGGGTAAAATCAAACATGCCTTTAGGTGAGGGTGGAAGTTTGAGTGATCAAGAAGTTGCAGATGTAGTTTTATATATGAATGCACAACCACGAGCAGACTTTGATCTTCAAAAAATGCTTCTTCCACGTGAAGAGATGGGTATCTATAATGCAAAAGTTTTAGAAGAAAAACACACAGTAAGAAGTAACTTTAAAGCTTTTGGACTAGATATTGATGGAATCAGAGGTGATAAACTAATCAAATAAAAATGGGAGAATTTCTCCCATTTGGTATAATACCTTATGAAAAAACTATATATGTTGATACTCTTTTTGTTTGCTATTGTTTTACTGATACTTCTTGTTTTTTATAACAGATACTCTTTTGCTTATGAAGAGGAAAAATCACACGATTATATCTCTAAAAACATAGATATCTTAGAGGAAAATCTTAACCTAGAGAAGCAGTATGCTTTGGCACTCTCTTTGATGATATCAAAAAACAAAGCTATCCAAAATGCACTTGTATCAAATAATCAACAATTAGCGCTTTATGAGATACATAAAGTTTTAAACGACATCAAAACATCTACAAAAATAGACAATATAGATATACAAATTCACACAAGAGATACAAGAGCTTTTGCTAGAAATTGGGATACGAGTGATTATTTTGGTGTGAAATTAGATGCTTTTAGAAAAGGGCTTTTAAGAGTAAAAGAGACAAAAGAGCCTTTTGTTTCTGTGGAGTTAGGGAAAAGACTCAACATAAAGGCAATAAGTCCAATTTTTGATGAAGAGAGAAATTTTATAGGCTCTATCGAAGTGATTATGGATTTTAAAAATATCAAACAAAGGCTCAAAAAGTTTAATCTCTCTATGATAGCTCTCTTGGATAAAAAATACATAGATATAGCAGTTGATTTAAAAGAGCATAAGCAACTTGGTAATTACTTTGTTGTTGAAAAGAACTATTCACAGGATTTGTTTGAAAAGTTAGAAAAAAACTCAAAAATTCTTTTAAAAGAGAGATTTTTTTATAAGATTGATGATGATGTTATAGCTCTTGTTCCGATGAAAAGTTTGGGGATAGAAGAGGTTGGAGTAATCGCTTTAGCGATAGGTTCGGTAAATAAAGCAGTTTATACATACTCACTTGATGAGTTAACGCTGGAAAATAGCGAATATATCTACAATGCAAATAATCGAGAAGTGATTATAAAATGAAGATATTACTCTTAGAAGATGATTATTTATATAAGATAACGATTAAGGATTTTTTAGAATCAAATGGATATATCGTAGATGATTTTGAGAGTGGTGATGAAGCTTTAGAAGCAATTTATACCAATACATATACACTACTTTTGTTAGATATAAGAGTTCCTGAGATTGATGGTTATACCATCTTAAAAGAGATACGAGAAAATGGCATAGATATCCCTGTGGTTATGCTTACTTCTTTAACTGATATCGACAATCTAAGTTTAGGATATGAACTTGGTTGTAGTGATTATTTGCGTAAACCATTTGAATTAAAAGAGTTAAAATATCGCTTAGAACATTTGATTAGAACTTATCATTTTAACTCTTCACAAAGTTATAAAATCATTGATACAATATATAAATTTGATATAAAAAACAATCTTTTGCTTAAAAATGATATGCCTGTAGATTTGACTGCTCACGAGTTACAGCTTGTCTCTTTTTTGGTGCAAAATAAAGGTAGATTTATCTCCTTAGATACTTTGCAAAATATCGTTTGGGAAGGGCGAGAGATAACTTATGCTGATATTAGGATGTGCATAAAAAGAGTGAGAGACAAGTGTGACAAAGAGTTTATAAAAACCAAGAAGTTTGTAGGATATAAAGTTGGTTAATCAAAAAATTATAGATTTAAAATATCTTTTTTTACATGTAAGCATTCTTATCCTTATAGCTACGCTTCCTTTGCATTTTTATATCAGTTCAGAGTTAGAAAAAAGTTCACTTCAAGACAAGATTTCACTTCAAGGATATGCGCAAAAAGTTGCAAATAAAATCTACAAATTTTCAAACTCTTCTGAGAGAGAGTTTTTTTTCCCTCGTTCAAATATCTATCAAGCTGGGATTTACGATAAAGATGAAAAAGAAATTTTCTCTTTTTTAGACGACTCAACTTTACCTTCTTTTACTCAAAATATCGTTGAAGATGATGAGCTTATCTATCTTAGATTTCAACTCAAAGAGAATGTTTTTGGAGCCAAATATCTTGTTGTTGCAAAAAAGATAAGCTACCTTCCAATCATCTTAAATGTTCTTTTGATTTTGATTATTATCGTTATACTTCTTTTTATAGCAACGGTTTTTATCCTAAAGCAGAGTACAGAACCTTATAAGAAGTTCAACCAGTATCTCGAAAACTTTATCAAAGATGCGATGCATGAGATGAAAACACCTCTTGGAGTAATCTTGTTAAACTTAGATGGACTAGATGAGACTTTGGAAAAAAACAAGATGATAAAAAGAGCAAAGTCAGCTTTAAAAAACATGATAGTCGTTTATGAGGATTTGGAATTTTTTGTGAGAAAAAATGTTGTAGAACATCCAAAAGAACACCTAAATCTCTCTTTATTTTGTAAAGAGAGGATAGATTTTTTTAAAGATTTGCTTGAGGCAAAAGAGATAAAAGTTACACAAAATATAGAAGATGATATATTTGTAGATTTCAGTAGATTGGAGTTATCAAGGATTATAGATAACACACTCTCAAATGCTATAAAATACTCAAAAAACCAAACAATTATAACGATTAATCTGTATAAAAAAGATAGACAAATTTACTTACAAATTTGTGATGAAGGCAAGGGCATAAAAGAGAAAGAGAAAATCTTTGAGAGGTATTATAGGGGGGATAAGATATCTGGTGGTTTTGGGATAGGACTTAGTATCGTTAAAAATATCTGTGATAAAAACGGAGTAAAAATCGAACTTGAATCAACCCTGAAAAAGGGGAGTAGTTTTACTTTTGTTTTTTAGTTTTCTTCTTTGTGCTGTGTGAGAAAATCATCAACTAGAAAATCTATTGATTCGAGTAGCTCCTCTTTTGGCGAAGTAGTCTCAAAAAAATCACTCTTAGAAAAAGTGATAGCGATGGCTTTTACCTCTTCATCTCTTGGTATGCTAACGTCTTCAATAAGCGTTAAAGAGACATTGTAAACAGTAGTTTTATCAAGCTTTATAGATTGGATTTTCAACAGTAAGTTCGCAAAACTTTTGCTTTGTGTTTGTATGCCTGCATCGTGAAGTTTTTCTTCTATTTTTTTACTTAGTTCTATATATACTTTTTCATCTAAGGCTTTGTTTTTATTTAGAATTTTGAAGTTTACACTTGAAAGACTCTCTAAAGAAAAAGGGGTAAGCGCAAAAAGCCCCGAAGAGAAGATAAAAAAAGTTAAAAATAAAATTCTCATTTTTGCTCCTTAGCTCTTAGAGAAGCTTTTTGTAAGAGTTCATAGAAATCTGATTTATTTTTATATCCAAGTATCTCTCCAAAAGATTTCTCTTTTTTTGTATCAACAAAGTAGATAGTAGGGACAACTTTTGGTTGTAAAAATTGAGGATAAGTATCTTTTTCTTTATCTAAAACAACAGGGATAAAATTTTTATGGATAAAGGCATTTATATGCTCTTTTGATAAAGTTTGATTTTCTAGTTTTTTGCACCAAGGACAAGTGGTCGTTACAAATAAAACTAGCAAAGGCTTGTTTACATGTAAAGATTTTTCTTTTGCTTTTTGATAGTTTTGCATATACGAAAAGTCTTTTGTAAACTCTTCATTTGAAGCGAAAGAGAAAGTTGTAAATATAATCAAAACAAATAGTACTATCGAGTGTTTCATATCTTTTCCTTATAAAAAGAAATTATACTATTTGTTTGTAAATAATCTACTAATATCTTCAAAAGAGCTTATCGAAGGATTTTCATGAATAAAGATTCCTTGTGCTATCAAAGAGTTTTTAAGTCCTTCTCCCATCATAGAGGCTATGAAAAAGTTGACTCCGTATTGTTTGAGTGTTTGAGGAAGGATTTTACTTGGACGCTCTTCTAATTCTATGATAGGATTTTTTATATAGGAGATTTCTTGTATCTTTCCTTCATCTATCTCGATGATAGCGATGAGAGACTCTTTTGGCGTGGTGCTTTCAAAGCAGTTTTCACTAGGAAGGCTAATGGCTACTTTAAAATCTTCTTTATCGTCGTTAATATCTAAGTTAGAACCTCTTATGATAGCTGTTGCTATCTTGTTTCTAGCATTTTTGATGATTCTTGAGAGTGTTGGACGAGATACATTCATAAGCTTTGCTGCATCTTCTTGATAAAGGTCTTGGTAATCCATCAAAAATACAGCTTCTAATTCATCATGATTGAGAGTTATCGTTCCTGTAAACTCTTTAGAAAGAGGAGCGAAAGAGGTGAATTGTGGTTTGAAAGAGTAAGCTCTTTGTTTTTTACAGCGTCCCATAAAGTACCTTTATAAATTTTCAAAAATTATAACATATAATTGACATATGTTCAAAAACTTAGTATCATTTCACACAAAATACAGGTGTGTGTGATGGCAAAAAAAATTCTTTTGTGGCTTATTATAGCCATAGTTACATTTTATCTAGCTCAAGCTATTTATATCAAGCTTAATTCTAGTGCAAAGGCAAAGAGATTGCCTTGTCATAAAGAAGTTGTAGTCTTTGAAAAACTGTATGAAAAAGGTTTGTTACATAAGATACAAGAAGCATTAAGTAGAGGCGATTTGACTTTAGAGGTAAAAGCGCAAAAAGCTCTTTATATGGATTCAACTCTTTTTACTCATATCACAACAGAAGAGATTGAGGACTTGATAAAAAAGAGTTTGAAAAAATATGAAAAATCTTTACATGTAAAAGATAAAAAGCTTTTTCTTGATGTGATAGTGTATGAAAATGACAAACTAGACCCAGGTAAAAAGACTCCTGAGAGTAAACTGTATAGAGGTTACTTAGTTTTTAATTTTTTGTATGAACAAAATTTGATTTATAAAGTACAGATTGATTTTATGGACGAGTATGCAAAAGATATAGAAAAAAGAGTTGATTGTGCCTTACATTCACTGATGAGTTATAAAGGAGAATAGTGTGGAAAAGAGTACATGTAAAGCAATCCCATCAAATAGGCTAAAGTTCTTTCCGATTATGATGTTTGCTGTTGTTATGGGGCTTTCTGGGTTGACGATAGTTTTTCAAAAAGCTGCTAGCATTTTAGGATTTTGGAGTCTATTTGGAAATCTGTTTGCTGGTGTTGATTTGATAGTTTTTATAACTATCTTTCTTTTTTATGTAATGAAGGGAATTAAGTATTTTGATGAGGTAAAAAAAGAGTTTGCTCATCCTGTCAGAATCAACTTTTTTGCTGCTAGTTCTATCTCTTTTTTACTACTTTGTATCGTATTTCACGATATTCACTCAGGTGTTTCGCATATATTTATGTACATAGGTATAATTATGCAGACATTTTTTACCTTTTATACGATTCGATTTTGGATAAACAATAATTTAGAAATCCAACACTCAAATCCTGCATGGTTTATACCTATCGTTGGAAATGTTTTAGTACCTGTTGCGGGTGGTGGGTATTTGAGTAATCACTTTTTGATGTACTACTTTTCGATAGGTATCTTTTTTTGGATTGTTTTAACTGCGATTTTGATAAACAGAATTATTTTTCATCATCAATTAGCTCAAAAATTTGTACCAACTCTTTTTATCTTTATAGCACCACCTGCTATCGCATTTATCGCTTATATCAAGATGTATGAGAGTTTTGATGTTTTTGCAAGTTTTTTATACAATTTGGCTCTATTTTTTACTTTTATGCTCTTTTTTATGTATAAAAACTTTTTAAAACTTCAATTTTTTATCTCTTGGTGGGCTTTTACGTTTCCATTAGCCGCAGTGAGTATAGCCTCGATGGTTGCTTATAAAATAAGTTCAATCCAAATGTATAGTTATTTTGCTTATCTTTTTATCGTTGTGACTACACTAACAGTTGGGATAGTTGCTCTAAGAACCTTAGAACACATGCTAAAAAAAGAGATATGCATAGCAGAGTAGATTTAAGAGGGGCTTGCCCCTCTTTAGGTTAGTCGCCTATCTTGTAAAACTCAGCGTTTTCTAGCCACTCTTGTGGATGAGAGACAAATTCTAAGATATTTTCTAAAAGCTCTTTGTGTTTGAGCTCTTCAGCAGCAATTGTCTCGAAGATTTTTCTATGTTTTGGGTCGCTTATCTCTTGAGCTTTTTGCATGTAAAGCTCATAAGCTTTATCTTCAGTTTCCATGGCTCGTCTATAAAAGTCGATTTGTTGGTCTCCTATATCGTAGGCAACAGAGAGTTTTTTCATATCTGCAAAAATCTCTTTGGCTTCTTTGTAAACTTCCATTTTAGGCACTGTGATAGAGTCACTATTTTTTGCCATTTTTTCAAACATTTTATAATGTTTTACCTCTTCGTTTGCAAGCATAGTAAAGATTTTTCTTAATCCCTCTTGTTCCGCTTCTTGTGCCAAATCTTTATAGAAAAGTTCACCTTCCTTTTCCATTTGCATTGCGTATTCATAAGCATTCATAGTTTTACCCCTTTAAAATCTGTGCATTGAAAAACATTCTATCATTAGCTAAAGAAAAAAGTCAACAGTTCTTCTAAACATTGAACAAAAATGTTACATTTGCTCAATATTATTTCTAATTTGCTATAATGCAAAAAAGTATTAGAAGAGAGGAAATATAATGAAGTTATTGTTGATTGGTGCTGGAAATATGGGTGGTGCTATGTTAAAAGGTCTTAGCAGTTATGATATAACAGTTGTAGAAGCTTATGAAAAAAGAGCACAAGAGTTACAAGAGTTATACCCTGCCATCACGGTTGCCAATGAGATACCTCTTATAGATGATTTTATAGTTATCTTAGCTATAAAACCGCAATCTTTAGAGCATTTAGAGTTAAAAGGTTTTGCAAAAGGATTGATTTCTATTCTAGCTGGAGTAACACTTAGTAAACTCAAATCAAAAATAGATGCAAAAGCGTATGTGAGAGCTATGCCAAATATGGCGGCAATGGTTCAAAAATCAGCAACTTCACTTTGTGGAGATGAAGAGTTAAAAGCGGAAGCTTTAGAGGTTTTAAGTAGTATTGGCGAGTGCTTTTGGCTAGAGAGTGAAAATGAACTTGATATTGCCACAGCTATAGCTGGCTCTGCTCCTGCTTGGGTTGCTCTAGTTGCAGAGGCTTTAAGTGATGGTGCAGTAAAACTTGGTTTAAAAAGAGAGTTAAGTTACAAGTATGTTGCCCAACTTTTTTTTGGAGTTGGCGAAGTTTTAAAAACAGAACATCCTGCTTTGTTAAAAGATAAAGTCACTTCTCCAAATGGTACGACAATAGCTGGTATAGCAAAGTTAGAAGAGGGTGGAGTGAGAGATAGTTTTATTAAGGCTACGGAAGCAGCGTATAAGAAAGCTAAAAAACTCTCATAAAGGATAGTTGTGAGATATTTGTTATTTTTATTGCCTCTTTTTTTGTTTGCTAAAGAGGGGGAACTTTTAAGAGTAATTGATGGAGATACTTTACTTTTAAAAGATAAAGAGGGATTTACGATTTGTCAAACTAGTTTTATAGATACTCCTGAATCCATAGAAAATGAAAAGTTTGAACGAGATTTTCAAAAATGCTCTAATATCACTAAAGAGTACGCCTTAGAAGCAGGGGAGAGTGCAAAAGCTTTTGCACTGAGTGTGTTTAAAAATATCAAAAAAATTGATTATGAAGTGACAAGAGTCCTGCCAAATCAAAATCCTGTATGTGATATAAAGTTGCCTAAGGGTGTACAAGTAATGTTACACCCAACATATAGTGAAGTTATGGTAGAACAAGGATATGCTTTGCCTTTTGTTATCTATGCTGAAGATGAACGCAAAGAGAAGCTTTTAGAGCTTGCTAAAGATGCAAAGTTGGAGAAAAGAGGCTTGTGGAAAACTCACATACAGCTCATGGAGTGTTTAGTATCTCAAAGATACTCTCTAAGAAGCCTTAGGGATTAGCGAGGATATAAAAAACTAAAAATCTTTCTTATAAATTTTGGTCTATATCCAGTGTAAGCACCCCAAAGAGCTACACATATAAGTGCTAACCAAAGAGGTGCACCTAGCAGTGTTAAACCAAAAAATATAGCAAAACTTATACCTATGATAAGTCCAAAATCCAAGATAGTATCTATGATTTGAGATTTTTTATCTGACATGTAAATCCTTTTTAAAAGTCTATAATAGAACGGTTTCTACCACTTCTCTTAGCTTTGTATAAAGCATTGTCTGCTCGTTTGATTAAAGAGTGGATATCATCATTTTTTTGTAGCATAGAAACCCCGATACTACAAGTGATAGTACCTATGGTTTCAAAAGTATGGTTAGATATCTGTTTTCGAAGTTTTTCTGCGATTTTAAATGCAGCGCTCATATCTGTTTGTGGGAGCATTAAGATAAATTCTTCTCCACCCCATCTTGCTAAAACATCGTATTGGCGGATATTTTCTTGGATGATTTTTACAAATTGGATAAGAGCTTGATCTCCTAAATCGTGTCCGTAAGTATCATTAATCTCTTTGAAGTGATCTATATCAAGAAAGAGGAGAGAGAGTGAGTTGATATATCTTTGACTTCTTCTAAATTCTATCTCATAAAGTTCATTAAATTTTTCTCTCGAATAAGCTCCTGTGAGAGAATCAAGATTTGCCTTTTGCTCTAACATATCTGCTCGATTTTTAATTTGGGTGATATCTGAAAAAACGATAACATATTGGGTTTCATTTAGTTTATGAATCTTTATAGTTAATTTTTTGAGTTCACCTTTTCCATCTTTCATCGAAACGATACGTTTTGATTTGTCCAAACTATCTAGTTGATGTATAAGAGCATCATCAATGTTGTTTAAATCAATTTTTAAGCTTTCATCTTCTGTTTGGAAAACTTGAGAAACACAAGAGTATTTTTTCTGAAACTCTTTGATATCATTAACATTAAAAAACTTTAAAAAAGAACGATTTGTTGACAAAACTTCTTCTTTAGTTTTTATAATTACGATTTCATTGAGTGTATCGATTACTTTTTGAAATTTATTTGCCTCTTTTTGTTCTTTTCTTAAAAATATAAAAGTGAGTATGAAAATGATAAGTAAAGAGAGAAAAGAAGCAACTGTACGTGTTTGGAAAACATTTCTTTCTATTTGAATGAAAGGCTCAAGAGGCATGAGTACTTTACTAAAAGCTCGTATCTCTCCTTCTTGTCCAAAAAAACCTTTTGCAGGTCCATACTCATTAATTATAGCTAATGGAGCAGAATGAGGATCTCCGTGACAATTAAGACAGCTTTTTGTAAGTGGTTTTCCAGCTTTTGCATAATAAAGAGTCTCTTTTCCAAGGTCATTGATAAAAACTTTTTTATAAAAAGTGATATCTCCTCTTTGAAATCTATCTAAAAGTTCAATTTCTTCAGTTGTTGCTTGATTATTGATATTTTTTGGGTTTTTAGCAATATATTGTAAACTTATAGAACTTAAACCCTCTTTTGCACGAATTTCATTGTAGTATTGGTTTATCTTTTTAGCTGCATAAGTACAAGAGTAGAGTTCTGGGACAAACATCTCCTCATCTAGAAGACCTTTTTCGTGATATTTTAAAAGCCTTTTTTTTTGGTCTTCACTGAAATATGTTTGTGCTGCTTCTATATTTCTTAAAAAGTCTTGAGTACTTAAAATAGCTTGTTGGATAGCATTTTGATGTGATTTTTGATAATATACATATACAAAAAGTGAATATATAAATAAAGTAAAAAAGACAAAAATGATAAAGTTATTGTTTTTTTTCACGAAAGTCTCATTATTTGTTTTGAAATGAATAAGCAATTATTATAATGTTTTCACAATTAAAATACTCTTAGTATAAAATAAAAAGGTTTTTCTTGTTTAGTGTAAAAGAGATTCAAAATTTTCAAATAGAGGTAAAAAAATCCCATTTTTTAGCTTTTATCGCACCTATTAGTGATTTTAAAACTTTACATGTAAAGCTTAAAGAGGAACATCCAAAAGCAAATCACATCGTATGGGCTTTGAGACATCTTAATGAATACAATCAGATTGTAGAAAATTGTAGTGATGATGGAGAACCAAAAGGAACTTCAGGACCACCTATCTTAAATGTTATGAGAGGGAGTGAACTTGTTGATTGTGCTATCTTAGTTGTACGCTATTTTGGTGGAATTAAACTAGGTACAGGAGGCTTGGTAAGAGCCTATGGTAGGAGTGCAAAAGAGTTGATAGAAAACTCTATTCTAAGTGAGTACGTACATAAAGAGTATATTAATTTCTATACACCTTTTTCTTTACTCTCAAGGTTTGAACACTATTTTAGTTCACAGAATTTAGAAGTTGCAAAGAGGGATTTTGATGCAAATGGAGCAACTTGGAGTGTGCTTTTAAGCGAAGAAGAGAGGAAAAGTTTTGAGAGCTTTTCCTCTTTGCTTGGGATAGATATTTTATAACTCAATCGCTTCTATATCTACACTGATTTTTACCTCTTCACCAACTACAACACCGCCAGTTTCAAGAGCTTTGTTCCATGTTAAACCAAAATCTTTGCGATTTATCATTCCCTCTAAATTAAAACCAACTCTATTGCTTCCTTTAAATTTTATCACACCGTGTATGGTAGGTTTGAGTACAACCTCTTTTGTTACATCTCTTATAGTGAGATTTCCTACTATTTTATCGGCAGAAATTTTAGTTGCAACAAATTTTATATCAGGAAATTTATCCACTTCAAAAAAGTCAGCACTTCTAAGATGGTCATCTCTTTTTTGATTGCCAGTGTCTATTGAACTAGCAGTGATGATCGCCTCAATTTTGTTAAACTTTTTGCTAGAAGCATCAAAGTCGATATCTGCTTCATAGTTTTTAAATTCACCTTTTACAGTTGAAATCATTAAATGTTTAATACTAAAGCTTACATGAGAGTGAGGAGTGTCTATGATATACTCACTAGCTTTTGCAAAGCTAAGTGTAAAAAACAGAAGAATTGGAATAAATAATAATCGTTTCATAATTGTCCCCTTTTAATAAAATTTTAATCATTTTACTCCAAGAGGACTTATGTAACTTTTATATTATAAGTTAAATTAATACTTTAAGCTAAAGATGCGAATAGAGTTGAAAGACGATTAATGTAGAGATACCAGCTAAGATACCAGCTAAGATATCATCCCCCATCACTCCTATACCACCTTTGTATTCTCTATCTATTTTCCCTATCAAAGAGGGTTTGTAGATATCATAAAGTCTAAAAAATAAAAAAGCCAAAACAAGCTCAATCAAAGAATTTGAAGTAAATGAAAAAGCTATCCAAAGTCCAGCAACTTCATCTATAACTATACTTTTATCATCATGAGTATTGGTTGCTTTTTCGTATTTATTTATCTCTTGTATTCCTATAACACTGATTAAAACAGCGAGCAAAAATAGTGTATCTGTTGGAAAATAGAGCAAAATAAGATATCCAACAAGCCCAGCAGCAAGAGAACCGATAGTGCCAGGAGCAATCGGCGATAAACCTGAATAAAAAAATGTTAAAAATAGTCTTTGCATTTTATTCCCTATGTTAATGACATTGTTTGGTGTAAATTCATAAGTTCAAGATAAAAATCTTTTTCATCATGAGATTCTAAAAGACCCTTGTTTGGAAAGATACTATCGTATATCTCTTGGATATTTTCAAACCTATCAGGGAACATTTCACTTAAAAGAATAGCTGAAATATCTTTTCTCATGAGTACAGCAGGAGGCAATAAACCTGCCTTTAAAAGCTGCATAAGCGACTTTGAATTGTACTTTATGTGATGGTGTTGCCCATGAGGACAAGTGTTTTTACTTACTAAGGTTTTACACTCATTACAGTAGACAAATTCAGTGATGATCTCGACTTGAATCTCTAAAGATTTGTATTTATCTAAAATTGAACGTATCTCATTTTTATCGTAGTACATTCCTATACCACTATGATTTTGACCCAAAACGAGTTTGTTACAGCCAAAATTATAAGCGCAGATACTATCTAAAACAGCATTATTGTAGCCTGCAAAGATATAAGTGTTTTCAAAAGGAACGATTACAACTCGATTCTTAGGTAGATAATTGTCAACAAAATATTGAAGTGTTTTTAGTCGTAGCTTATATGCTAACACATCTTGTTTATAGGGTTTAAGCAAGAAGATAACTAACAAATCAGTCTTCTCTAAAGTGATACGAATCAATCTTTCATGCGCTCTATGAAAAGGCTTTGCACTCAGCATAATCGAAGCTGTGCATTTTGGATTTACCCTCTCTTTTGCCTCTTTTATGGTTTGTTTTGCTATTTTGATATCATTAAAATCAAGTTGATACTCACCCGTTAGAGCATAATCTCCAAGACGTTTTAAAAAGAGTTGAATCTCTGGGTCATTTTCATCGTATCTACCAAAAATCTGACGAATTCTTCTTTGTTTATCTACTTTAAAAACTTCATTTACTTCGATGCTACCTCGAATCTCCCCATCTACTACAAAATCAAGGATTTCACCTTTTTGAGTACTTGTAAGAACTTCATTGTTCTTCTCTCCAATAGGTGCGATGATAAAAGGAAATGGAAAAGGAACACCATTATAATACCCAGTTCTCTCAACTTCGTGAGCTTCTTCTCTGTTCATAAGTTTATCAATAGGACTTAAAATCCCCTCTTTTACTAAAGAGAGGGTAGCAAGAGCTTCTTTGTCGATAAAAAGTTGTCTATTTTTCATGTAAATCTCTCCTTAAGGAAGATAAAAAGTTATTATTTTTTCTTAGCGATACCATATTTTTTCCTTTTTTCCCAAAGGCTTTTTCTTGAAATCCCTAATTTTTTTGAAAGTTCTGTATCTGGAAATTTATTTTGAAAGTTAAGTATCACATACTTTACATAATCATCTATACTTAAAATATCACTTCTATCAAAAACTTTGCTATCAGTAGTAATCTCCATCTGTTCAATTCCCTCATAAGACTCTGTTGTATCAGTCGTTGAGATGATAACACGTCTATCTTCTATGAGATTAAAAATCTTTGCTTTATCGCTTTTTTTGATATTTTGTAAATCTACGATATAAAGGAGTTCGTTGTAGGGCGTTTTCACGATTTTTTCTATCGCATTTGGATTTGATAAAGAGATAAATACAAAAGGTTCTTTTTTCTCAACAGAGTAGTGAAATACAACTGCATCTGCATGTTTTTGAAAGCTTGTTTTGATGAGGATAGGAAGCTTTGTTTTTGGGTCAATTGCTTTTATATCTGAGCTTTCAAAAAGATTATTTACATACTCTTTGTAAGTTCTATTCTCTTTTTTTAGAGAGTTAAAAAGAGTGAGATGTTGCAACTTTCTAATTAACTCTTCTATCATAAAAGGTTTTTGTATATAATCACTTGCACCTGCTTTGATAGGGTTTGTAACCGTGTCATTACTAATGTAGCTAATCATCAAAATAATAATGGCATTTTTATGCTTTTCAATAACTGGATAAAAGTTTTGTCCAGAGATGTTAGTTGAGAGTAAAACAGCATCATATCTATCTTCTCTCATTGCATCTTTGATGGTTGCAGCGATTTCACAGCTATACCCAACTTCTGTGAGTTTTGTAGCTATACTTTGGGCTAAGTATATCTCATTTTCTACGATTAAAATCTTCATTTACATTTCCAATTGTGATATTTTAAAGTTGCAGTTGCACTAACCGCAACCCCTTCTTCTCTTCCAACAAAGCCTAGTTTTTCCGTTGTTGTAGCTTTGATGTTTACATGTACAGGATCTATCTTTAAAATAGTAGCGATAGTTTTTTTCATACTGTTTTTGTATTGACTTAATTTTGGTTTTTGAGCCATTATAGTTATATCTGTATTAATAATTTCGTAACCAACTTGGCAAATAAATTCTACAACTTTTTGAAGTAAAATTTTGGAGTCAATATCTTTATATTTTTCTTGTGTGTCTGGAAATAGTTCTCCTATATCTCCTCCACCCATAGCCCCAAGCAAAGAGTCTATGAGAGCATGAATCGCTACATCTCCGTCAGAGTGTGCTTTAAAACCATACTCTTCACTGATTTTTACACCTCCAAGCCACATCGTTTTAGCATCTTCAAAAGCATGAACATCAAAGCCATTACCAACAAAGATATCTGAACTTGGAGCTGGGAAGTCTTGTAAGAGTACAAGATCATTTATGAAAGTGAGTTTGTTTGCCAAAGAAGAGCCTAAGACATATGCAACATTTCCCCCACAAGCTTTGATAGCACTACTATCATCTGTATAAATTATATCGCTATTTAGAGCTGCTTTTAGGATAGCAGTTTTTGAGAGTTGGGGTGTTTGGATAAGTTTGACTTCATCTCGATTAATCGTTTTATCTTGGTAAACAACAGTATCACTTACTGGTAAGAACGGAACAACTATATCAGCTTCTAGCTTTTCATCAAGGATTCTTTGAATCATCTCTTGAGGGATATAAGCCCTTGCTACATCGCTTACGAGAACTTTTTCACTCTTTACATGTAAAAGAGCATTTTTGAGTGATTCTTGTCTACTTTCTCCGCCCTCAACAAAAATGATATCTTCACTAAAATTTTTCATGTAATTTAATTCATCTTTTGAACAAACAACGATAATTTGTTTAAAATCTACACTTTTTGAAATCATTTGTGTCACATATAACCACAATGGAGTGTGGGATATCCTTAACCACTGTTTTTTAACTTGATGGTTAAATCTACTTGAAGAGCCTGCACCAAGCATAATAAGTGATAAATCAGGCAAATTTTATCCTTTTTCTTGTAAGTGTTACGATATTATACACTATGAAAGCTTTTTTTTATCTTTTTTGTGATAAATTCTACCTACTATATCAGGGGTGAAAAGACAACTTTATAAGGAAGATTTTATTATGAGAACAGAGTGGGTAAAGAAACGACAAAGTGATGCTGTTAGAACTCAAATGTATTATGCTAAAGCAGGCATAATTACTGAAGAGATGGAGTATGTGGCGAATGTAGAAGGACTCTCCGCTGAACTTGTGAGGCGTGAAATCGCAAGAGGTAGGATGATAATTCCTGCAAATATAAACCATACAAATCTTAAGCCAATGGCGATAGGAATGGCTGCTAAATGTAAGATAAACTCAAACATAGGCTCATCTGCTTTAGCTTCAAATCCTCAAGAAGAGGTTGAAAAAGTAAAAGTTTCTGAAAAATATGGTGCTGATACTATCATGGACCTTTCTACTGGAGGGGATTTGGATGAGATACGAAAAGCAGTCATCGCCAATGCAAATGTACCGATAGGTACGGTTCCTATGTATCAGATTTTACATGACATTAACAACAAAGTTGAAGACTTAACGATAGAAAAAATGTTAGAAGTGATAGAGAGACAAGCGCAGCAAGGTGTGAGTTATTTTACGATTCATGCTGGTTTTTTACTTCGTTTTATGCCTTACATTGCAAAAAGAAAGATGGGAATAGTCAGTCGTGGAGGCTCTTTGATGGCTGCTTGGATGATGCATTATCATAAAGAAAATCCTTTTTATACAGCTTTTGATGAGATACTTGATATTTGTAGAAAATATGATGTTGCTCTCTCTTTAGGAGATAGTTTGAGACCAGGATGTCTGTATGATGCAAGTGACGCTGCTCAATTAGGAGAGCTTAAAGTTTTAGGAGAGTTGACTTTAAAAGCATGGGAAAAAGATGTCCAAGTGATGATAGAAGGTCCAGGTCACGTACCACTCAATCAAATCGAGCGTAATATGAAGATAGAACGTGAGTATTGTCATGAAGCTCCTTTTTATATATTAGGACCACTTGTTACTGATATAGCTGCTGGATATGATCATATAAGTTCAGCCATCGGTGCTGCTGTTGGTGGTTGGCATGGAGCAAGTATGCTTTGTTATGTTACTCCAAAAGAGCATTTGGGACTTCCAAATGCAAAAGATGTTCGTGAAGGAATCATCGCTTATAAGATAGCAGCGCATGCAGCAGATATCGCTCGTGGACGCAAGGGTGCGATGGACCCTGATAATGCTATGAGTGACGCGAGATATGCATTTGATTGGAATAAACAGTTTGAACTTTGCTTAGACCCAGAGAGAGCAAAAGAGTATCATGATGAAACATTGCCACAAGATGTTTTTAAAGAAGCTGAGTTTTGTTCTATGTGTGGACCAAAATTTTGTTCTTATAAAATTTCGCAAGATATCATGAAAAACAATGCAGAGCTTTTGACACAAGAGGCTTAAATCTTTACATGTAAAACGAAAAAAAGAGATTTTTTATTTCTTTTTTTCGTTTGTTAAAAAAATATTTTGTTAAATTAGATATAATTACTCCTAATTGATACAAAATCAAAAAACTAAAAGAAAGGTATAAACAAAAATGCTAACAAAAGAGATAGTTTTAGATGCACTTAAAAATGTTAAATATCCTGGTTTTGAAAAGGATATCGTTACATTTGGATTTGTTAAAGATATAGATATAAATGAAACAAATGTTTTCGTAGAAGTTGAGATAACTGCTGCAAGTGAGGAGATAGCAACTGAGGTAAAAGCTGGTGTTGTAAAAGCTGTTATGAATGCAGGTGCTAGTAGAGTAGATGTTGCAATCAAACAACCAAAAGCTCCTGTTCAAAAGAGCAATTCACAAAGTGGTAAAAACATAGTTCCTCATATCAGAAATTTTGTTATGGTAAGTTCTGGTAAGGGAGGAGTTGGTAAAAGTACAACAACAACAAACTTAGCCGTGGCATTGGCAAGTCAAGGTAAAAAAGTAGGTTTACTTGATGCTGATATCTATGGACCAAATATCCCAAGAATGCTCGGTGTAGTTGGAAAATCACCTGAGATAGTAGGACAAAAAGTAAAGCCAATCCTTGCTCATGGTGTTGAGATGATGAGTATGGGGTCTTTGATGGAAGAGGGTCAATCGCTCATCTGGAGAGGTTCGATGATCATGAAAGCGATTGAGCAACTACTTCGCGATATCTTATGGAGTGACTTAGATGTTCTTTTTATAGATATGCCTCCAGGAACTGGCGATGCTCAACTTACCCTTGCTCAAAGTGTACCTGTAACAACGGGTGTTTGTGTAACAACACCTCAACAAGTTGCACTTGATGATACTGCAAGAAGTTTAGATATGTTCCAAAAACTTCATATCCCAATCGCAGGAATCGTAGAAAATATGAGTGGTTTTATCTGCCCTGATACAAATAAAGAATACGATATCTTTGGTAAAGGTACTACAAAACCATTAGCACAAAAGTTTAATACACAAGTTATGGGAGAAATTCCAATCGAGCCTGCTGTTAGAGAGTGTGGAGATGCAGGTAAGCCTATCGTAGTTGCATACCCAACAAGTGAAACAGCAAAAAGATATCAAGCAGCAGCACGTAAGCTTTGGGAAGAGATTGAAAAAGTAAATGAAGAAGGTGGGGTGAGTAATGAAGCTATTCAGCCTACTGTTGGTATAAATGGAGCTCCTAGTGCTTGTTCTACAACAAGCCATGGTGGTTGAGGTGTATAAAAAGCTCTAAGGTTTAGAGATACATTGGTATAATATACAAAAAAGCAAAAAGGAAGGTAGCTTGAAAAAGATTAATACTAAAGAAGAGTTTAAAGCTCTAATAGAAGAGACTGAAAGTATCGCAGGGTATAGAAAACCCTTAGGATTTGGTATCGCTAGAGTAGATAGAGGGCAAAAAAACAAAGATAAAATTCTTCAAGCAAATTTTCCAATCATCAACTGGAATGAAAACTTTGGGAGTGCAGCTATATATGTAGCAGCTCTCAAAGAAGCTGGAGTTGAGGTTGATTTTAGTGGAAGTGAGTTTGTTTGTGATGTGAAGAAAAAGTTTGTTAAAGCAGCTTTTAAAGCATTTGCACCTTACTTTGCGGAAGCCGAGGGAGATGCACATAGAAATGTTCAAGTGATAAAAACACTACACTGGATAAATGAAATAGATAAATTAAGAGACGATTTTAGGCTCGTTTTTATCTATGAAGATGTTGCTCCAAAAAGTGTGGAAGCAGTTTATCTAAAACTTTATGCACTTTCAACTTCTAAAGCTCCTATAAGAAGTTTAAATCTCAGTGGTGCATTTGGTGTACTTGAAAATGTTGCTTGGTCATTGAATGTTCCTATCGAGTTAGAATGGTTGCGAGAAAATGAGATTGAGATGAAGCTTCAAGGAACTTATCCTGTTATTGATTCTGTGGATAAATTCCCAAGATACTTAGCACATGTAATCCCTGCCGATAACACAAGAGTACTAGATGCAAGTAAAGTTCGTATGGGTGCACAACTCCATGCTGGTACAACAGTTATGCCAGGAGCTAGTTATATCAACTTTAACGCAGGAACAACAGGTCCTGTTATGGTTGAAGGACGTATAAGCTCATCAGCAATCGTTGGAGCAGGTAGTGACGTTGGAGGAGGAGCTAGTATCCTTGGAGTTCTCAGTGGTACAGATGGAAATCCAGTGAGCATTGGTCAAAATACTCTTCTTGGGGCAAACTCTGTTACTGGCATACCTCTAGGCGATGGTTGTATCGTAGATGCAGGCATAGCAATCTTAGAGGGAACAAAGATAGGCATTGCTTTTGCAGAGTTGCCTAAAATCAAAGAGGCAAATCCAGAGTTTTGTTATGATGAGAGTTTGGAAGAGATGCAGTATTTTAAAGGCTTACAATTAGCAGGTCTTCATGGACTTCATTTCCGTCAAAACAGTGTCACAGGTCAAATCACTGGTTCAAGAAGTCGCAGAGAAGTTGTTTTAAACAGCGATTTACACTAGATAACAAAAGAGGAGTTCATCTCCTCTTATGCTGCTTTCATAACACAGTTTCTTCCCGCCTCTTTTGCTTTATATAAAGCCTCATCTGCTAGCTTCATAACATTACTAGGTATTTTAGACTCTTTACTTGATGTAGCCACTCCTATACTTACACTCAAACTTACTGTCTTTTGATTTTGAGGTTGTACCTTTTGCTTTGGAGGTTTTTTTGGTCGATTTTTATCTCTGATGATAAAGCCTCTTTTAGCGATACTCTCTCGAATCTCTTCCAAATAAACAAAGGCTTGTTCAGCTGTTTTGCTTTTAAAAAGGATAGTAAACTCTTCTCCCCCATAACGATATGCTTTGCCACCACCTTTTACTTGGCTGAGTTGGAGTGCTATAAGTTTTAAGACTTCGTCTCCTATATCATGCCCATAAGTATCATTGAACTTTTTAAAAAAATCTATATCTACCATCGCTATCGTATAGGTTGAACCTAGTTTTAAAAACTCATCTTCTAAAGCTCGTCTTCCAGGGATTTTTGTAAGAGTATCTATGTAAGCCATTGTATAAGCATCTTCTAAGATAGCTATGATTGCTAAGATAGCACTGAGGGAATAAAAAAGAAGAAAATGAAAATTTTCTTCAAAAAAGTAAGAGGGAATTAGAAGCGCTAGCAAAGTCCAAAAGAGAGATTTGTCACTTTGGGATTTTCCATAAAATATAAAAGAAAAAATAGCAGTAAAAACCAAAGATATCAAAGAGAGGATAAGTGCAAAGTCTTGAATCTTTATAAAATTTAAAGAGCTTGCTCCCACAAGGTTCATCTCTAAAGCCAATCGCAAATCAAGAGAAAAATTTTTAATAAAAAAGTAGCTTAGTAAAAGTAGTGAGAAAATGATAAAAAATTTGAAAAAACCATATATACTCATGATAGCTCTTTCTTGTAATAGCGAGATAATCAAAAAGCCAGTAGAGAGAACGAGTGGGTACATGTACCAAAAAGAGTATTTCCCCCCATCTAAACCCAGTAAAGTTGGATGGTACATGTAATGTACAAAAAAGAGGGGTAAAAGAAGTAAAAAAAAGATTTTACTCTTTCCAAAATATAAACTCATAAAAAGTGCAATGAGGTTGATGAAAATGGATATATTTTTTACATGTAACTCAAAACTCTTAGGAAGTTGTACAAAAATGACAAATATTCCTGTTAAAATTAGAAGAAAAAAAGATAAGAAATTATAGTTTTTTATGTATTTCATTTTAGCCTAAAGTTTTTGTGTTATTGTATCAAAAGAGTCTTTGTATCAAAAAAAATATTTCAAACTGTCATGAAAAATTGATAAGATTTTTGATGAGTTCCTTCTCTTGTGTCGATAAGTCTAAACTAACACCGTATCTAAAAGCCTTTTCTTTGCCTATGATACTCACTATATAACCAGTTGCTTCAAAACTAAATTTGAAATTTTTTTTCGGGTCTTCATATGAGAGAAATGCTACGACACTTTGTCCTTTTTCAAAGCTACTTTTTTGGCTACTTATAACACCTACTCCCCCTTCGCTAATATCTAGCATATTCCCAGTTATATACTCATTTTCATTTGCTAGGTGTACTAAACTAGCATGCATGATAGCAGCTCTTGGATATTTGCGGCTCAAAAGAGGTATCTTATCTAGTTCTTTTATATTCTCTAAAACGACTGTTAACTCCTTAGCACAAAGGATTTTAGCTTTTACACTAAAGTTTTTTTCATTGTCACTATTTTTGAGGATAAAAGAGTTGTTTGCTAGTTTTAAAGCAGTCATCTGTTCTTCGCTTACTTTAATTACAATGGAGTTGTTTCCTACCTGAATGATAGGAGAAATAGACATGGAGGTTCCGATTTGAGTGTGAACAAAAAACTTTATGCCTCGTCCAAGGTTATGTAGATTTTTGAGATATTTTACATTGGAGCTTTGTAGAGCAAAATTAGTAGAAATCTCAAAATTTTCATCCTCTTCTGGCGTCATTTGGGAGATGATTTTTATCTGTTTTCTTAAGACCTCTAGTATCTTTTTACTCTGATTAACTGCTTTTGCATCATCAATATTTTGATTTAAGAAAGCTTCTGTCATATCAACGATTAGTTCAGCAAAGAGAAAGCCGTATTGAGCTTTGTTTTCGTTCATCCTTAAAAGACAACAGAGTTGTTTTGGATAACAATCTGTTTGATTGTCAAAAAGGGCGTCATAAAAATTACTTGCGATGGTTTGAACATCGAGAATACAGTGTTCACAATTATAGTGTAGTTTATAATGGTACCCAAAAGATGCTATAAAATCTTTTTTATATTTTTTGAAAAAATCATGCTCTTCTTCAAAGATTAAAGAATTTTTTAAATCATTGATTGCTTTTATCATGTTGCCCCGCTTGTAAAAATCTAAGTGATTATACATCAAAAACTTAAATTTTCTAATTAATTCTTATTAAAGTGAGATTATCTTTAGTATTTGTGGATTTTGGCTATATCAAGGAGGCTTATGTTATAATCGCGTAAAAATTATAATACATAATATAAAAAGAGAGTGTATGGTAGAAGTCAATAATTTAACAATGAGGTTTGCATCACAATTGCTTTTTGAAGATATCAATTTAAAGCTTGATGCAGGTAAAAGATATGGTTTGATAGGTGCTAATGGAGCTGGAAAAAGTACTTTTATGAAGATTTTGGCAGGTATCATTGAGCCAACAAGTGGTAATGTGTCGGTTCAAAATGGTTTAAAAGTTGGAGTTTTAGGACAAAATCAGTTTGCTTTTGAAAACTTTACTCTCAAAGATGCTGTAATGATAGGGAACAAACGTCTTTATGATGCTATCAAAGAAAAAGAAGATTTGTACATAAATGGCGATTTTGAGGATGAAAAAGTTAATGATAGATTAGCCGAACTAGAGATTATCTGTGCGGAAGAAGACCCTACTTATGAAGTTGATGTTAATATCGAAAAGATTTTATGTGCGCTTGGGTTTGATGTTTCTACGCATCAAAATCTTATGAGTTCACTTACCTCAGCAGATAAATTTAAGATTCTTTTAGCTCAGGTTTTATACCCTAAACCAGATGTTTTGTTTTTAGATGAGCCTACGAATAACCTTGATTTGGGTGCTATCTCATGGCTTGAAGAGCAATTAAAAAGACATGAAGGAACAATGGTTGTTATCTCTCATGATAGACACTTTTTAAACACAGTTTGTACAAATATCCTAGATGTAGATTTTAGAAAAATTCGTGAATTTAGTGGTAATTATGATGATTGGTATATCGCTGCAAATTTAATTCAAAAACAAAAAGAGTTAGAACAATCCAAAAAACTAAAAGAGAAAGCAGAACTTGAAGCATTTGTAAGAAGATTTTCAGCCAATGCTTCAAAAGCAAAACAAGCAACTTCAAGACAGAAACAGCTTGAAAAATTAAACATCGAAGAGTTACAAACATCTTCAAGACGTGATCCTAGTATCGTTTTTAAAGCAAAAAGGGATATTGGAAATGAGATTTTGGAAATTAACGATATCAAAAAATCCTATGGTTCAAACGAAGTTTTAAAAGGGATTAGCTTCAAGATAGAAAAGGGTGATAAAGTTGCTATCATAGGCTCAAATGGTGTGGGTAAAACGACACTTTTAAACATCATCATGGGTGAGTTAAAACAAGATGGCGGAGAGATAAAGTGGGGAGCTACCATCGAGCCTAGTTACTTTCCTCAAAACACAACTGAGATAATCAATGGCGATGAACAACTTTTTGAGTGGCTTCAAGGATATGATGCAAATAAAGATTTAGATGAGATTAGAAAATGCCTAGGACGTATGCTTTTCTCAGGCGAGGAGCAAAAAAAGAGTATTCAAAATATCAGTGGTGGAGAAAAACACCGTATGATGCTCTCAAAAATGATGCTTCAAAAAGGAAATTTTTTAGTACTTGATGAACCAGATAACCATCTGGATTTGGAAGCTATCATCGCTCTTGGTGAGGGACTTTATAACTTTGTGGGCAATGTTATCTGTGTAACACACGATAGAGAGCTTATAGACGCTTTTGCAAATCGTATCATTGAGATTAAGCCAGATGGTAGTGTGGTTGATTTTAAAGGCGATTATGAAGCTTATAAAGAGAGTTTGGGTGAAGAGTAAAAATCTTTTTGAGATAGGCTCTAGTTTAGACACCGATAGTGCTTGGAGTTTACAAAAGCAAGAGGAGGCAAAACCTCTTCTTGTTTTAAAAAAGCCAAATGAACATGCTTTGGTTTTTATGATGGAAAAAAGAAGAGGCAAAGCAGTGAGTTTGGTTGGGGAGTTTTTTGTCTCTTCAGAAGTGCTAAAAGAGTTGTGTTCTAAATTGAAAAAAAACTTAGGTGTTGGCGGTACATGTAAAGATGGCTGGCTAGAATTTCAAGGGGAGTGTAGAGAGAAGTTAAAAGTTCTTCTCAAAAAAGAGGGTTATAGAACAAAATCATAAGAAGGCTATATCTTGGAACACGTTATCAATACGCTTATACCGATATTTTCATTGATTTTATTGGGGTATTTTTTTAAGTATATTAAGTTTCCCTCAATCGATTTTTGGCCCTTAGCGGACAAGTTCACTTACTATGTGCTTATGCCTTCTTTGCTAGTGTATAAACTCTCAAATGCAAAAGTTGATTTGGACAATACACTAGGGCTTGTAGCAGTTTCCCTTATCAGTATCGTAGTTGTTTTAGCCACACTTGTTGTGTTGAATTTCTTTTTTAGATTTGAAAACAGAGCTTTTACCTCTATCGTACAAGGGGGGATTCGTTTTAACTCATATGTGTTTTTAGCTTTTGTAGATTCTGTATATGGGGATAAGGGATTGGTGTTTGCGGCTATCGTGATGGCGTTTGTTATCCCTTTTATCAATGTTATGTGTATCTCAACCTTTGCTATTTATACACAAAAAGGGAATTTTTCTTTTGTCTCTTTTTTCAAGACTATCTTAAAAAACCCTCTCATTTTAGCTTGTCTCTTGGGCGGTCTTATCAATTATAGTGATATAGCGATACCTTTAGTTCTTTTTAAATCTCTTTCCTTGTTAAGTCAATCAGCCCTACCTATCGGTCTTCTTTCTGTTGGTGTTGGGTTGGAGTTTAAGTATTTAAAAAGTGCAAAATCAGAACTTATAGTTTCAACTTTTGCCAAATTGCTCTATTTTCCAGTGGTTATCTATGGGGTAGGTATTCTTTTTGGCTTACATGGGATGATGCTTAGTATCGCTGTGATATTTGGCGCTATGCCAACAGCAGTTTCAGGTTATATCTTGGCTCGCGAACTTGGAGGTGATGTCTCTTTGATGGCTTCTATCATTACCTTACAGACTCTCGCTTGCATGGGTAGTTTGTTTTTAATCGTTCCAATACTTTAAATAAAAATTGTTATAATTAAAAAAAATGAAGGAGTGTATATGTCTAAAGTTGTTTTAGTTACAGGTGCAACATCAGGGTTTGGCAAAGCAACAGCTAGTATGTTTGCAAAAGATGGATATAAAGTCATAGCAACAGGTAGAAGAAAAGAGAGATTAGAAGAGTTAAAAAAAGAGTTAGTAGGTTGTGATGTATATACCATAGCTCTTGATGTAAGAGATAAAAAAGCTGTTTTTGAAGCTATTGAAAACCTTCCTTTAGAGTATAAACAGATAGATATCTTAGTGAACAATGCAGGTTTAGCTTTAGGACTCGAAAATGCCCCTGAAGCAAATTTGGAAGATTGGGAAGTGATGATAGACACAAACATAAAGGGTTTGTTATATGTCACAAAAGCAGTTTTACCGATTATGACGCAAAGAAAAAGTGGATATATCTTTAACATAGGCTCAATTGCAGGAAACTGGCCTTATCAAGGTGGTAATGTTTATGGAAGTACTAAATCTTTTGTACAGCAATTCTCTTTTAACTTACGCAATGATTTAAGAGGCACTAACATAAGAGTTACTAACATAGAGCCTGGTTTTTCAAAAACTGAGTTTTCAAATGTAAGGTTTAAAGGGGATGATAAAAAGGCAGATGCAATCTATGAAGGAATGCAACCACTTGTGGGTGAGGATATAGCAAATCTTATCTTTACACTCTCAAAGTTACCAGAACATGTAAATGTCAACTCTCTTGAAGTTATGCCAACAGCACAAAGCTGGGCAGGACTTCATATCCATAAAGAGTAAGAGAGAAGGCTTTTGCCTTTTCTCTTAGTATCCAGCCTGTTTTAATAAATCAACAATTTCACCAGGATTTGGAAATCTGTTTGTCTCTTTTTTGGAAAAGATAACCTTTCCATCAACTTCAACATCAAAGATACCACCAAAACTAGGTAACGCGATGACATCAGCGTTTTCATAGGCCATTCTTATCTCATCTTCCACACGGAAAGCTCTTGGTCTATAACTTCACTGATTACAGTAAATTATATTGACTTGCATAACACTCCTTTGCATTTGTTCTTTGAAATGATAGTTTTTTTTGTTTAAAAATGTGTTTAAAATAGCGTAATCTTTTATATGAAATAGTGATATAATCAACCTTATAATTTATAAAAGGCAAAAGATGAGAGTATATATATTGTCAAGAGACGAGACACTTTACTCAACAAAAAGATTGGTTGAGGCAGCAACCCTAAGAGGTTGGGAAGTAAGAGTAATTGATTTTTTGAAGTGTAGTATAGAGATTATGAAAAATGAGTTAAAAATCAACTATTTAGGAGAAGAGTTACCAAAACCAGATGCGATTATCCCCCGCATTGGAGCGAGTAGGACTTTTTATGGAACGGCAATGGTAAGACACTTTGAGATGATGGACGTTTTTAGTGTTTCTGGGAGTTTGGCTATCAAACGCAGCAGAGATAAGTTAAGAAGTTTGCAGATACTCTCAAGAAAAGGTGTGGATTTGCCAAAAACTGTTTTTGCTTCAAATCTCTCAAGTGCTAAAGATGTGATTGCCCTAAGTGGTGGTACACCTTTGGTTTTGAAGATTTTAGAAGGAACTCAAGGTGTTGGAGTTGTTTTAGTTGAGAGTGAGAAAGCAGCAAAATCCGTTCTTGATGCCTTTTATGGGATGGAGGTAAATCTTCTTGTTCAAGAGTTTATAGAAGAGGCTGGAGGTTCTGATATCAGAGCATTTATCGTAGGTGGAGAAGTGGTTGGTGCTATGAAAAGACAAGGTGCTGAGGGTGATTTTCGTTCTAACTTACATCAAGGTGGAACCGCACAAGCTTATACTCTAAATCGCAAAGAAAAAGCAACAGCATTAGCAGCAGCTAAAGCTATGGGGTTAGGAGTGTGTGGAGTTGATATGATTCCTTCTGCTCGTGGTCCACTGGTTATGGAAGTAAACTCTTCTCCTGGACTTGAGGGGATAGAAACTTCAACTAGCATAGATATCGCTGGAAAGATTATGGATTATATCGCACAAAATGTACATGTACAAGAGCCTAAGAAAAAGCCAAAAAGAAAAAAAGATAACATAGGTGCGTAAAATGGCTCATAAAAAGATAATCATAGGCACTAATGAAATCAGTAAAAATAGTAACATTGCTATAAATGTTGATTTACCAAGCCTTTATAACACTCCTACGAAACTACCAATTCGTGTCATACGAGGGAAAAAAGATGGTCCTATCTTTTTTGTGAGTGCAGGTTTGCATGGGGATGAACTCAATGGCATAGAGATTATTCGTAGGATTAGAAAACTTAAAATTCTTAACCACCTTAGAGGAACTCTTATCTTAGTTCCGATTGTTAATGTTTATGGGGTGATGAATCTTTCTCGATATCTTCCTGATAGACGAGATTTGAATCGCTGTTTTCCAGGAAGTACAAGGGGTTCTTTAGCAAGCAGAGTAGCAAAGATTTTTTTTGATGAGATAGTTGCAAGGTGTGATTTTGGGATTGATTTGCATACAGCTTCTATACATAAATCAAATTTACCTCAAATACGTATAAACGCAGAAAATGAATATACTCTAGGCATGGCAAAAGTTTTTGAAGCCCCCGTTATAGTACACTCCCCTTTAAGGGAAGGTTCATTGCGTGCATTGTGTGATTCTTTAGGCATACCAACACTGTTGTATGAAGCAGGTGAAGCTTTGCGTTTTGATGAAAAGAGTATCAAAATAGGTGTTAAAGGGATAATCAATGTTTTAAGAGAGTTAGAAATGCTCCCTAAGGTTAAGAAAAAATCTAAAAGAACTCCCATCGTAACCAAAAACAGCTTCTGGGTGCGTTCGATTGAAAGTGGTGTTATAAGAACTGTCAAGTCATTAGGAGATACTGTAAAAAAATCAGAAGTAATTGCTTATATAGATGATCCAAATGGAGACAGTACATATGAGTTAACAGCACCTTTTGATGGCATTATCATAGGAAAATCAGAAATCCCCCTAGCACAAGAGGGAGATGCTGTGTTTCATATCGCTAAATTCAAAAACCTTGAAAAAGCAGAAAATAGTCTTGAGTATTTTCATGAACAAGTTCTTAGTGATAGTGAGTTGTCAAAGCTGTTTGAAGAAGAGATTACGGAGTAGGAGATAAGATGGAGTTTTTAGATAAAAATATAGTTTTAAGTATCGTTCTTGTTGTGGTGACTTTTATCGCTTTACGAATCTCAAAGCGTTTTTTAAACAAAATAGGAAAATCAAAAGAGGTTACTCAAAAAAGAATTTTTTATATCTCAAAGAGTATCAACCTTTTGATTGTTGTTATTGCAATTGCTTTTTTAGCTTTTATTTGGAGTGTTAGCTTAGATGGATTACTTGTTTTTGCATCTTCTATATTTGCCATTATCGGAGTAGCTCTTTTTGCTCAGTGGTCAATTTTAAGTAATCTTACTTCTAGTGTAATTATCTTTTTTTCTTTTCCATCACGGGTTGGAGACCATATAAAAATCTTAGATGGAGACAATTCAGTGGAGGGGAAAATCATCGAAATTGCCCTTTTTCATATCCAAATAAAAGATGAAAATGGCTCTGTTATCATCTATCCAAATAACCTTTTTATGCAGCGCCCAGTCATTAAAATAAGCAAATAAGTTATTTTTAAGTGTTTAAGGATATTTTTAGCGATATTCATACTGTTTTTGATTATAATTCCAAAATTGTAACATCTTAAAGTGTTGCATTTTTGATAAGGATATGTAAATGAAATCTTTCTCTTATAAGGAGCAAGTTGTTTTATATTATGAGGAACTTTGGAATGAAAAAAACAAAGAGTATATAGATATACTTTTTGATGACAATATCACTTTTAGAGGCTCTTTAAATATAGAAACAAAAGGGAAAAAAGGCTTTGAAACTTACTTTGATAATCTTACAAGAGGTGTTCCTGATTTGTATCATGGTATAGAAGTTATGGTCTGTGAAAAAAATCTTGTATCTGCTAGGGTATACTATCATGGGGTACATAGTGGAAAACTTTTTGAGCTAGAGCCAACAGGGAAAACGATACGCTATACAGGAGCTTCATTTTTTAAGTTTTATAACAATAAGATTATAGATATTTGGGTTTTAGGTGATTTGATTAACTTACAAAAACAACTTAATGTTTTGGATATGAAAAATATAATGTAAAAAATGTTTTTCAAATTAAAAATTTAAATATGAAAGGGTGTAATGGTAGAAGAAATTCTTGATAGATTTCATCTTTTAGATATACAAAATGAGTTACACCCCTCAGATTTCACTCTAAAAAACGATTATGATGTTTTTATCCTTAGACTTCCTTACTTTTATAAAGGAGAGCTTTTAGTAACAAGCTATGCTTATGTAATCACAAAAGAGGCATATTTTTATTATGATAAGAGTTTAAAGCATTTTTTAAAGTTACAAACTTTGGAAGAGTTGTATAGCTCTTTAGATGAAAAAGTCAATCTTGCGATGCAAGCTACACTAGATATCTTTAATCAAATTGAAGTTATGGAAGATAGTTTTTATGAAAGAAAAGCGATTAAAGATTTTAATCATACTTGGTTTATGCATAAAAATAGACTTATAAGGATAAATAGAGTTTTAAATAAAGCAAATGAAGAGATGAAAAAATTTATTCAAGCATATAAAGAGAGTGAAGATTTTTTAGAAGTTCATTTTGATGATTTATCCGAACATTTAGAAAGAACAAATAGAAATGCACTGCATGCTTTAGAAAAACTTGATGCACTTTATAATTTTTATGTAAGTGTGCATCAAGATAAAATGAATAGATTTTTAATTTATTTATTTTTATGGTCTTTTTAATTTCCCATTCATTAATAGGGTCTAGTTTATCCCAAGCTTCCATCATTTGTCTTTCTTGTTTTGAGAGATTAATATTGTAAGTTTTTGACATGTAAAAATATATACGAGCAATGTCTCCTTTTATATCATCTTTCACATACGCTCTTTTGTTTTTAAAATCAACTTGGAATTCACACTGACCATATTGTCCAATTTGTGGTTTATCAGCTCCATATCCATAATTTGACCTATCTCCGTTAAGTTCTCCAATAGCTGGAACAAGATTCATCATATCAGCTTCCATTTTTTGAAATATTTGGTCTTTTTGACAAGCTTTTCTACCACCCTCTTTCCAGCAATGTAAATGCTTTCCAAAGTTTTGAGCTGGCATTACATGTTCCCATTCATACGAAAATATTTAAAAAAATGGACAAGATACAAAGTACCAGAAATCCTACTCCTGAAATTTTACCATATGTCCATTATATTTAATATATAGTTTCAATTGAAGCTTATATTTGTCCATTTATATTTATGAACAATAATTAATATTGCCCTAACGATTGCAAAATTATACTTAATATTCCTTATCATTTTGTAATTCAAGTTATGACTTTTCAGTTTAAAGTGACAAATTAAATTCTCATTTCTAGTATTTTATGAGCTATTACAAACTTCCAATTTGTTTTTTAAACGATTCTCTATTTATCTGTTTTGAAGATAATTCACATATTAAACGCCAAAAGTCCTAAGGGTTTGAGAGAATCACGAAATTTTACTTCTTAAACACTTTTTGGAACAAATTATATCTCTATATAAAGGTTATAAAGCCAATAAGTGAGATTTTCTAATTTTGTTTCAAATATAAGAAGTTGTAGAACAGTAAATTGAATTAAGTAATAGATGTAAAGAGAAAGATCGACATACTAGTTTATTACGACAATCTATTTTATATATAATGTCCAAAACTATTTATTAATAAAGGCTTCTTAATTTTGAATTTTCTCAAAATATGTTTAATTAAGGGAAGTTTAGTGACCATTTTTAGAACCTGTTTTCAAGAAAATTGTGTTAGCTTATTTTGTGACAGTTATTTTAATTAATTTTCAATTAATTTTTCACTTTTACAATTTGACTATCAATCAATATTGGGTGAAAGTTATACGAGGATTTAAAATGAAAAATAATTCATATTTTGTAAAAGGTATTGTTGCATTAGGTTTAATATCATCTGTTGCTCTGGCTTCAGATAATGATTTGGAATTAAATGATGATAATGGGAAAGATAGAGTAGTTAAAAGTTCTATACAAGTTAAAGATGATATTAGTGAATTAGAGGAAAAAAGATTAGCAAAAATTGATGTGAATGAAGTTGTCAATATTATAGATGATAAATATGATGGAAAAATCACTCACATAGAATTGGGAAATGAAGATGGCAATTTAGTTTATGAAGCTGAAATTCTAACAAAAAATGATATAGTTAAGGATATAGTGATAGATGCAGGAAACGGTCAAATTTTATTGGAAAAAGAAGATGAGGAAGATTCTGTTTGGAGTGAATTTAAGGAGTATCTTAATTGAAAATATTAATCGTAGAGGATGATGAAAACATCCTCTCTTTATTAAAAGATGGATTTGAAGAAGAAAATTATATTGTAGATGTTGCAATGGATGGAGAAGATGCTCAGTATCTTGCTCAAGTAAATAATTACGATACAATCATTTTAGATTGGATGCTACCAATTCAAAGTGGAATTGAAGTTTTACAAAAGTTAAGAGATGAAAATATCAATACACCTGTTATAATGCTTACTGCAAAAGATGAGATTAAAAACAAAGTTGTAGGTCTTAAATGTGGAGCTGATGATTACTTAGCAAAGCCATTTAGTTTTGAAGAGCTTCAAGCAAGAGTTGAAGCTCTTTACAGAAGAATATCTTTTAATGGAAGCAATAAAATACAAATTCAGAATATTACAATTGATACAGATAAAAAGATTGTTCAAAAAGATGATGCAGTTGTTAATCTCACATTAAAAGAGTATGACCTTTTAATGTTTTTAATAAAAAATAAAAACTCTTATGTATCTAAATTTATGATAGAAGATCAACTTTGGAACAATCAAGAGTTTATAGCCAGTAACGTAATTGAAGTTACTATTTTTAATTTGCGTAAAAAACTATCTAAAGAACTTATTAAAAATTTTAAAGGGTTAGGATATAAAATTGAAATTTAGTAGTTTAAAAACTAAAGTACTAATTTGGTTCATTGGAACTATTACCATAGTTTTATTTTCATTTAGTTTTTTACTTTACTATTTTATAGAAGAAAGTATAAATTTAAAAATACAAAATAATATGTATTATAGTGCTAAAGATATGCATGATGAAATAGTAGAGAATAAACTCCATGAGATAACTTTCAAGTATGAAAAAGCAAATGGAATTGCCGCAGCTATTATTCAAAATGATAAGATAATTAAAAAAAGTGAAGACTTTACAATAAAAAACTTATCTGAGTATATAAATAAAGATCAAATATTTTTTTCAAATGAATCAAGCAATGAAACAGTTGATGCAATTTATGTATTAAATTTTGAAACACCATATAAAGGCTCTATTGTACTTCATAAAAAAGGGCTTCCTAATAAAGCTGAAGATATTGAAGAGATTCTATTTGTCTTAAATCCAATTTTTTTAATCGTACTTATTTTTATTGGAATAAAACTAATAGATAAAATATTAATTCCAATTAAAAATATAACACAAACTGCAAAACAGATCAATATAGATAATTTAACCCAGAATATTTCCACAGATCAAAAAGAGGATGAGTTAAAAGAGTTGGCTTTTACTTTTAACGATATGGTAAAAAGACTTCGTGAGGGTATTGAAAAGATGGAAAGATTCAATAATGATGTGTCTCATGAACTACGTACTCCATTAACAGTAATCTCTACGCAAATAGAACTGGCTCTTAAAAAAGATAGAGAAAAAGAGTATTATAAAAACAGTTTGGAAAAAATTGATGATGAATCAAAAAAAATGAAACATATGGTTCAAGATATGCTCATATTAACAAAATATACAAAAGATAATATCGAAGAGACTTTTTGTTTATGTGACTTAAATTCAATTTTAATGAATTGTATTGAAAAATTTGTTTTTTTTGCAGATAAAAAAAACATATCTATAGAAGTAAAGAAATTTGAAAAAACCCTATTAAAAGCAAATAGCTCTTTAATTACCATACTATTTTCAAACTTGCTTGATAATGCTATAAAATATAGTCTGGAAAACAAGAAAATATTTTTATCCCTATTCGAAGAAAACGGTAGAATTATATTTATAATAAAAGATGAAGGCATAGGAATACCTAAAGAATTACTACCAAAAATCACTGATAAATTCTACAGAGTTGATGAGAGTAGAAATAAATCCATAAAAGGATTTGGATTAGGGCTCAGTATAGTAAAAAATATAATTGAACTTCACAATGGGAATATGAACATTGGATCAAAAGAATCAGTTGGGACTACGGTTCTCATTACTTTTGAAGCTAATTTAGAACATATTAATGTCAGAAATAGTTAATTTTTTAGTAAATACTATAGGTAGCTTAGGATACTTTGGTATTTTTACTTTAATGTTTCTTGAGAGTTCATTTTTCCCGTTTCCTAGTGAAGTTGTAATGATACCTGCAGGGTATTTAGCTTTTCAAGGTGAGATGGAATTAGTGCTTGTTTTACTATCAGGACTCTTAGGAAGTTTAGCAGGGGCTTGGTTTAATTATTTGCTTGCCTTAAAATTTGGAAGAAAATTTTTAAGTACAATAATAAGTCATGAAAAAATTGACAAGTTAGATAAGTTTTTTGAGAAACATGGTCACATTTCAACTTTTAGTGGAAGATTAATTCCTGGTATTAGACAATATATATCATTTCCTGCGGGACTAGCTCGTATGAATGGGATAAAGTTTAGTATATATACGACTTTAGGTGCAGGTATTTGGATAACTATCCTTACAATGCTTGGATATTTTCTTGGAGAAAATGAGAAACTTATCAGTATATATTTAAAAGATATTACAATCTTTATTATTCTTTTAGTTGTATTAACATTAGTTTGGTATTTTAAAAGAAATAAGCAACTTGTAAATTGAAATCAAATATATTAATTTTTAATTAATTTTGAAATTTTAATATTCGTTCCAACAACCAAATTGGAGGAAATATTGAATTTAAAATCTCTTAAAATGAATCAGACACAACTTATCTTACTTACAGTCATTTTTATATCAATTTTTGACAACTATACATTTTTTGAGAATGTACTAAAAGTTTATCCTTTAGAGTTAAATAACATCGGTTTTTTAATCTCTTTGTTTTTTTTACTCATTGCATTTAATACTTTACTATTTACACTGTTTAGTTCAAAATACACTACAAAACCTATTTTAATAACAGTTCTTTTAGTTTCATCATTGACTAATTATTTTATGAATACCTATCATATAGTAATAGATGATGATATGATACGAAATGTAGTACAAACAAATTTTAATGAATCATTTGATCTTTTAACATTAAAACAAATAATTTACTTTATTTTGTTAGGAGTTATACCGTCTTATGTAGTTTTTAAAGCAAACATTGCGTATGGAAGTTTCAAGCAAGAATTATTAAGAAAAATAAAATATATTTTAATATCCTTATTGACTGTTATAGCCTTAGTATTGATTTTTAGCAAGCACTACACTTCATTTTTCAGAGAACATAAACCACTAAGATATAATGTAAATCCTACCTATTGGATATATAGTATTGGAAACTATATTAACAAAACCTTTAATAGTGGTCAAGTTATTATAAAACCTATTGGAGTGGATGCAAAAGTTATTGAAAAAGATGATGATGGAAATGATCACCATACAGAGTTAGTTATTATGGTTGTAGGTGAAGCAGCTAGAGCTGATCATTTTTCTTTGAATGGATATGAGAAAAAAACAAATCCACTACTTGAAAATAAGGATATTATCAACTTTTCTGAATTTTATTCATGTGGAACAAGTACAGCTTATAGTGTTCCTTGTATGTTTTCAATATTTGATAGGGATGATTATAGCTATAAAAAAGGTATTTCAACCCAAAATGTTTTAGATGTTTTAACACATACAAAGGATATAGAAGTTTTGTGGAGAGATAATAACTCTGATAGTAAAGGTGTAGCTTTACGAGTACCTTTTGAAGACTATAGAACTTCTAAAACAAATACAATATGTGAAGATAACGGTGAATGTAGAGATGAAGGTATGCTTGTAGGATTAGATGAGTATATTAAAAAAAACAAGGGTAAAGATATTTTAATAGTACTTCATCAAATGGGTAATCACGGTCCAGCTTATTATAAAAGGTATCCAAAAGAATTTGAAAAATTTACTCCTGTTTGTGAGACAAATCAATTAGAACAATGTACACAAGAAGAAATTAGTAATGCTTACGATAATGCACTTTTATATACAGATTATTTTTTAACTAAAACTATTAATTTTTTAAAAAAATATGACAAGACACATGAAACAGCTCTTATTTATATGAGTGATCATGGAGAGAGTCTTGGAGAAAATGGTGTGTATCTACATGGATTACCTTATTTTATGGCACCTGATTCTCAAACTAATATAGGAGCTTTTATGTGGTTTGGGGAAGAGATGAAAAAAGATATTGATATGAAAAAGTTACATAAAAATAAAGAGCAAAAATATTCACAAGATAATCTTTTTCATACACTTTTAGGGCTCTTTGAAGTTGAAACAAAAGTATATGATAAATCAAAGGATATTATTTATGCTGATTGATAGACAAATACCTTTAACTATTTTTTTACTTTTATTTGTAGTTGTCATATTTGGAATAACTAATATTGATATTTTTGTGCAAGATATGTTTTATGATTTTAAAGAACATACTTGGTGGCTAGGAAGAGATATACAACCTTGGAAATTTATATTTTATGATGGAATCAAAAAGTTACTAATTTTAATTGGCGTACTTTTTTTAGTTACATTAATCTTTTTTAGAAAAAATAGTATTGTTCAAGAGTATAAACATGGGATGATTATAGTTGTGTTATCAGCTATTTTTATACCTGCTATTGTCGGAGGATTAAAAAAGACCACAAATATGCCTTGTCCTAAAAATGAGATACATTATGGAGGAAAACTAATTAGAACTGCTGTATGGCAAATCTATCCACAACCATACAAAAATATGGAACATATTGCCTGTTGGCCTGCAGGTCATGCAAGTGGAGGATTTGCCTTGATGAGTTTATTCTTTTTATTCAAAACAAAACGAAATAAACTATTAGCATTAAGTGGAGCACTAGCTCTAGGTTGGACAATGGGTATTTACAAAATGCTTATAGGAGACCATTTTTTAAGCCATACATTGATTACTATGATTTTATCTTGGCTTCTTATTATTATGATAAATAAACCCATTGTAAGGTGGGTACAGAAATGAAACAGCTTTTATTATATTTTATTGCCTTTATATTATTAGATATAATTCTTATTATAGAAGGAAATATAAACTTTGTATTATCAACAATTGTCTTATCTATTCTATTTTATATAAATCAACCCAACTATTTATATCTTAACTTTTCTTTCTGCTATTTTTTTACCATTAAATTTAATTGTTGGGTTTTTTGGCATGAATACAAATGCTCTTCCTTTTGCAAAAGAAGAGTATGGGAGTTATTTCGTATTTGTTTTACTTGTACTAGTTGTTATAGCTTTGTTAATAGGGATTAAACTTCTCAAAAAGTTTAATATAATTTTTCGCCTTTAAAATAAACTATATAATTTCTCGCATTAACTCTTCTATGGGGAGAGGTTTACTAAAAAGATATCCTTGATAGATGTCACAATCATAGTGTTGTAAAAATTCAAATTGTTCTTTTGTTTCTACCCCCTCTGCTACAACTTGTAAACCGAGGTTTTTTGCCATACCTATAATCGTTTTGACGATGATTGCATCATTTGGGTCAGTAGTGATATCTCTTATAAAACTTTGGTCGATTTTTAACTCTTCAAGAGGAAGCCTTTTAAGAGAGCTTAGCGAGGAGTAGCCTGTTCCAAAATCATCCATAGAAAAAGAGATTCCTAGTTTTTTTATCTCTTCCATTTTTATGATTGTTTCTTCGATATTATCAATCACGATTGACTCTGTTAACTCAAAGGATAGATTGATTTTATCTAAATGAACTTGTTTTAAAATTTCAGCTAATCTTTGTATGAAGTAAGTATCTTGAAACTGTTTTATACTTACATTTACTGCGATACTTAAGTTTTTAGTTTTTTCATCAAGTGCAAATTTCTCTAGCTGCTTGCAAACAGTTTGTATAATCCATTCACCTAGTGGTATGATAAGTCCACTCTCTTCAGCTAAAGGTATAAAAGAGCTAGGTGGAACTAAACCTCGGGTGGGATGAGACCATCTTATAAGAGCCTCTAACCCAATAACTTTTTGTTGGATATCCAATTGGGGTTGATAGTATAGACAAAATTGATTTTTTTCTAATGCTGCTTTTAAATCAGATTCTAAAGTGATTTTATCTTTTATGGCTTCTTGCATTTTAGGATCATAAAAATTGATGGTATTTCTACCTTTATTTTTCGATTCATACATTGCTATTTCTACATGTTTGAGAATTTCATCAGGGCTAAGTACATTTGAGAGACAAAACTCTATACCTATACTAGAAGAAAAAACAAACTCCTCTTCATCAAAGTAGTATGCTTGATTGATGTTGTTTTTGACTTTAAAAGCAAACTCTTCAATCTCCATAATAGCTTCTTGAGAGGTATCTCCTTGCAAATCGATTAAAATCACAAATTCATCTCCACCGATACGATAAAGAAAATACCAACTTTTACAAAGAGCAGAAAGTCTTTTTGCAACTTTTATAAGCAACTTATCTCCTAGTTTATGCCCTTTAGTATCATTGATAGCTTTAAAATTGTCTAAATCTAAAAGTAGCACAGCAAATGTAGTTTGCTTAGCGTTGATACTCTCTAAATCATTGAAGAGTTTTTTCTTATTGGGAAGATTTGTTAAAGTATCATAAAAATCAAGTTGGAAGATTTTTTCTTTAGCTCTATTTTTTTCACTTATATTTGTACCAAAGATTACAAAATAGGCATTATCTTCAAACTCTATCTTTTGGAGGCTAAACTCGATAGGAATTTCACCTTTAGGTGTGATGATATTAGCTTCTGTAATACAGCAATTTTTGAGTTCATCTATATTACCCCTTTGGATTATATCCATATTTTCTCTGATTTTTGTTGGGAAAAAGATATCTGCATTTTTCCCTAGCAGTTCTTTTTTATCTTTCCCATAAGTGAGGGAAACAGTATAGTTGATATCAACTATTTGGCGTGTTTTAAAATCAACAAGGATAATCATCTCTTTGGATTGGTCAAGTAAAGCTCTAAAACGCTCTAGCTCATGTATATGATACTGGAGTTTTGGGTAGTAACTCTTTCTGATAGACTCTTCTCCAAGTCCTATGATTTGGGCTCTTAATTTTTCGATTTCATCATTAGAGGGCATTGTGGAAAATCTCCTCTACTTCTTGTTGGTTTGGAAACTTGGGATTTGTTATCATGCAAGCATCTTTGAGAGCCATAGAAGAGAGATGAGGTATGACGCTCTTTGTTACTCCCATCTTCTCTAAACTTTGAGTGAGTTTGAGATTTGTTTTAAAATCATTAATACTTTTTACTAAATCTTGTGATGATTTTGTTTCAAAAATTCTAGCTATTGGCTTGTATTTTTCATTTGCATAAGGTAAGTTAAATTGGATAACTTTATCGAGCAAAATTGCATTGCAAAGACCATGTGGAAGATCAAGCCAGCCACCTAGTGAGTGAGCCATAGCATGAACAGCTCCTAATGAAGCATTTGAAAAAGCGAGTCCAGCAAGTAAACTTCCCATCATAACAGCACCTCTTGCTTCTAAATTTTCTAGGTTTTGTGCTACTTGTGGTAATGCTGTATAAAGATACTTGATTGCTTCTAGTGCATACATGTCAGTAATGCTAGAATTTGCATTTGAGACATACGCTTCTATGGCATGGGTAAGCGCATCTAAGCCTGTGTAGATAGTGAGATTATAATCCATGCTTAGTGTTGTCTGCGGGTCGATAAGTGCTACATCAGGCACGATAGATTTGCTGATAATTGCTATTTTTACTTTTCTATTAGTATCATTAATGATGGCAAATTGCGAAACATCAGCAGAAGAGCCCGCTGTTGTTGGGATACAAATCAAAGGGGGAAGTGGAGAGTTGATTTTGTCTATGCCCTCATAGGTCAAGATATCATCACCATTTGCAACAACTATGCCGATACCTTTTGCGCAATCAATTACACTACCACCACCTATACAAACGATGCCATCACATCTATATTGTTTGTAGATTTCTACACCTTGTTTGACATTAAAGTCTCTTGGATTTGGAACAATGTCAGTAAAAAGAGTATAGCTTAAGGATGCTTTGTTCAAAGAGGCGATCACATCATCTACCCAGCCAGCATTTTGTACACCAATATCACTTACTAACAAAACTCTTTTTGCACCTAAGTTTTTAGCGTATTTGCCTGCAAGGTTTCTAGCCCCAGTCCCAAAGATAAACTCTGGAGTTACACACTTTCTTAAAGCCAGTTCTACTTTACATGTACTCATGGTTTATCCTTTTTTATGGAGTTAGGTATAAATATATCATAAACTCAAAAGGTATTCACTTAAAGAATAAAATTAATCATATTTGATTTCTTACAAAATAAAAAGATATAATATTAAAACTTACATAAAATGCCTTTTAAAAGGATAGATGATGATTTTTTTACGGTTGATTTTCTCATTTTTTGTTTTGGTAGGAGTTGGTTAGGCCTCTGTTGGGCATATAGTTTTAAAAAAAGGTGATGTAAATATCGTGAGAAATCAGCAGAAAATCATCGCTTATAATGACTCAGAAATTTTCAAAGAAGATATCATTGAAACACTGCAAAACTCTAAAGTACAAGTTAGATTTTTAGATGATACAGTTATCACATTAGGAGCGAATAGCACTTTAAATGTTCAAGAGTATGTCGCTCCAACTCAATCAAGCAGTCCTAAAGCAAAATTTGGATTTTCAAAGGGTACTTTTAAAACGATAACAGGAAAGATTGGAAAAATTGCACCTCAAAATTTCACTTTACAAACCAAAACAGCGACCATAGGAATACGGGGTACTATCGTTGTTGGCGCTTTAGGTGATAGTGGAGATGAGATAGGTTGTTTACAAGGTTCTATCGAGGTAAAACCACTTGGTGGAGGTGAGGGTGTTGTTGTTGGAGCTGGTGAGAGAACCTTTGTAGGCAGTGATGGAAGTGCACCACAAGAACCTTCTGCTATGGAAGGTGGTGATGTAGGGCAAGAAGATGGAGCTGGTGCTACCTCAGATAATCCTCCAAGTGAGGGTGAAGGAGGTACTCAAGATGAGGGAACACAAGAAGGTGGAACAGGTGATGACAATCCCTCTGACGGCGCTCAAGATAGTGCAGATGGGGCTACACAATCAAATCTTCAAGAAACAACTACAAAAGATGTTATAGAAAAAGTCCAATCAAATGGCTGTGGAGCAGGGTATATTGGGACTTCACCAAACTGCCAACCTATAAATACTTCTTATGCGTTGCCAGCATATTGGACTGCAAATCTACAAGCAGCTTCTACGACATTTGCCCTTGTCGCTGGTGGACCTGTTTTGACTGGTTACGCAACATCAAATACAGATGGCTATGGGTTTAAAACAGATGGCTCTTTTAGATTAGAGATAGATAATTCTGGTAATGGGATTGTTGCAGGTTCTGAAATACAGCTTGATTCAGGACAAAAGGTAAATTTGACAAAAAGTGTAGATGCTGACACGATGACCTATAAAAATATTAATGAATTCAGTGTTCAAAATTTTGATGGGCTTAATGGTTGGATACAATCTGAAAATACAGTTACCAACGAGTATGTTTCGTGGGGTTACTGGCAAGTTGATGCAGCTGGAACACCAAAACCTATACTAAACTTTTGGGTTGGTGGTATAAATCCTGTGACAGATATCGCTAGTTTGAATTTAACATCAAATCCTTACACTTACACAGGTAAAAGTATAGGATATGTTTATGATAGTGTAGCTGATTCATATGTAGGGATAGACCCAACAAACAATAACATAGTCTCTTTAACTTTTGATTTTGGTTCAGGTACGCCTTTAGATAGTTCTAGTTACATACAGTTTCAAACAAATGCAGCTACACCAGAAGTTTGGAAGTTAGATGGCTTAACACAACAGAGTTTTGCAAACGGTACGTTTTCTGCTACAAGTCCTGTTTATATCAATGGACAAGAAGCCGTAGAACATTTATCCAATGTTAGTGGAGCATTTTATGGTGATCAAGCGCAAGCAGTTGGTGGCTCATTTCAAGCAACAGCTCCTGATAAAACAGCTATAGGCGTATTTAAGGCGGTGAAATAATGAAAAAGTTTTTGTTGGTTCTGTGTACATGTACACTTGTTTTAGCACAAAATTTTGTAAATGATTCAAAAACTGAGTATGAAAATGCTATCAAACTCTATAATCAAAAAGATTTTTCATATGCACTAAAGAGATTTGAAAAACTTTCAAAAGCAGATGCACAAAATCCAGAGTTTCATTTTTATGTTGGACTTTGTCATTTAGAACTTAAAGAGTATAACGAAGCTTTGATGGCATTTGATAGAGTTTTGATGTTAGATCCTTTACATGTAAGAGTGAGGCTAGAAATTGCAAGGGTTTATTTTGAAACAGGGTCTTATTTTCTAGCGAATGAAGAGATTAACCGAGTCTTGAGGTCTAATATCCCACAAAATGTAAGAAAAAATGTTTTACGTTTTAAAGAAAATGTAGAAAAAAAGATGAATAGAAGCTTTTTTTCAGGAGGTGTGAGTGTAGGGTTTGGATACGATAGTAATGCAAACAATGACATAGGCAATACTAGCTTTTTAGTCCCTTCATTTAACATAACAGTTCCAGGAGATGCTGAGAAAAGTGACACTTCTTTAAGTTCAAGTTTATATCTTAATCATATCTATGATTTTGGCGAAAAAGATAATATAATACTTTTGTAGCATACTCAAAACTTAACAGACAAATAACCGCCAATAACATAGCCCTTTTTTCTATCACTTCTAAACCGACTTATGTGACAAAAGATTATAAGATAGGGCTTCCTCTCACTCTAGACCATATTTATTTGGCTGGAGAGTTTTATTCGAGGGTTTTTTATATGGGGAGTGAGCTAAATTATGTTTTGGATAAAAACTCTATGCTTAGTGGGGCATTAAAATACAAAATAACTTCCTATAATACAAATAAAGACTTAAATTCTCGTGGCTATATCGCTGAAGTTAAGTATAAAAGAGCGCTTTATGAAGAAAATCCTTTTTTATTGACGCTTTCAAGCACATATGAAAATAGTTCTAAAGTAAATGGTGATAGAACAGATGTTGACTTTTCTTCATTGACTTATAAAGTAGAAGTATCTAAGGAAGTTTTTCCAAAACTTATGGGCTCACTTAGTTATGCTTACTTGGATAAAGATTTTGATAAAACAGATGTATCATTTCTGACAAAAAGAGAGGATAACCAAGATATCTATGCTCTTAATTTTATGTATAAACTCTCAGAAGACACCTCTTTGAACTCAGGGGTAAGTTATATCGACCAAGACTCAAATCATGCTCCTTTTGAGTATGATAAAACTCTTTTTTATGTAAGTTTTTTCAAAAGTTTTTAAATGATATTTACAAAAAAGGTATTGATACAACTCTTTATCTTTTTTGTAACTGTCTGCTTGATGCTTGGCGTATATCTTAGATATCCAACTTTTTATGATGCCTTTGAAAACAGAATTAACGATATGATGTTTCTCTTTCGTGGTGCAAAAAAAGCTGATGAAAATATCATCATTATAGATATTGATGAAAAAAGTCTCAGAGACTTAGGTCAATGGCCTTGGAGTAGAGACAAAGTAGCTACTCTCTTGCAAAATCTTGCAGATTATGGTGTTGGAATGGTTGGGCTTGATGTTGTTTTTGCAGAAGCTGACAATAGCTCTCCAAGAAAAGTTTTTCAAAAGCTAGGACTTAGACATGAAGATGTTGTTGATTATGATTTTTTGTTTGGCGAAGTTGTCGCTCAAACTCCTACGATACTAGGATATGTTTTTGCTCTTGGTGATGATGGGATTAAACCTGAGAGACAACCAACTACGCAAGCTATCATCGTTGAAAAAAACAGACCACAAACTTCACTACTTTTAAAACCACACAGAGCTATTCTCAACATTCCTGAAGTTCAAGAAAAAGCTTATTCGAGTGGCTACTTTAACACTATACCAGATAATGACGGAGTTGTGAGGAGTATTCCTTTGGTTATGGAGTATGATGGGGCTTTATATCCTGCTTTGAGTTTAGAGATGATGCGTATAGCACTTGATGAAAAAAAGATAATCATAAACTATGACCAAAAAGGAGTTGAGAGTATCGAGCTTGGAGCTGTGAGGATTCCTACTGATTATTTTGGGCGTATGCTTGTAAATTATCGTGCTGGACAAAATAGTTACCCTTATATCTCAGCAAGTGAGATTTATCATAAAAAAGTTTCACCCAAACTCATAGAGGGCAAAATCGCTCTTTTAGGGACTTCTGCCGCTGGTCTTTTGGATTTGAGAAGTACTCCTTTTGAAAGTGTTTATGCTGGAGTGGAAGTTCATGCGAATGCGATTGATAACATTTTAAATCAAGACTTTATCTCAAAACCTGTTTGGATTAACGGTGTTGATGTTGTTAGCATTGTTCTAGTAGGTGTTCTTAGCTTTTTTATCTTACTCATAAATAGCGCAGTTGTGAGTTTCTTACTCTTTGTTGCTTTAAATTTTGGCTTACTTTTTTTGCACTATAAAAGTATGTTTGATGCTGGGTTGGTTCTTAACACTATCATCCCTTTTTTAATGCTCAATTTACTTTTTATTTTGGGGCAAGGGGTGAATTATCTGTTTGAATCACGCCAAAAAGAGCTTATCAAAGCAAAGTTTTCTAAAAAAGTCTCATCTGCTGTTGTTGAAGAACTTATCAAAAGTAGCGATGATGCTTTAGAGGGAAAAGAAGAAGAGATAACTATCTTTTTTAGTGATATTAGAGGGTTTACTTCTATCTCAGAATCTATGGGGAGTCCAAAAGCACTTATAGCACTTTTAAATGCTTATATGACACCTATGGTTGAGACTATTGTAAGATACCAAGGTACAGTTGATAAATTTATCGGTGATGCGATTATGGCTTATTGGAATGCTCCTATGAGAGTAGAAAACCATCCAGATAAGGCTCTTCGTGCGTCTGTTGAGCAGATACTTTCACTCAAAGCTTTAAACGAAACTTTTAAGCAACAAGGTTTACCTTTGATAGACATTGGTATAGGGCTTAATACAGGTTTGAGTATCGTTGGCGAGATGGGAAGTAGTGGTAGAAGTGATTATACTTGTATCGGAGATGCAGTCAACCTTGCTTCACGTGCAGAAGGACTTTGTAAACCGTATGGTGCAAAAATCATTTTGAGTGAGTTTACACAAGAAAAGTTAAAAGAGGAGTATGCTCTTTTAGAGTTAGATGTAGTAAGGGTTAAAGGAAAAGAAGAGCCTATTAGGATTTATGAGTGTTATGGAGATTTTAGAGGAGTGTGGAAGGATTATGATAAGTATAAGCTAGAGTACATGAATGCACTTGGGCTGTATAGGCAAGGAGAGTTTGAAAAAGCCTTAGAAGAGTTTTGCAAGATAGGACAAATTACAGATGCAAAACTAATCTCTTTGTATATCCAAAGATGTGAACACTATGTAAAAAATCCTCCTATGAATTTTGATGGGGTATTTACATTTGAGACAAAATAGATAGGATTGTTGTATGCAAGGTATAAAAATTTTAGGTTCAAGCGGTAGTCGAACAAAAGAGAGTTTTACAACCTGTGTTCAAGTAACACAAAATACTTTTATAGATGCTGGAAATCTTTTAAATGGATTAGGTGAAGAAGCTTTACATGTAAACTCTATTTTCTTTTCTCATGCGCATTTGGACCATATCGTAGATGCGGCTTTTTTAATAGATAACTTCTTAGGGGAGAAAGAAAAACCACTGAAACTTTTTGGTTTAAAAAGTACTTTAGAAGCTTTAGAAAAAAATATCTTCAACTGGGATATCTGGCCAGATTTCTCACAAATTAATCTTGTGAGAAACCAACAACCTTCTCTTAGTTACAACCCTATCGAAATCGCTCAAAGATATGAAGTAGAAGAGGGTGTGACGTTAGAGCCAGTCAAATCTGTTCACACTATACCAACTTGTGGTTATATCATAACAAAAGAGGGAAGTTCTATCTTGTTTAGTGCTGATAGTTACTTAAACGATGAGTTGTGGCTGATGATTGATAAAAGAGAAGATATAAAAGCGGTTATCGTTGATGTTTCTTTTCCTAATAGATTTGAAAAGATAGCGATGGAAAGCAAGCATCTAACTTCAGCACTTTTAAAAGAGCAGATAAAGCTTTTAAATAGAGAGGTAAAAGTATATGTTAATCATCTTAAACATGCATATGAAGAAGAAATCTTAAAAGAGTTAGAGGAAATTGGAATCCATCAAACACAAGTTTTAAGAGATGGAGATATTGTATTTTACAATGGTTCTTTACATAAAAGTTTTGAAGGTTTGGAACAAAAAGTTCAAAAACTCAATACCATAGGAACAGCACTTTCGGCAGAAGAAAATTTGGATTCGCTTTTGGAAATGATAGTAAAAGAGGCAAAAAATCTAACAAATGCTGATGGTGGAACACTCTATATCAAAGATGAAGAGTTGTTGCGATTTACAGTTGTTCAGACAGATTCTTTAGGGATTAAGATGGGAGGAACTTCTGGTGAGATCACTTGGAAACCTCTTCCTTTATACTTAGAAGATGGCTCTGCAAACAAAAAAATGGTAGCGGCAACTTGTGTTTTAGAAGATAGAGTGATAAATATCCCCGATGTTTATGAGGCACAAGGTTTCTCTTTTGATGGGACAAAAGCTTTTGATGCTTCCACAGGGTATAGATCTTCTTCTATGTTAGTTATCCCCCTTCGAGACCATGAAAAAAGAGTTATAGGAGCTTTGCAGCTTATCAACAAATACAACATACTCCAAGCTAAAGTTGAGTCTTTTAGCAAAGAGGATGAAGAGATAACTCTCTCTTTAGCATCTCAAGCTGCTGTTGCTATAAACAATGTAACTTTAGTAGCAGATTTGGAAAAATTATTAGAGGCTTTTTTAAGAAGTATTATCTATGCTATTGCTCAAAAATCGCCTTATACAGCTGGGCATATTGAGCGTATGGTCAAGCTTAGTGTTATGTTAGCAGAAGCAATCAAAAATGATACAGCATATTTTAAAGAGAAAACTTTCTCGGCTGAAGAGATTAAGCAGATAAATTTTGCAGCTCTTATGCATGACATAGGAAAGCTTGCTACACCTGAGCAAGTGTTAGATAAGGCTACAAAATTGGAGTGTATCTTTGATAGGATTAAGTTAGTACAACTTCGGATGGAACTTATAAAAAAAGAGGCAAATATAGCTTTTTTGAAAAAAGAGATTACGGAGCAAATGTATCAGGATTTGCTCAAAGAAATGGCTCATTATGAAGAAATTATTGTTTTGAGTAACTTAGGTGCGGAGTTTACTCCAAATGAACATATACAAATCTTTGAGGAGTTAAAGACAAAAGAGTTTTGCTTCAACGGCAACACCTATAAGGTTTTAGAGGAGGATGAAGCTTATAATCTAAGTGTTCAAAAGGGAACTTTAACTAATGAAGAGCGAGACATAATCAATAAACATGCAAAAATCAGTGTTGATATCTTAAATAAACTACCTTTCCCTAAAAAATACAAAGAAATACCTCAAATCTCAGGAAATCACCATGAAAAGATAAATGGTAAAGGGTACCCTTATGGGCTTAAAGGAGATGAAATCTCTTTTGAAGCACGTATCTTAGCAGTGGCAGATATCTTTGAAGCTCTTACGGCAAGCGATAGACCATACAAAAAAGCAAATCCACTCTCAACAGCTATGAAGATACTCTATTTTATGGCAAAAGAGGATGATTTGGATAGAGATATAGTGAAGTTTTTTTATGAGTCAGGTTTGTATCTGGAGTATGCAAAAACATATCTACCTGATAGCAGTATAGATGCTGTGAGTGTGGATTTTAGCTCTTTATAAAGAAGTAGAATATGGAAAATAGAACACAAAATATATCAGAACAACTTTTTATGTTGCTGAATTTAGGCAGAGAGATATCTACAACGACTAATCTTGATATGATTTTGAAGATATTGGGTGATACAGCAAGAGATATCTTAAAAGCGGATAGATGTTCTATCTTCATATATGATGAAGAACATAATGAACTTTGGACAAGAATGGCACATGGAGTTGATGAGATTCGAGTAAGTGCTGATGTAGGAGTAGTTGGAAAAGCTGCTCTTTCAAAGGAAGTGCAGATAGTTATAGATGCTTATAAGGATTTTCGATTTCATCAAGCAGTAGATTTACAAACAGGATATGTAACAAAAAACATACTTGCCGTTCCTCTTTTAAATTATGAAAACAAAACGATAGGTGTATTTCAAGCACTCAACAAAAAAGAGGGTACTTTTGATAACATAGATGCTGAACTTCTCATACTCATAGGCAACTATGCTAGTGTCTCCTTAGAAAATGCTCTTTTATATGAGCGTTTACAACGTTCTCAAATCAAACTTATCAATAAACTCTCTGAAGCTGCGGAGTTTAAAGATAGTGAAACTTCTGCTCATACAAAAAGAGTAGGTCTTTATACGCAACTTATAGCAAAAGAGTTAGGCAAAGATGCTTACTATTGTAATCTTATCAAACTAACTTCTCCTATGCATGATATAGGGAAGATAGGAATTAGTGATGAGATATTGTTAAAGCCAGGTAAGTTAAGTGAAGAAGAGTTTAATGTGATGAAAAACCATTCTGAGATTGGGTATAAAATCCTTTATGAAAAAGATGATGAGATTTTGCGTATGGCGGCACAAATAGCACTTGAACATCACGAAAAATACGATGGTAGTGGTTATCCTAAAGGTTTGAGTAAAGAAGAGATATCTCTTGCAGGACGTATCACAGCAGTGGCTGATGTTTTTGATGCTCTTACCTCGCAAAGACCGTATAAAAAGGCTTGGAGTTTTGAAGAAGCTATCAGTTTTATAAAACAAAGTGCAGGGTCTCATTTTGACCCCGCAGTCGTAGATGCTTTTTTGAAAAATATAGAAGAGTTTTTACAAATCAAGCAAAAGTATCAAGATTGATATTTACATGTAAAGAGTTAAAACTCAATCTTAGGGATAGCCCCTAAAAGTTGTTTTGTATAATCATGTTGTGGATTAGCAAAAAGAGTTTCTACGTTATCGCTCTCCACAATATCTCCAAAGTACATAACGATAATTCTATCTGAGATGTGTTCTACCACACTCAAATCATGAGAGATAAACACATAAGTGAGGTTAAACTCTTCTTGTAAGTCTAGCAAAAGATTTAATACTTGTGCTTGGATAGAAACATCAAGTGCACTTACAGGTTCATCACAGATGATAACTTCAGGCTCTAAAACTAAAGCTCTCGCAATTCCTATACGCTGTCTTTGTCCTCCTGAAAACTGGTGAGGATATCTCTCATACCACTCCTCTTTAAGTCCTACTTTTTTCATGATAGTAAGGACTTTTTCTTTTATCTCTTTATCATTGAGATTTGTGTTTAGCTTCAGTGGTTCAGCGATTATTTTTCCTACATTCCACCTTGGATTAAGAGAAGAGTAAGGGTCTTGAAAGATGATTTGTACTTTTTTTCTATACTCTTTTAGCTCGTTTGATGAGAGTTTTGTGATATCTTTTCCTTCAAAAAATATCTCCCCACCTGTTGGCTCTTCTATGGTCATAAGGAGTTTTGCAGTTGTACTTTTGCCACAACCACTCTCTCCAACGATACTTAAAACTTCACCTTTTTTAACATGAAAATTGATATCATTAACCGCTTTGATAGTTGTTGGTTTTGCGAAAAGACCTTTTTTTACATCATAGTGTTTTTGTAGATTCTTTATTTCAAAAAGATTCATCTTATTTCCTTTGGAAACTGAAGATAATCGATATTTTCATCTACTGTTTCAAGTCTTGATTTGCGTTTTACTTTTCCAGGAGTTGGGATGGAGTTCAAAAGCGCTTTTGTATAAGGATGTCTTGGGTCAGAAAAGAGCTCTTTTGCACTTGCCTTTTCAACCACATGACCTCTATACATAACAACGACTTCATCAGCAATCCCAGCAACTACACCTAAGTCATGTGTGATAAAAAGGATAGCTGTTCCTTTTTCTTTTTGTAGTTTTGACATAAGCTCTAACACTTGGGCTTGGATAGTTACATCAAGCGCTGTTGTTGGCTCATCTGCTATTAAGAGTTTTGGCTCACATGTCATAGCCATCGCTATCATCACTCTTTGTCTTTGCCCTCCTGAGAGTTTAAAAGGGTATTCGTTGTACTTTTCCTCGGGATAAGGCATACCAACAAGTTTTAAAGCTTCGATTACTTTTTCGTAGCGCTCTTTTTTACTTAAGTGGCTTTGATGAAGTTTGAGCACTTCATCAAGCTGATATCCAACTGTATAAGAGGGATTAAGTGAAGTCATAGGCTCTTGGAAAATCATCGAGATTTTAGCTCCTCTAACGGAGCGCATATGTTTTTGAGAAGATTTGAGCAAGTCAGTTCCTTCAAAAAGTATCTCTCCACTCTCAACAACACCTGGCTTTTCAATAAGTCCCATGATAGAGAGTGAGGTGATACTCTTGCCACTTCCACTCTCTCCAACGATACAAACTGTTTTCCCCTCAGGAATACTAAAAGAGACATTATCTACTGCTCTATTTACATGCTCATCTGCATAAAAGCAAGTTACAAGATTTTTTACTTCGAGTAGCATTACTTCTCCTTTAGCTTTGGATCAAGAACATCCATAAGCCCATCGCCTATGAGGTTGAATCCAAGAACTGTTAAAAATATAGCAAGACCAGGATAAAAAATCATCCAAGGTGCTGTTGTGATGTACTGAAGTGAATCAGCGAGCATCGCTCCCCACTCTGGTGTTGGTGGTTGTGCACCAAGACCTAGAAAGCTAAGTCCAGCGGCTTCCAAAACTGCTGAAGCAAAGCCCATAGTTGCTTGAACGATGATAGGAGTTGTACAGTTTGGAAGGATTACTTGAAACATCAATCTTACATCATTTGAGCCATTTACTCGACTTGCGATTACATACTCTTTGTTTTTCTCGCTCATCACAGAAGCTCGAACAATCCTAGCATAAGTTGGTACTCCAACGATACCGATAGCTATCATCGCATTCATCAAACTTGGTCCTAAAATCGCTACGATAACGATAGCAAGTAAAATAGCAGGAATCGAGAGCATGATATCAACAAGGCGCATGATGATGATGTCTATTTTACCACCAAAGTATCCTGCAAATACACCCATGATAAGTCCAAAAGCCAAAGAGATACTTACTGAAATAGCACCTATCATGATAGAAATTCTAGCTCCATACACGATACGAGAAAAAAGGTCTCGTCCGAAATCATCTGTTCCTAGTATGTGAGTAGCAATACCACCTTCTTCCCACATAGGAGGAAGGAGTCTATTTGTAAGTTCTTGTTCAATAGGCATATGTGTCGCGATAAGAGGTGCAAAAAGAGCAAATATAACTAAAATAGCAACGATAAAAAATCCTAAAATTGCTGAGCGGTTTTTCTTGAATTGTTTTACAAATTCTAAAAATCTATTATCATTTTTCATTTAATTGTCTCCTTTAACTTGGAACTCGTCCCAAGTTAAATTCCTAGCACTAAAGCTACGACTTGTGTCGAGAAATTTTTTCATTAGCTAAGCCTAATTTTTGGATTGATAAGTGCATAAAGTAAATCAACGATAAGATTTACTGCTATAAACATTGTTGCGATGATAAGTGTAGCTGATTGGATGATTGGAAAGTCTCTTTGGTATACTGCATTGACTATCCACTTCCCAATACCAGGCCAAGAGAATGTAGTTTCGGTGAGTATTGCTCCTGCAAACAAAGTTCCTAGCATAAGACCGATAACTGTGATAACTGGCATCATAGCATTACGTAGAGCGTGAATCATGACAACAGAAAAGTGTGAACACCCTTTTGCTTTTGCCGTTCTTATATAATCTTCTTTCATAACTTCTATCATACTAGCTCTTGTCATCCTAGCGATGATAGCCATTGGTATTGTTCCAAGTGCGATTGCTGGCATGATGAGATGTTTGAGTGCATCCCAAAAAGCTTCTATATCATTTGCTAAAAGTGTATCTATAAGATAAAACCCAGTAACATCTTCGACATAAAACTCATATCCAAGTCGTCCAGATACTGGTAAGATGCCAAGTTTTACTGAAAAGAAGTAGATAAGAACAAGCCCTAGCCAAAAAACGGGCATTGAAACCCCAGCAAGGGCTACAAACATCGCCGAATAATCAAATACAGAGTATCGCTTAATTGCTGAGATAATCCCAGCTCCAATGCCAAAGATGATGGCTAGTATCATAGCTACAACAGCAAGTTCTACTGTGGCAGGAAATCTCTCTTTGAACTCTTGTAACACAGATTGTTTTGTTTTGATGGAGTTGCCTAAATCTCCTTGTAAAACTTTTTGTATGTAGGTGATGTACTGCTCATAAAGTGGTTTGTTTAAGCCTAATTCTTCTCGAACTTTTTCGACAGCTTCTTTACTAGCGTGATCTCCTAAAAGAGTCATCGCAGGATCACCAGGGCTTAAATGTACCATGAAAAAAACAAGTAACGAAACGCCAAAAAGTGTAGGTACAGACCACAAAAGGCGCTTGATGATGTAACTAAACAAAAATTCTCCTAAATCTTTTGTCAAAATATCCAATAAATATCTTAAAAAAAGATTTTACATGTAAGGGATTACCCTTACATGTAAAGTGTTATTTTGCTATCCAAACTTTGTGGAATCTTCTTTTTCCAACTGGGTCTAGTTTAAAACCATTGATTTCTGCAAGCATTGGTGCAACTACGATAGAGTTTGCGATAGTAACCCAAGGAGCTTCTTTTTTGAAAACAACTTGAGCTTTTTTGTATAGTTCAGTTCTTTGTGCAACATCTGTTGTTACTTTTGCTTTTTCTACAAGTGAAGTAAACTCATCATCTTTCCACATAGCAAAGTTTTGAGCTGGTTTTACAGCAGCAGCTTTACTTAAAAGAGTGTAAAGGAAGTTATCAGGATCACCATTGTCACCTGTCCAACCAAGAAGACACATTTGGTGTTCACCCATTTTTGTTTTGTTTAGGTAAGTACTCCAGTCATAAGAGACGATTTTTGCTTTTATACCCACTTTTGCAAGGTCAGCTTGCATAGCTTCAGCTACTTTTCTACCATTTGGATTATAAGGTCTTGGAACTGGCATAGCCCAAAGGTCTGTTTCAAAGCCATTTTCTAATCCAGCTTCTTTTAAAAGAGCTTTTGCCTTTTCTGGGTTGTAATCATAATCTACAACTTCATCATTGTAGCTCCACATAGTAGGTGGAATTGGGTTTTTAGCAACTTTACCAAGCCCAGCATAGATAGCTTTTACGATTTCAGCTTTGTTGATAGCGTAGTTTACTGCTTGTCTTACTCTAACATCATCAAAAGGCTTTTTCTCTGTGTTAAGTGCAAGATAGCCGACATTTAAGCCTTCTTGGCGAACAAGTTTGATTTTAGGATTTGCTTCAAGCTCTGCTACTTCTTCTGGGTTTGGAAAATCCATGATATGAATCGCACCAGTTTTAAGTTCAGCTGCACGAACTGAGTTGTTTGGAATAACTTTAAAAATAAGCTTTTTAACGTAAGGCTTTCCATCCCAGTACTCTTCATTTGCAGAGAAAATCATACGGTCATCTTTGATCCATTTATCAAGTTTAAAAGGACCAGTACCGATAGCCAAACGGTTCAAATCTTCCGCTTTACCTTTTTTTAAAAGTTCATCCGCAAAAGCTTTTGAAACGATAGAGGCAAAGTCCATAGCCATATTTGCTATAAAAGGAGCTTCTTTCTTTTTGAGAGTGATTTTAACTGTGTATTTATCAACAGCCACAACATCTTTTACGATGTTATCCATATCCATCGCTGACCAGTACTCATAAGCACCACCAACTTTGTTGTATGGATTTGCAGGGTCAAACTGACGCTTTAATGAAAACACAACATCATCAGCGCTAAGTTCTACGTCTTGTTTGAAGTAGTTTGTTTTGTGAAACTTCACACCTTTTCTAAGATGAAAGATGTACTCTAAACCATCAGCTGAAACATCCCATGAAGTTGCAAGAGCAGGTTCTATCTCAGTAGTTCCATACTTGAATTGTACGAGGTTATCGTAAACCGCTGTTGAAGCATAAAAGCTCTCTCCATCTGTTGCATGTGCGGGGTCGATAGTTGAGCTATCTCCACCTCTACCAAATACAAGTGTTCCACCGTATTGTGGTGCTGCAAAAGCAACACTTGAAATAAGCAGTAATACTGCTAAAAGTAATTTTTTCATGAATCCTCCAAAAAAAATTTTCAAGATATAGTAGCATATCTGATTATGACGAAACTTAAATTTTTGACTTTAGGTCAGTTTTATAAAATTTAAAGAATGTTTTTGACTTTCTCAACAAAAGTAGTAAAATCAGGTAACTTAAGATTAGCTTCTCTTTGTTTTTTACCCCACATAGGCTCAGGAAAGTAGGAGTCTTCCTCAAATCTTGCCATGACGTGGATGTGAACATGAGGAACATAGTTTCCAAACATAGCGATATTTACTTTTTTAGGATTGTAGTAACTTATCATCTCTTTTTCGATTTTAAGCATTGCTTCTAGTATAGTTATCCTCGTAGCATCATCACACTCACTAAGCTCTTTGTAAGGCTTACATGTAAAGATTTTGAGCCAAGGGATTTCACTTTTTTCAACTTCTACAAAGAAGAGTTCATTTTCGAAAATTTTCATTTTACATTTCCTAGATATATATTTTGTAGATTATAGCTTTTAGCTATGGTAAAAAACTGATGAAGAGTTTCACGGGATGTATTTTCTCCCTCTTTTATCTTAAAATCAGGATGATAAGCACTTAAGTGCCACGGTGTATCCTCCCCTAAATCTTCTTTTATAAACTGGGCAATTTTATGGATTTGCTTTGCATCAATGCTTGGGATACAAAGCGTAGTTATCTCTACATGTACGCCTTTTTGTTTGAGTACTCTTGCATTTTCTAGCACTACATGTAAATCTCCTTTGAGAGCTTTTTTGTAGTAGTTTTCATCGTAAGATTTTATATCTATGTTTATCGCATCTATATATCTTGGTATCTCTTCACACAACTCTTTTGACATAAAACCGTTGCTGACCATGATGTTTTTTAAGCCATGCTCTTTTGCTAGCGTTGCTATATCTTTTGCATAAGGCCAAAAGATAGTTGGCTCATTGTAGGTGTAAGATATAGAGGGGCATTTGTGATGCAAAGCTAATTTCACTATCTCTTGGGGCGAGTAAAAATGCTCTTTAGAAAACTCATTGGTTTGTGAAATCTGCCAGTTTTGGCAAAAAGGACACTTCATATTGCACCCAACTGTTCCAAGCGAGAGAGTGTATGTGTGGGGCAAAAAGTGATAAAGTGGTTTTTTCTCTATGGGGTCAATATGCAAGGCACTTGGATAGCCATAGACTTTACATGTAAGAGTTCCATTTTGGTTTTCATTGACGCCACAGATACCACTTTGACCTTCTCGTAACTGACAATAATGAGCACAGAGTTTGCAAGTGATTTTACTCATGAAATCTCTCTTTGAAAGAGCATTTTTGACATAGTTCCTCTACGGCTTTTTTTTCTTTAAAGCCGTTGATGATATCTTGAGCTTTTTTTGAGTGTAAAATCTCTTCTAAAGTGTTTACATGTAAATCCCCCAAACTCATAATCCCATCAGCATCTAAACAGCATGGTACGACTCTTCCATCACAAAGTATGGCGATTTGAGAGCTAAGGCCATGACAAAAGCTATGCGAGAAATGTTCACTTTGTAAACTTGGCCACTCAAAATAGTTATCAAAGTGTAGGAGAACTTTTTTTGCAAGGCGAAATGTTTTTCCATCAGGGATTATTTTGATATTAAAATAAGCTTCAAGTGCTTCAAAAACTTCTTTGTTATAACTCTCTTCAGTGTTGTTTTCATCTAAATTCCAAAGGCGTAGGTTGATAAAAATTTCCTCATTTTTCCTTTTTTCATAGAGGTTAAAAATAGTTTGCATATACTCTTCAAAACTCATTTTAGGGGTGTTTTTGTTAAAGCTATTGAGTGAGATATTTATCTGTTTTAAGCTTGGATGAAAGAGGTTGGCGTGATTTTTGAGATGAAACCCACTTGTTGTGATGTTGACTAAAAGATGGTGCTTTAAAGCGATATCAAGATATGCTTGTAGGTTAGAAAGAGTCAGAGGATCCCCCATTACATGTAAAGCTATCTCTTTGGTAAAATGAGAAATTTGAGGTACAATCTCTTCAAAAAAACTTAGAGGCATGATTTTAGAAGGCAGAGTCTTTGTAGGACAAAAACTACACGCTAATCCACAGATATTTGTAATCTCTATATAAACTTTTTGGAATCTCATTTGCTTCTTTGTTTTTGTGAATTATATCTAAAATGAAGGAATGTTTTGAAAAAATACTTTTTTGCGGTTGGTTGTAGTGTTTTATTTTCAGGTTGTTCGACGAGTGATTATCAGTCTTTAGCCAAAGCGGCATTGAGTAAAAACCCTGAGGTAGTTTTAAAATCTTTTGCAACAAGCAAAAGCGTACAGTATGCCGCAAATCCAAAAAAACTCCAGAGTGATTTGACTTCTCTTGATAAAAGTATCGCAGAGTTATTTAATGTCTTAATCGGAGAAGCTACTAAAAACTGGGGTAGTGAAAATGTTAAAACACCTACTCAAAAAGAGTATGTAAAGTATATGCAAAACTACAAGAGTAGGGCAATGGTTGATTTTGATAGTGGGATAGTAACTGTTGAGAGTTTAGATACTAAAGAGAGTTTAAAAAAAGCTATCGTAACAACTTTGCTTTTTCCTGAAGATCCAAGAAGTGCTGATTTGTTCAATGCAAATGAGATAAAATTAGGAGAAACGCCTTATCTCTTAGGCGAGATAAAAGATGACCAAGGAAAAGAGATTCGTTATGAGTGGAGAGCAAACCGCTATGCGGATATTCTTATAAAAAATAGTTATCAATATAGAGTAATCGAACATGATGGAAAACAAGAGGGGGTGCATTATGTTCAAATCCCTATGGTAAAAGACCATGCGGATATAAGGGTTAGAAAATTCAAACCTTATGTGGAAGAGTTTGCCAAAAGATTTGGAGTGAGTAAAAATCTCATCTATGCTATCATCAAAACAGAGAGTGATTTTAACCAATTTGCTGTCTCTAAAGCTGGGGCGATAGGGCTTATGCAGATTGTTCCGACAAGCGCAGGGCGTGATGCTTATAAGTACGCCAAAGGAAGTAGTGTAACCCCTTCAAAAGAGTATCTTTTCAATGCAAAAAACAACATAGAACTTGGAAGTGCATATCTGAAAATCATAGATAAAGAGTATCTGTCTGGTATTCGTGATACTACTTCTAGGGAGTATTGTACTATCAGTGCTTATAACACAGGTAGTGGAAATGTACTGAAAACTTTCCATACAAACAAGGATCAAGCAAAAAGTATCATAAACTCTAAGTCTTCTTTAGAGGTTTACAATACTTTAAAAAATGAACTTCCCTATATGGAAACAAGGCGGTATCTACAAAAGGTGCTTGCAAACAAGAAAAAGTTTGTTAATCTCTAAAACTCATCTGCTAGATTAGAGCCATCAAGCATCTCTTTTTCAAATTTTACAACACGATTTCGTCCACTCTCTTTGGCTCTATATAAAGAGATATCAGCGTATTTGATAGCTTTCCATATAGAATCAGCATCACCAGGGAACATCGCAGTTCCTATGCTAAGAGTCTTTTTAAAACTTTCTCCAGCAGCTGTTTGGATAGATTTTTGGGAGAAAGTGACTCTAATTTTTTGGGCGATTTCATCTATTTTGTTTTCATCGCAATTAAAGAGTAAAACCAAAAACTCTTCGCCACCAAATCTAAAAGCCAAATCAGCTTCTCTGATAGAGTTTTTAAGGACTTTTGAGAGAGCTTTGATAACTTTATCGCCCACATCGTGTCCGTAAGTGTCGTTGACCATCTTAAAATAGTCGATATCTATCATCATAATGCCATAGTTTGAGTCTGTTCTTTTTGCTTGAGCCACAGATTTTTCTATATACTCATCCAGATATTTACGGTTAAAAAGACCAGTAAGACCATCAGTAGTAGAAGAAATTTTCAAAATCTCAGTAAGATTTTTACTCACTATCTCAGGTCTAGCTTCATTGATATAATCATTGATTTTTTCTCTACTTTTTTTGACTTTTTCAACGTTTTCGATGTTGTTTGTACCTACATGTAACATCAGTTCCAAATCATCACTTATGGTGTAAGGGATACATATATAGTATTTGTATTTTTTACTACAATTTTCACAAATATTAAAAAACTGTTCTGAGTTGACACTCTGTTTTGTTCTAAATGCTCTACAAGTAGGACTTATTTTCTGTGATGAATCAAAAGTTGAATAAACAGTATTTACATGGTTTTTATCGGATTCTACTAAAACAAAATCATCTATCTCAAATCGTTTTTTTAAAAGAACGCCTATGCGGTTATAGATTTGTGTTTTATCCTCATCAAACTCGATAGTTTTTTTAAATTTATGGATATCCGCAATTTCTTGAACTAAAGATTTTAATTCGATTAAGATATCATCATCTTGACCATCTCGTTTACTTAAAAACTCTCCAACTGTATTTTGTATCTCACCTAGAGTCTCTTGTAGTTTATCCAGCAAAGAGTTTATCCAAAAAGTAACATTGATGTACTCTTTGTCTTTTCCAACATTTTTAACCCTTTTAGAGTAGTCTCCATCTTTTGCTTTACTCATAACATAAGTGATGGATTCAAAAAGCTCTATGATAGGATTCATTGATTTTTGGATGATAAAAAATACAAACAAAGACATAAAAATCGTAAAAGCAAAGATAACAAATGAGGTGTTTAACCCATGTGATCTTACATCTTCTACATCAATTATCATGCTAATAGTACCTAAAACGTCTCCCTCTTTTGCAGTATGACAACTCATACAATCAGGATTTTCAAATTTTGAAGCAACATAAGGCATAGTAAAACGAAGATGAGCAGATTTGGATGTTTCATAAATTTGCTTATAAGGTTTTCCTGTTCTTATAACCTCTTTGTCTATCTCATCTCTTGGGATTTCATTGTTAAAACCGGCACCAAACTGTTCTATAACTGACTCACTTCTTGTAATCCAAAGAGATTGGATATTGGAAGAATTTTCGATTTTTTTTAAGAAGTACTCTCTGTTGTCCATGATGCCATTGACCATATGGGCAGTTAAACCATCTTTGACCAGTTCAGCAGCAATTTTTGCTTTATCTTCCGCCCCTTTTAAACCCATATTTCTTATGTTATATGAGCTAAAAACAATGAGAAGAAGATAAGAACTTAAAATCGAAATAAGAATTACAAGGGTGAGTTTTTTTTTCATTGCTACTCCACAGTGACTGATTTTGCTAAGTTTCTTGGCATGTCAACATCATTGCCTAATCTCACAGCTATCTCTAGGGCTAAAAGCTGTGTTATGAGCATCATCTCAAAAAACTCGCTCATAGGGTGTTCTTGAAGAGAGGTTTTTATAAAATCATCAGCGAGTTCAAATTCGTATGGAGAAATAGCAAGGATAGTAGCATCCCTTGCACTGAGTTCTTCGACGTTGCTCTTTGTTTTATCATAAAGTGTATTTTTTGGCATGAGTGCTATGGTAAAAAGCTCACTATCGGCTAGCGCGATAGGACCATGTTTCATCTCCCCAGCAGGGTAACCTTCTGCATGTAGATAGCTAATCTCTTTGAGTTTTAAAGCACCCTCAAGTGCTAAAGGATAAAATATATCCCGTCCGATGTAGAAAAACCCATGTCCGTGGAGATATCTTTTTGAAAGACGTCTGATTTTTTCGTGTTGAGAATCTTTTACATGTAAAACAGATGGGATGTGTGCTAAAGCCTTTACCTCACTTTTTAGAGTCTCTTTATCAAGTGAGCCTTTTTTATCTCCTATATAAAGAGATAGCATCCACAGCGTGAGGATTTGTGTAGCGAAAGCTTTTGTACTTGCTACCCCTTTTTCAATCCCTGCACGAGTGAGGATGGTAGTATCTGCTAGACGTACTATGGAAGAGTTGTCTACATTGCAAATCGCAAGGGTTTTCATACCAGAGTTTTTTGCCATCTTTAAAGCTTCAAGTGTATCAGCGGTTTCACCACTTTGGCTTATAACGATAAAAAGGGTCTTTGTATCTAAGAGTGGTTCTTTGTATCTAAATTCACTTGCAATTTCGATATTTGTTTTAATTTTACTGAGTCTTTCAAAAAGGTAAGCTGAGGTTAGGGCTGCATGATAGCTTGTACCACACGCACAGATTTTTATCTCATTGATTTGTCCAAAATCAAATCCCTCTAACTCATCAAGGGCGATAGAGCTATCCTTGACTCTTCCCATCAAGGTTTCACTAGCCACAGAAGATTGCTCATATATCTCTTTTTCCATAAAAAACCTATATCCCTCTTTTTGAGCGCAGAGTTTGTCCTCTTTGAGCTTTTTGTAAAATATAGACTGTTTTTCACCTTTTTTAAAGAGGTTTATATCTTCTTTGTTAAGCCAGCCATACTCTCCATCTTCAAGATAGACAACATCAGTTGCATATCCTATAAGCGGAGAATCTGCTGAGGCTAAAAACTTTTCACCTTTGTCGTTTTTACCTACGATAAGTGGAACAGCATTTTTAGCAAAAAAGATAGTGTCAGGAGCTTTTTTTGTGATGATTAAGATAGCATAAGCTCCATGAAGCATAGAGACAGTTTTAGTAAATGCCTCGTGGATTTCTACTCCTTCATTAAGGTATTTTTCAAATTGATGAATGATAACTTCAGTATCTGTTTGACTCAAAAATTTGATACCTTGTGCTTGGAGATTTTCTTTTATCTCTCGATAATTTTCTATAATCCCATTATGAACAACATAAGAGTACTCTCCCCAGTGAGGATGTGCGTTGATTTCAGTTGGTTTTCCATGTGTTGCCCATCTTGTATGCCCTATACCGATACCAAAATCCTCAGAAGTGAAATTAGATGTTTTGTTTGCAAGATTTTCTAATTTGCCAGTAGCTTTATATGCTTGGATTTCACACTCTTTTAGTACAGCGATTCCTGCGCTATCATAACCTCTATATTCTAACTCTTTTAGTCCGTTTAACAGAAACGACTTCTTTTCTTCTTTACCAATGTATCCTACGATTCCACACATAAAATAGACCTTTTTCCAAATCTGTTATATAAAAAATTTTAATATTTTTTCTTTGTCTTTACATAAGTTTATCTTTTTTTCTATTAAGATAAGATTTCTCGCTCTATTTTTGATAGTCAAAATCTTTGCATTTGCTACATCTATACCCTCTTGGTCAAATATACTCATCATATAAGCCATCATACCTTTTTGATTTTTTGCATTAATGGTCATTTTTGCATATGATTTAGAGTGCTCACAATCTAGTTCAATCTCATTTGCTAAGATGATAGGTTTGCAAAGTGTAGTTGTTTTACTCATATCAAAACTATCTTTTATAAGCTCGTGAAGATAGCCGATTTCATCTGGATTGATAGTTTCATTAAACTCTATTTTAAAATATTTTTTCCCATCAAAAAGTTTAAAAATTTCCATATTTATCAAGTCTAAAAAGCTTAATTTTCCAAGCAAATAACCAAGGTTAAAGTTGATAGATTTGATGATAGAGATACTTAAATGTAACTCATTTTCAATCTTAAATTTATAAGGTGCATCCTCTTTTGCTATATTGACTATCTCTACGATTTCGTAAGGTTTGTGCTTAATAAAAAAGAGATTTGAGGCAATTTGAAGAGTTTTTCTTTGCAAAATTTTTGGAAGTTCTAAAAACTCTTTATACTTTTTCAAAGAACTCTCTCTTCTTAGTCGTCTTTTGGTCTCCCCGATAAGCTCTTTTTTGTCAAACATTTCAGCGCTCAAATTGTAGAGTTCTCTTAGCAGCCTAGAGTTAAAGTTTGTATAGATACCTCTTCCCACAGAATTAAGATCACAATAGGTTAAGATATAGAGTAGTTTTAAGATTTTTATATCTTCTATTTTTGTGATAAATGAGAGGATGATATCTTCACTGTAAATATCCTCTTTTGTAGCGATAGAACTCATAAGGGTATGGTACTTTATAAGAATCGTACCACTTTTGATAGCTTCTTCGGAAAAATGTAGTTTTGCCGCATACGCTTTAAAGATAACAGCACCAAGTTCGCTATGGTCTGCGCTTCGACCTTTGCCAATGTCATGTAAAAGCACTACGAGTTTTATAAGTGCTTTTCCCTCTCCACACAAGTCATCATAAAGAGCTTTGATAAAAGGTGATTTTATATTTTCTAAGTGATAAAGCCCTAAGATGGAGTGTTTATCCACAGGGTACTCGTGATAGCCATCAAACTGTGGCAGATTTAGGACATGTTTTAGTGGTTTGATAAGTTGTTCTAAAAGTTTTGCATCGTAAAGCATGACAAAAGTTGCATAGATATTTGAGTTATACAAGAGATTTTTAAAAGCTTTATAGATACTAGGTGAGTTGATTTTTGAGTAAGAGCATTTTCTAGCATAATCTATAAAACTGATGTCATAAGAGAGCTCTTCTCCATCATAACTTGAAAGTTGCCTCAAAAGATTTAACAAGCTTGTGGGTTTTTTAAACTTGTTTGCAAAGATTTTACCATCAAGATAGTAAATTCCTTTTTCAAGTCTATTTTTTTTAAGACATGAGAGATTTTTGGCATCATAGAAAAAAGAAGAGGTGAGTTTTTTGAGAAAAATCTGTGTCGTTATATCAATCGTATGCATAGCAAAAAGAGTTTTTTCACAAAGTTGCATTTGAGCATTTTTAAGTTTGCTGTTTTTAAAACCTAGTTTTTTTGCGATATCAGGGATGTACTCTAAGTTGAGTTTATCTTGTTTCTTTTTTGCACTGATATGCAAAGCAGAACGGAGGCGAAAAAGAAACTCTAAAGCACTTCTAAACTCTTTAAACTCCTCTTCACTGATATACTTTGGAACTAAATCTTTTATTTTACTGATGTTCAAGATGGCTTTAGCTATCCAAAAGAGTGTGTTGGTGTCTCTTAAACCACCAACTCCATTTTTTATCTCTGGCTCCATGCTGATTGGATATTCTAGTCTTCTTTTGTCATTAGATTGGATTTTATCTTGGATAAATTCTTTGAGATTATGTGTTCTGATTTTATTTAATTCTCTCACACTCTCCATCCATAAAAAGTTTGAACCACATAAAAAACGAGACTCTAGCATAGCCGTTTTGATAGTAAAATCACTATTGCTTGCTTCAAACAACTCTTCTACTTTATGCGTACGGTGACCAAGCTTCAAACCAGCATCCCAAGCTAGATAGAGGATTGACTCGATGATTGGTTCGATGTTGTATCCTTTGATGTCTTTATAAACAATCATCAAATCAATATCTGAGTAGATACAAAGCTCTTCTCGTCCATAACTTCCCATAGCTATGAGAGTGATGGGAATTTGATTTTGAAAAGGGATATAATCACCAAAAAATTTTCGTAGAGTGTATTTATAGATAAGAATTAAAAAATTATCTAAATGTTTTGTATGTTTTACAAGGAAATCCTTTCCTTGATTTTCCTCAAAGATCGAATCTAACGAGTTAAGATAGGTTTGAATATGCGTTTTGATAAGTTTTGAGATTTGAAAATCACTGGCACCACTAGCTATAAGCTCTTCTATTTGATATTTTAGATCCATCGTAATCCTTTTTACTCTGCTTGTTATAATACTAAAATATTTGATAAAATGTTTGTACAAAATTACTCCATGTGGGTTAAAGTGGATAGCAAATGCAAAAAGATGACATATATTTAACTGTTTTAGAGTACATGTGTGAAAACTATGACTACTCTTTATATGCTACTGATTTTAACTCAAAAAGAGTAAGTGCTTTGCAACGCTATATCGCTTCTATCCCCTCAAGTGCTGGTGCTAGTAGGGCACAGCTTATTAAAGTTGCTTTACAAGATTTTTTTCACGCTATTTATCAAAGAGTTTTCATCTATGAAGATGAGGAGCGTTTAAAGATTGTGAAGTATTTTGATAATGGAGCTATCAATGAGGGACAAGATAGGCAAATCCATGCTTTAAGACAAGAGTTGATAGGTTTCAAAAAAGATTTTGAAGAAGATGTTTTAAAAGATTCTCTGTTTATGTTTGATAAAAATGCAAGAGGGAGATTTGAGTTAGCGATGCTAGCTTTAAGTGAAAAAACTCCCAAAGAGATCTTGCGTGAACAGATAGCATTGGTTTTTGAACTAAAAAAAAGAGATATAGTTGTTTTTTTAAATGAAAGAATTTTTGTGAAAAAATTTATCTTTGAGGAGAAAGAGGAGTTCTTGTATGCAAAGAGTTTTATCGTTATGGATAAAAAATTCACAAATAACTTTTGGGAAGTACTTAGCAAACGTCTTGAGCCTCTTTTTAAACAAGGATTTGTCTTTTTTAATGAAAACAAAAAGCTTTTTTATGCGAATTATCCATCAAAATTTTTGCAGCTTATAAACAATCTTATCTTGAATTCTTTCACTTTTATTGATGAGAGAGATGCTTTGGAGTATGCGAAGGTTGCATACGATAAATTTCTACCAAAGATCCTCGAAGAGTGCGCTAAACATCTTTTAAAAGAGACTTTACATGTAAACACAAAAGCGATTAATTTTTTAAAATCTTATTCGGAGAGTGTGGTTAATTCAAACAAGAAAATGACTCTTAAAAGACAACCTTTGATGAGCAAAACAGGCAAGATTTATAATTTTCAGCATATTTTGAGTGTTTTAAAAAAGCTAGAACTCCTACAATCAAAAATTTCTCATAAAAAATTAGAGATTGCTAAGAGTACCCAAAGAGTAAAAAAAGCTTTGCAAATCGTACATAGAAGCGAAGATGAGATGCTTCACTTGCAACAAAGAAGAAGAGAGTTACTCAATGCTATCGAAAAAGTTGAAATAGATATACAAAATCTAGGATATGAAGAGAAAAAAAATTTAGATAAAGATAGATTAGAGTTTGCAAAACGAGATTTATTAGAGGCTTTTAAACAAGTAGAAGTTAGAATTAAAACACAAGAGTATATCTTGAAAAATACACACACAGAGTTAGACAAATGGCAAGAAAAAAGATCTTTAGGAGATGTTGCCAAAAGTGAATTAGAAAGCGAATATATAGAGTTTTATGAAGAGTACAAACAAATCTGTGAAGCTTTGGCTTTAGCTTTTAAAAAAGAGCCTTTGGATTTATAAAAAGAAAATTTTACAAAAAGGATGTTTATGGAATTAAAGAAGCCTTATTTGAATCAGTTCCCCGATGAAAAAGGGTATTTTGGTAGATTTGGTGGTGCTTTTTTGCCACCAGAGTTAATCGAACAATTCAAAAGTATAGAACAAGCTTATCTTACGATAGGAAATTCTCATAATTTTATCAGAGAGTTAAGAGACATAAGAAAACATTATCAAGGCCGTCCTACACCAGTTTATTATGCTAAAAATTTAACAGAGTTTGTAGGTGGGGCTAGGATCTATCTTAAGCGTGAAGACCTAAACCATACGGGTGCGCATAAACTCAACCACTGTATGGGTGAAGCACTTTTAGCAAAATACTTGGGCAAAAAGAAACTTATCGCTGAAACAGGAGCAGGACAGCATGGTGTAGCACTTGCAACTGCTGCTGCGTATTTTGGTTTAGAGTGTGAGATACATATGGGAGAAGTTGATATCGCAAAAGAGCATCCAAATGTAACTCGTATGCGAATTTTGGGTGCAAAGGTTATTCCAGTGGGCTTTGGAGCAAAGACACTTAAAGAAGCGGTAGATAGCGCTTTTGAAGCGTATTTAAAAGATCCAGTAAACTCTATCTATGCTATCGGTTCTGTTGTTGGACCACACCCCTTCCCAAAAATGGTAAGAGATTTTCAAAGTGTTGTTGGCTTTGAAGCACGTGAACAGTTTTTAGAGATGACAGGAAATCTGCCTGATAATTTAGTAGCTTGTGTGGGTGGAGGAAGCAATGCGATGGGATTATTTTCAGCTTTTATCGAAGACCCATGTGAGATTTATGGGGTTGAGCCTCTTGGCAAAGGTACAAAGCTAGGGGAACATGCTGCAAGTTTGAGTTATGGAAGTGAGGGTGTTCTTCATGGGTTTAACTCCATTATGCTACAAAATGCAGATGGTACTCCTGCGGCTGTTCACTCGATAGCAAGTGGGCTTGATTATCCTTCAGTTGGACCAGAACATGCATATCTAAATAGCGTTCAAAGAACAAACGTTGGAACGGCTAGTGATGAAGAGACGATAGAAGCTTTTTATGCACTTTCTCGTCATGAAGGCATTATCCCAGCACTTGAAAGTTCTCATGCTGTGGCGTTTGCGATGAAGTTGGCTCGTCAAAAGCCTTATGAGTCTATTTTGGTGAATTTAAGTGGAAGAGGCGACAAAGATATCGACTTTGTTGTTGAAAATTTTCCACCCGAAAAATACTAAAAAATTGAAAAAGAGGGGCTTTACTCCTCTTTTATTATCTTGTAATTTTTTTTAGGTAAAATACCGTTTTAAAACTTTCAAAAAAGAGAATTATGGATTTACTTGATAAATTAGATGCAGGTGAACGCCTGAGTTATGAAGACGGCTTAGCTCTTTATGAGCTTGATCTTTTTACTTTAGGAAGGTATGCAGATAAAAAGCGTCAACAGCTACACGGTAAAAAATCCTTTTTTAACATAAACAGACATATAAATCCAACTAACATTTGCAAAGATATCTGTAAGTTTTGTGCGTTTAGTGCAAACAGAAAAAATCCAAACCCATATACAATGAGTCATGAAGAAATACTTGAAATTGTCAGCAAATCATATGAAAATGGTATTAAAGAAGTACATATAGTTTCAGCTCATAACCCTCATACAGGTTTACAGTGGTATTTGGAAATTTTTAAAAAGATAAAAGAGGCTTATCCATCTTTACATGTAAAGGCTTTGACTGCTGCTGAAATCAACTTTTTAGCTAAAGAGTATGGATTAAGTTGGGACGAGGTAATAGATAAAATGGTCACTTATGGTGTGGATTCTATGCCAGGTGGTGGTGCTGAAATCTTTGATGAAAAGATAAGAGAGTATGTTTGTAAAGGCAAAGTAAGCTCAACTGATTGGCTTTACATCCATAAACTTTGGCATCAAAGAGGAAAAGAATCAAATGCTACTATGCTTTTTGGGCACGTAGAAGAGCGCAAACATAGAATTGACCACATGCTTAGACTCAGAGATTTACAAGATGAAACAGGTGGATTTAATGCTTTTATCCCTCTTGTGTATCAAAGAGATAACAACTATCTTAAAGTTGAGAATTTTTTAAGTTCAACTGAGATTTTAAAAACTATGGCAATCAGTCGTTTGATGTTAGACAATTTTGCGCATATCAAGGCTTACTGGGCAACTTCTACGATAAATTTAGCTTTGGTTGCTCAAGAGTTTGGAGCAGATGACCTTGATGGGACTATCGAAAAAGAAGCAATCCAATCAGCAGCTGGAGCAAAAAGTGCAGCAGGACTTAAGCTAAAAGATTTTTTAGATTTAATCACAACGAGTGGTTTTATACCAGTAGAGCGTGATAGTCTATATAATGAAATAAAAGTTTATAATTAAAATTCCACAAAGGAGATATCTTGGGTTTTTTTAAACTGAAAGAACACGGTAGTGATGTGAAAATGGAGATTACCGCTGGTTTTACAACATTTTTAACGATGATGTATATCGTTCCTGTGAATGCTATCATCATGAGTAAAACAGGTATGGATTTTGGAGCTTTAGTAACTGCTACTGCTTTGATAACCATTTTTTCAACTGTCTTAAACGGTCTTTGGGCAAATACACCGATTGCTATGTCAGTAGGAATGGGTCTTAATGCTTATTTTACATTTGGCTTAGTTTTAGGGATGAAAATTCCTTGGCAAACAGCTCTTGGAATAGTTTTTATCTCAGGTATTCTTTTTCTAGCTCTTTCTTTTACGAAATTTCGTGTTTGGATAATGCAAAGTGTTCCACATGATTTGCGTCGTGCTATTAGTGCGGGTATCGGTGCTTTCATCGCATTTATAGGACTAAAAGAGATGGGTATGGTAGTGGATAATCCTGCTGTACTTGTTGGACTTGGTGATTTTAGTAATGCAAGCGTTCTTCTTGGTGTTTTGGGTCTGGTTTTAGTTTTTGGTTTTTTTGCTTGGAAAATCAAAGGTGCATTTATCTTGGCAGTTTTAGTAACATCTGTTATCGCTTGGGTGAGTGGTTTGGCTCCTTATCCAACAGAGTTTTTCTCTATGCCAAGTTCTATCGCTCCGATAGCACTTCAACTTGATATCACTTCTGCTCTAACTTTAGCTTTACTTCCTGTTATCATAACCTTTTTGATTACCGATATGTTTGATTCTCTTGGAACATTAACAGGTGTTGGTTTTCGTGCGGGAATCTTTAAAGATGACTCTAAAGAATTACAAAAAACACTTGAAGTTGACGCTGCTGCTACAGTTGCTGGTACACTTTTAGGAACTTCAACTACTACAGCTTTTATCGAAAGTGCTGCTGGCGTTGAAGAGGGTGGAAGAACAGGACTTACTGCGGTTGCGACAGGAGGATTTTTCATTTTGACCCTATTTATGATGCCACTGTTTAAAGCAATCCCTGCAAATGCTATCTATCCAGTTTTAGTGATGGTCGGTGTTTTGATGTTTAGTGAACTTTCTAATATCAATTTTAAAGATATCTCTATCTCTGTGGCGACATTTTTGATTGTTATTATGATGCCACTTACCTATTCGATTACTAATGGTTTGGCTTTTGGATTTGTTGCATTTTTGATTCTCAAACTTCTTAAAAGAGAGACAAAAGATATCAATATAGGAATTATTACTTTAGCTGTTGTTTCTTTAATAGCTTTTATCGTTCATTAAAATAAAAAGGAGGGTAAAACCTCCTTTACATGTAAAGGAAATAAGTGCGTTTTTATAGTTATGATGAGTTTAAATGTGATGTAAATATGCTTGCAAAAGAGATTAAACCATACAACCCTGATGTAATCTTAGCAATTGCAAGAGGTGGCATGACACTAGGACATTTTTTATCTGAGGCTTTAGAGATGAGAGACTTGTACTCTATCAACTCTATTCACTATGAAGAAACAAGAAAGTTAGATACTATCAACATCTTTAATATCCCTGATCTCTCTCGTGCAACTAGAGTTATCATCGTTGATGATATCATAGATAGTGGAGAGACGATGATAGAGATAAAAAGAGTTTTGAATCAGAAGTATCCTCATCTTGATTTGAAAGTGGCTTCGGTATTTTATAAAGAAAAGGCACTACTACGTCCAGATTTTTCAGCACGTGAAGCAACCGAATGGATAGAATTTTTCTGGGATTTCCAGATAGATAACTACAAATAAAAATTGCGAAGTACAAACTCTTTTAATTTAATCATTATTTATGCGTGTACGATTTTGACATTGTGCACGCTTTATGCTGTACAGCCTATACAACCACTCTTTGAAACAGAGTTTTCACTCTCTAGGCTTCAAGCAGTTATCTTCACAACTGCTATCATGCTTCCACTTGGCTTTGCCCCCATACTTTATGGATATATCTTAGAAAGTTTTTCACTGAAGCGTTTTTTACGTATAGCAGTTTTGATTTTAGGAGTTTTAGAATTAGCTTTTGCGTATAGTGATAGCTATTTTATCTTACTTAGTATTCGAGGATTGCAAGGTCTTCTGATCCCTGCGATTTTAACTTCACTTATGAGTTATATCTCATTTATAACGCCTAAAGAGCATGTACAACAAGCGATGGGATATTATATAGCTGCGACTATTTTTGGAGGATTTATAGGAAGATTACTCTCTGGATTATCTAGTGATATCTTTGGCTGGAGAGCATTTTTTATCTTTTTGGGATTTTCTCTCATTGTAGTATTTTGGCTTTTAAGTTATATCCAAGAAGAGGCGAGAGTTGATTTCGTAAAACCGAAGTTAAAACAGATTTTAGAAGTTTTACATGTAAAGACATTTTTAAATATCTATTTGATGATGTTCTTTATCTTCTTTGTATTTCAAGCAGTTTTAAACTTTTTACCTTTCCAACTTCAAAACATAAGTTCTCAAATGGGATTTTCAAAAGTCGGTTTGATGTATGCTGGTTATATAATCGGTTTTGTGATTTCTATGAGAGTCTTGAAGCTAATAGGATTTTTTAAAACGGAACAAAGAGCTATCATAGCTGGGATAGTTATATACACTTTGGGTTTACAAATGTTTCATATCAGCAGTTATAGTGTAATGTTCGTTGCTATGTTTGTCTTGTGTGCAGGTTTTTTTATCATCCATGCTGTTGCTTCTGGGCTTATAAGTAAGCTTGCTCATGAAAGACGTGCAATCTCAAATGGCTTATATCTCTCTTTTTACTATGCAGGTGGTGCTGTTGGAACTTTTGCACCTGGTGTTTTCTTTGAGTATCTGGGTTGGCATGTTTTTATCTTGTTACTCTCTTTTATAATTTTATCTACTCTCTTTTTTGCTCTAAAAGTCAATAAAAATTAAAAAAAAATACTTTTTTACCTCTAACTGATACATAAAGTAACGTTGCACTTTATGCACAAAATTCACTCAATAGCATAAAAACATCTTATATCTTTTTTCTTGATTCAAAGACTTCAAAGTGTTACGATGTTTCTAAACAAAATTTTCTAAAGGAGTTTTTATGAGTAAAATGTTACATTTCGTAGCAAGTTGTGCTGCTTTGGTAGTTTTAGGAAGCAATGTACACGCTTTTGAACCAAATAAACCTCTGTGTTTAGCCCCTGCAAAGCCAGGAGGAGGATTTGACCTTACATGTAGATTAGTTTCTAACTCCCTTACAGCTTCAAAACTGTTGGACAAACCTATGATAGTAAACTTTATGCCAGGTGGTGTAGGTGCTGTTGCTTATAACCATGTTATAGGTCAAAAGCCAGATGATGCAAACATGATAGTAGCCGCAAGTACAGGTTCAGCATTAAACATCGCTCAAGGAAAATTTGGTGCAAAATATAGTGTTGATTCTGTGAGATGGTTAGCTGCTCTTGGTGCTGATTATGGTGCGGTTATCGTCAAAGCTGACGCAAAGTGGAATAACCTCAATGAACTCGTAGCAGACTTAAAAGCAAATCCTAAAGGTTTTGTACTTGGTTCTGGTGGTTCAATTGGTTCTCAAGATTGGTTCAAAGCTGCTATCATCGCGAAATTAGCAGGAATTAATCCTAAAGATATGAAATATGTTGCTTTTGAAGGCGGTGGTGAAGCTTTAACAGCTCTTATGGGAAATCATATCCAAATTTATCCAGGTGATATCGCAGAGTTCTCAGGTCAAATTTCATCTGGCAAGTTTAAAGTTCTAGCTCTTTTATCTGAAGAGAGATTACCTGGTCAAATGTCACATATCCCAACTGCAAAAGAACAAGGTTTTGATGCTGTTTGGACGATTTGGAGAGGTTTTTACTTAGGACCTAAAGTGAGTGATGAAGAGTATGATTACTGGGTAAATAAGATCAAAGCTTTAGCAGAAACTCCTGAGTTTAAACAAGAAAGAGAAGCAAGAGGATTATATCCATTTACTATGATAGGTAAGCCATATCATGAGTTTATGCAAAAAGAAGAGAAGAGATTTAAAGAATTAGCCAAAGAGGCAGGGTTGTTAAAATGATAGTTGATAGACTCTTTGGAGTATTTTTATTACTTTTAGGAGTTTATGTGCTTTATGGGGGGCTCTCTTTAGAGGTCCCCTTTGCTTATGACCCGCTAGGTCCTTCCGCTTTCCCCATAGGTTTAGGTGCTGTTCTTACTGTGTTATCTTTGTTTGTGATACTAAAGCCTTCTGCGGCAAAATTTCCTGATTTTTCTACGTCTATAAAAACAGTGATTATCGTTGTTTTACTTTTCTTATATCAGTTAAGTTTTGATTTTCTAGGCTTTATCGTTGCTACTTTGCTATTGGTATTTTTTATATCAAAGATTTTTAAAGGAACAACAACCCAAGCTATCGGTTCTGCTATTGGGGTGAGTTTGAGTGTGTATATTATTTTTAGTTTTCTTTTGGAAGTACCACTTCCTATGGGAGCTATCTTCAAACCTTTTTTAGGAGCTTAACATGATGGAAATACTCTCTTCACTAGCTACTGGATTTAGTGTTGCTTTGACTCCTACTCATCTTTTTTTGATTTTTCTTGGAACGCTTTTAGGAACACTTTTTGGAGCATTACCAGGGCTTGGCCCGATAAATGGTGTGGCTATTTTACTTCCTATCTGTTATACTTTAGGGTTACCTGTAGAATCCTCTTTAATTATGTTGGCAGGGATATATTATGGTGCAGAATTTGGTGGTAGGATTTCAAGTATTTTGCTCAATGTTCCAGGTGATGCAGGAGCAGTTTTTACTTGTTTAGATGGCTATCCTATGGCTCAAAAAGGATTAGCTGGTCCAGCACTAGCACTCTCGGGTGTAGCTTCTTTTGTAGGAGCAACTATCGCCATAGTAGGGCTTACTTTCTTTGCTCCTCTTTTAGCAAAAGTTGCTATCTACTTTGGACCTTCTGAGTACTTTGTTCTTATGATATTTGCCTTTGCAACCATCTCCGCTTTGATGGGTACAAATCCTGTGAAGAGTTTAATTGGTTTGACTGTTGGACTTATCGTTGGAGTTGTTGGAGTTGATTCTACAACGGGAGTTCTTCGTTTTACATTTGGAGAAGCAGAACTTTATGATGGTTTTGAATTTTTGATTGTTATAGTTGGTTTTTTTGCTGTAAGTGAGATTATGCTGATGTTAGAGCATCATAGCAGTGATGACTTCGAGATGCCAAAGATTACGAGAATTTATATCACACTTAAAGAGTTGCTTACATGTAAATGGACGATGCTTCGCTCTTCTGCTATTGGTTTTTTAGTGGGCGTTTTACCAGGTACTGGTGCTTCTATAGCAAGTGCTGTTTCTTATACTATCGCTCAAAAAATCTCTGATAAGGATAAAACTTTTGGTACAGGTGATATGCGAGGATTAGCAGCGCCTGAATCAGCGAACAATGCATGTTCTGGTGGGGCATTAATCCCTATGTTAACACTAGGTGTTCCAGGTAGTGGTACAACAGCTGTACTTCTTGGTGCTTTGATGCTTTATAACATCAACCCAGGCCCGATGCTTTTCGTAGAGCAACCTCTTTTAGTTTGGGGGCTTATCGCTTCTATGTACATAGGCAATATCATGCTTTTGATTATGAACTTTCCTATGGTACGAGTATTTACAAAAATTTTACAAATTCCTTATTGGCTTTTAGTTCCATCAGTTATTGTTTTGGCATTTGTCGGAGTATACTCAGTCAATATGAGTACATATGCTCTTTTCTTAACGATTATTTTGGGAATTTTAGGCTATTTTTTAAGAAAATTACATTATCCGATGGCTCCTGTTATCTTAGGTTTTGTTCTTGGCAAAATCATGGAAGATAATCTCCGTCGTGCTTTTGCAATGAGTGGTGGAGAAGTTGGGATTTTCTTTCAAGGAAGTGTCAACTGGATACTTTGGAGTTTAACCATCTTTATCCTCTTTGTTCCAATGCTAGCAAAGATGGTTGTCAGAAGATATCAATTAAAAAGATAGATTTTAGGATGGCTTGAGTTTGTATTTTCTCTCAGGTCGTCCTACTGAACCATATAAAGAATCGACTTCAGCTTTATTTGTAGCTACTAAAAACTCAAGATACCTTCTAGCGGTCGT
>DLUF01000114.1 GCA_002742765.1 Sulfurospirillum sp. UBA12182 | reverse complement strand
GAAATGTAGGTCGCCGCCGGTTTCGCGTTTTTTACACCCTTATCTAACCTTTACGATCCCCATCCATAAATACTTTTACTCTCTTTTTATTGTATAATCTACTTCATATATGCCCTATAAGGATTTTTTTGATGTTGATTCGTATATATTTATTAGCTTTTTTGTTTTCTACTACTTTTTTATTTTCTAATGACTTTAATTTTTCTTCTGAAGAACTCTCTTGGATAGAAACAAAAAAATCTATTACTGTATCAAATCAAGTCAATTGGTATCCTTATGCTTTTAATCGTAATGGTGTTTCCGAAGGATTTTTAGTTGATTACATACAATTACTTTCAAATTATGCAGGATTAGAAGTAGTATTTATAACTGATTCATGGCCAAATTTACTTTCAAAATTTGAAAAATCTGAACTAGATTTGATTTTACCAATAGCAATGGAAAAAAACTATAAACTGGAGAATTTTTATAGCCATAAAGTTTTAGATATTAAGTACGCTTTAATAACAAAAATAAAAGATAAAAATATTATCTCATTAGAAATGCTAAAAGATAAGCGATTAGCCTTAGTGAAAGGACGTAAAAGTTCAAAGTTAATAAAAGAAACATAAAAGATATAAAAATTATAGAGTTTAATACACCTTTAGAAGCTTTAGAAGCTGTCGCTTTTGATTTAGCTGATGCCACAATTGATGACTATTATGCTGCTACTGTAATGATTAATGATAATATGCTTTCTAACTTACATGTAAATTCTAATTTTTTTTTAGATTTTACTCCAGAAGATCTTTATATGATGTCTAATGAAAAAAAATTAATTTCTATACTCAATAAAGTTCTTGAAAATATGGATAAACAAAAAATTTTTGCTATCAAATCAAAATGGAATCGAAATGTCCAAATTGGAAAAAGCAAAAACATTGTTTTAAGTTATGAAGAGAAGAAGTATTTAGAAAATAAACAAAAAATCACTATGTGTATTGATCCTGACTGGATGCCTTTAGAAAAAAATGAAAATGGAAAACATATTGGTATGAGTAGCGATTATATTAAGCTACTTCAAGAAAAGATAAATATTCCAATTGAAATGGTAGATACAAAAACTTGGTTAGAATCAATTGAGTATGCGAAGCAAAGAAAATGTGATATATACTCTTTAGTGATGCCAACTCCTGAGAGAAAACTTTATATGGATTTTACAAAACCCTATCTGCAAATACCACTTGTTTTGGTAACAAGAAATGATGAGATATTTTATTCTGATGTAGCATTGATAAAAAATAAAAAAATAGGTATTGTGAAAGGTTATGCTTATGGGGAGATTTTACAAGTAAAATATCCAACACTTAATTTAATTGAGGTTAATAGTCTAAAAGAAGGGCTTAATAAAGTTGAAAAAAATGAATTATTTGGATTTATAGGAACTCTTGCTACTGCTGGATATCATATACAAAAAAGTTATATAGGACAATTAAAAATTACAGGTAAGTTTGAAGAAAAATGGAGCTTAGGAATTGGAACAAGAAATGATGAACCACTTTTAGTGTCTATTTTTGAAAAAGCGATTGATGCAATTGAGCCCGAAAAACATCAAGAAATTTTAAATAAATGGATATCTGTTAACTTTGAAAAACCTTCAGATTATAGCTTTTTATTGAAAATTTTAGGCTTTTTAGGTGTTGTATTTTTATTGTTACTATATAGACAAAGCCAACTTAAAAAATATAATGAACAATTACAAAAACTTTCCACAACTGATAGCTTAACAAAAGTTTATAATAGATTAAAACTTGACGAAATATTAGAGTATGAAAAGAAAAATTTTCAGCGTTATTATAGACCTTTTTGTGTTGTTTTATTAGATATTGATGATTTTAAAGATATCAATGATAAATTTGGACATAGTGTGGGGGATTCTTTTTTAGTAGAACTAGCTGAACTTTTAAATAAGAATAAACGAAATACAGATAGTTTAGGTCGATGGGGTGGTGAAGAGTTTTTAATCATACTTCCTGAATGTGATATAGAAGGTGCACATAAAGTTGCTCAAAAGTTAAAAAATACAATAGAAGATCATATCTTTAAAATTGTTGGGCATAAAACGGCAAGTTTTGGAATTGCTCAGATAAGAGAAGGGGAAGATATTAATACCCTTTTTGATAGGGTTGATAATGCATTATACACATCGAAACAACAAGGGAAAAATAGAGTAACTATTGATTTATAGCAGAGTTTTTATGAAATAATTTAGATATAATTGGGTAGTTTAATTTCATAAAGGGTATAGATGAAAATATCAAAACGTATACTTGTTTCTTTAACAGTTTCTTTGGTTGTTGTTGGTACAGCTCTTATTGCTTTAGCTTATAATAGTATGAAAAAAGAATCGGCAGTTTTTTTGTCACATTTTGAAGCTAATACTTATAATGCAAGAAAAGAAGAGTTAAAAAATGAGATAAAAATTATTTATGATATTATCGAAGGTATTTATAATCGTAAAACACAAACAGGAGCTTCTAAGGAAGAGATTATAAATGCTATTAAAGCAGTGTTAAGAGATATTAGATTTTTTGACGATAAAAGTGGCTATATTTTTGTATTTGAATATGATGCTACAACAGTTTTACACCCTTTAAAACCTGAACTTGAAGGTAAAAGCCTTCAAAATATGAAAGATAAAAATGGTGTTTATGTTATAAAAGAGTTAATCAAAGTTGCTCAAAATGGAGGGGGAATAGTAGAATACCTTTGGCCTAAAACTGCTGATGGTAATCCCGAGAAAAAATTTAGTTATGCTATGGCATTTGAACCTTTAAAATGGATGATAGGCACAGGAGTGTACGTTGATAATGTAGAAAAAGAACTAATAGCTTTAACGCAAGAAGCAAATAATGAAATTTCCATTGAAATACTTTTCTTTATCAGTGTAGCCTTTATTTTGGTTGTCTTAAATATTCTTGCCAATTATGGCATTGTTAAAATTTATATTACAAATCCTTTAAATAATTTAATCGAAAGAACACAAAATCTCTCAAGTGGTGATGGTGATTTAACAAGGAAATTAGAAATTGTAGGTAATGATGAAATTGCTGATGCTAGTGAAGGAATAAATAAATTTATAGAAAAAGTAAGGGTTCTTATTGCTGATGCAAAAAATCTTTCAAATGAAAACTCTTCTATCTCCCACGAACTTTCAACTACTTCTTTAGAAGTTGGTAAATTGGTAGAAGAAGCAACAAATATCGTTAATACAACGACAAAAAATGCAGATATCGTTAAATCTACTATGAAAGAGAGTATAACAGAGGCAAAACATAGTAAAGAAGATATGGTAAAAGCAAATAACCATTTGAAAGAAGCTAATAGTGTTGTTTTAAAATTAACAGAAGATATACAAAATAGTGCACGAACTGAGATTGAATTGGCTCAAAAAATTCAACAGTTAAGTTCCGATGCAGAACAAGTAAAAAATATTTTAGATGTTATTGGTGATATTGCTGAGCAAACAAATTTATTAGCTTTAAATGCTGCTATAGAAGCTGCACGAGCAGGAGAACATGGTCGTGGATTTGCTGTTGTTGCGGATGAAGTAAGGAAGTTGGCTGAGAGAACACAAAAATCTTTAGTAGAAATCAATGCAACAATTAATGTTATAGTCCAATCAATTATGGATTCAAGTGAACAAATGAGCGTTAATTCTAAAAAAGTTGAAGAATTGGCTTCTACTGCCAATGGTGTAGAAACAAAAATCCACGAACTTTTTGATATCATGAATTTAGCTACAAAAGTTGCTGATAATACTGTGAATAATTACATAAAAACAGGTGATGATATGGGGCATATGATAGAAAACGTTGCTAAAATAAACAATATTTCAACACAAAATGCAAGAAGTGTTGAAGAGATTGCAAGTGCTGCTGAGCATCTGAATAAAATGACAGAAACACTCAATAATAAGCTTGCTGAATTTAGAACATAAATGAGGCAAAAACTTATATTGATAGGTGCTTCTACTGGAGGCCCTGGACATTTGAAAAAAATCTTAAATTCCCTTAAAAAGGAGTTTAAGACTCCTATTATCATTGCGCAGCATATGAATAAAAACTTCATAGAAAGTTTTGTAAAGCAGTTTGATAGTGAGTTACCTTTGAAAGTTTCTATGATAGATAGTAGACATAGTGTCTGTGAATCAAATATATATATTTGCTCAAAACATTGTGAACTTTTAGGGAGTTCTTTTGGTATAGAGGTTAATTGTGTAGATGGAGTTGATTCTCAATATAATCCAAGTGTTGACCATCTTTTTAATTCAGCAGTAGGACTTGTAAATAGATTTGATATTTTAGCAGTGCTTCTTACTGGTATAGGTTATGATGGAGCTCAGGCTATGTCAAACTTACAAAATGCAGGGGCAAAGTGTATCGCAGAGAGTGAAAAGAGTGCCATTGTCTTTGGAATGCCTAAACGCGCTTTAGAGCTAAATCCAAATATTTTAGCATTAGATTTAGATGGGATTATACAGCAAATTAAAATATTTGAGGAAAAGTAGTGTTTTTTAGGAAAAAGAAAAAAATTGATATAGAAAATCAAGAAGTTGAAGTAATAAATGAACCTTTCAATACTTATGGGCTGAGTGATTTACTGCATTTTATCAAAAGGGAAATAGGTGTTGATCTCTTTCCTAAAAAAGCGATTATAGAAACAAGAATAAGACTCTTTTGTGAAGAAAAAAATATCAATAGTTTTAGAAAACTTTTTGATGAAATTCAATATAACAAAGAGATGAAACAAGATTTAGTTAATTTATTGACGGTTAATGAAACATATTTTTATAGAGAGTTAATTCAGCTTCAAGAAGCCATAGAGTTTGCAAAAACTAGAGAAGGAGTTGATGTCTTGTGCGCTCCATGTGCAAGTGGTGAAGAAGTTTACACTATCTCGATGATGCTTGAAGAAGACCATACTTTTAGAAAACGTTTTAATATAATTGGGATAGATATCAACTCTGAAGCGATTCAAAAAGCAAAAAATGGTATCTACAATGCACGGTCTTTACATAAATTGAGTGATAATTTAAAAGAGAAGTACTTTACATTAGTAAGTGATAAATATCAGATAAAAAAAGAAAAATTTTTACATGTAGATTTTTCTCAAATTAATGTTTTTGATGATAAATTTCTCTCTTTTGGAAAATTTGATATTATTTTTTCTAGGAATATGCTTATATATTTTGATGAAGATTTTCGTATAAAAGCTATGCAAAAATTCTCTAAACTTTTAAAAGAGGGTGGTAGGATTTATCTAGGACATGCAGACATAGTACCAGAAAATGAATATCTTCAAAAACATGGGTTTGGAAGTAGTTGTTATTATACTAAAAAATAAGATGGTTTTAAACCATCTTAATCGTATCTTCTTTGTTAGGTACTAAACATAAAAACTCGTAGTTCTCATCTCCTATTACTTCATATGAATGAGCGATTCCAGCTGGGATAAATATACAATCTCCTGCTTTAGCAATCTTTTCTTTCCCATCTATGATAACTTTTGCACTTCCTCTTAAAACATACTGTTCATGTTCAACGGAGTTTGTATGATAAGGCATAGACCCACCTGTCTTAATAGTAAATTTTCGCATTGCAAAATGAGGGGCAATTTGGGGGGATATAAGCATTTGCATACTAGCACCGTTGCCTGCTGTAAGTGGTGAGCTTTCTATATCATTTACTGTTTTTATATACATTTTTATCCTTTACATGTAAGTTTATAATTTTACAATATTTTTTAGTTTTACATACATCATAGCCGTCATAATCGCATCATTGATAGCATCATGTTTTCCAAAAATAGGTAAACCCAAGTCTTTCATAATGCTATCAAATCTCAAATCAATAATTCCATCAGGAATGAGCTTTATTTTTTTATCATGATAGATACCAGAAACTTCTATTTGTCTGTTTGGTAGTTTAATTCCAAGTAGCGGCTTAAGGTATTTGTTTATCATCGCAACGTCAAATTCCAAATAGTACCCTACAAGTGTTCGAGAACCTATAAAATGAAGAAAATTTTCTATTGCGATTTGAGGTTCAAAACCATTTTGTAAATCTATATTTCTTATTTGATGTATCTTAATACTCTCTTCGTTGATGTCTTTTGAAGGTTTTAAAAAAATTTCAAACTTTTGTGAAGTTATGATTTTATTATTTTTTATCTTCAAAGCACCGATTGAAAGAATTTCATCAGTTTTTGGATTTAACCCTGTTGTTTCTGTATCAAAAACCACAAATTCATCTTCTAAAGGTGTATCAAATAAGAATTCAAATCGTCTATCTTTAAGTCTTTTCTTGTAAAAACTATTGGCCAAAGAATGAAACATTTTACTGTACCATATTGAGTTTAAAATGATGTGTTAAAAAGCTTTTAAATTTGTTTACAATTTTAAGACTGTCTTTTAAAAGTTCTAACTCTAGTTGATTTAGATTGCCTATATCTATCTCATTTTGTACTTGTTTGCTACTTTGTAATGTTCTTAGCCTCTCTTTTAGTCTAAGGTTTAAAAGAGTATCGAATGCTTCTATCAATGCCCCAGCAAAATCTTGCTCAAAAATATTGATTTTTTTTAACTCACGTATTCTTCCAACAGTTGTTGTTTCTGCTATACCATTTTCTAATGCGAGGCTTCTAATTCCTTGAACGATAGGGAAAATACCTCCTTTTTTAACATCTATTTTGTTATTTGTTGCTATAAGATTTGTGAAAATTCCAATAGGAGTTTCAAAAAGCAATGCTGTTTTTGAAAAATTCGCCATAAAAACACTTTTCCCTTTGACTCTCGTGTAAATGATGTCCTTTAACTCTTCTAACAGGTTAGAATCCCCAGCAACACTAATAGAATCAAAAAATATAGCTAGATGCATATAGTCATCTCCACTAGGGGCTTCTAGCCATCTGTTTATCTCTTGTTTGTAGCTTTCTTGATTTTTCATCCAATAAGGGTTAGAAACCATAATATTTCCTTCACATTTAGGAAAGCCAAAATCTATAAGAGTTTGTGTAAATTGTTCCATATAGGGCGTATAAATAGAAGTATCAATGCCATTTTTAATGATTAGAGCATTGTCTTGGTCAGTTTTTAGCATCTGTTCTTTTCTTCCTTCACTTCCCATAACGATAAGACAGGCATCTTTTTTTAATGCTTCAGGAAGAATCATTTCGTAAAGTTTTTCATAGATTTTTTCATTCAACTCACTAACCAATTTTGATATATATTCGACTTTTGTTCCTTTTACATGTAACTTCTTAATTATATTGATGAAGTCATGACTAGCATCTTTAAGCTCTTGTATAGAAGAAGCTTTTTTGATTTGGACAGAGACTAGATATGTATGGTTTGCAAAATAACTTAGTAAGTCAAGTTGCTCTAAAATACCGATAACTTCATCCCCTTTTTTAACAACAATACGCTTGATAGAGTTTTTAGTAAAAGATAAAAGTGCATTAAATAAAAAATCATCATAATCTATACAAATGATAGGATGTAAAGCGATAGGGCCTATGGGTGCGTATTTGTCATAATTTTCATATAAGATATGTTTTCTCAGTATACTATCAGTTACTATACCTAAGTCGGCATTGTCTTGGACTAAGATACAGTTTGTTTTTAAACTCTCCATTTTTTTGAGAGCTTCCATGATGGGAGTCGAGGCCTCTACAATACAAGGTTTATGCAAATATGTATCACAAACACGAGCTATCATAAATCCTGATAGTTGTGTTTCATACTCTTTTTGTTTTGCTGATTGGATTTTATTTGCTAAGTCATTGATATAGTAGTTTTTAAAGTTTGTATTTGAATCAAGGAGCGATTTAAAATCCTCTTTTGACATTTCAAAGCAGATTAACTCTTCTAGGACACTAAAAGTATCTTCTGTTTTTTCATATAACAATGAATCTGCATCGAAAGTGTTTGATTTTGAATAAACTTTAACCAACTCATCTTCATGATACTCACCTACTTCTCCTTTGATAATAAGATAGAGAAATTTGGCTGGGATTTTAGGAGAGATAAGAACAGTATCTTTTTTGTAGTATGCGATATTCATCGATTCAACAGCTTTTCTAAGTTCTTTTGGAGTGAGAAGTTCAAAAGGGTGGATAGATTTTAAAAAGGTTTCTTGATCTTGTAGACTCATCGTTATTCCTCGTATAATAATCTTTTCTTAAACTATCTAAAATAACTTAAGAAAAGAGTAAAAAAAAGAGGAAGCACACTGTAAAAACAGTGTGCTTGTGTAATTAGTGGCTAGAAGCAGCTCCAGCACCTCTTGGAACTCTGATGTTTTCCACCAACTCTTGGATATGAGCAGGAGGAGGAGGTGTGATGTTGCTAACGATGATTGCAACAATAAAGTGTAAAATCATGCCTATCGTACCTATTCCAGTTGGAGCAATTCCCCAAAGGTAATCAGCTTTATCACCACCCATAAAGACAAAGTATACGATGTAGCCAAAAGTAAAGAAAAGTCCAACTAGCATACCTGCTATCGCACCTTCTTTGTTCATTCTTTTATAAAAAATTCCCAAAATTATCGCAGGGAAGAAAGAAGCAGCTGCAAGACCAAAAGCAAATGCCACAACCTGAGCAACGAAACCAGGAGGGTTTATACCTAAATAACCTGCAACTAAGATAGCAACAACTGCTGCTACTCTTGCCCACATAAGTTCAGCTTTTTCACTTAAAGTTGAACGGCCTGTCTCTTTATCTTTCATCAAAACATTACCTAAAAGGTCATGAGAGATAGAAGTAGAGATAACAAGTAACAATCCAGCAGCCGTAGAAAGTGCCGCTGCAAGACCACCAGCCGCGATGAAAGCGATAACCCAGTTTGGAAGACCCGCGATTTCTGGATTTGCTAAAACGATGATATCTCTATCAACATAAAGCTCATTCACAACTTTACCACTAGCTCTCATCTCTTCAGCACTTTGCTTATGAGCAGGAGCACCATTTGAAGTTAATCTTTCTCCATGAGCGCCTATTTCTCCAGTAAACTTAGGTTTTCCTTCAAAAGCAGCACCATTTGCGTATTGGATTTTTCCATCACCATTTCTATCATTCCAAGCAAGTAATCCTGAACTTTCCCAAGTTTTAAACCATGTTCCATTGTTGATAGTTCCATCTAGGTGAGTAGCTTCTCCATTAACGAATTTTGCATATTCAACATTTTGTAAATTTTTTATCATATTGATACGAGCAAATCCTGCAACTGCTGGAATCGAAGTATACATAATAGCGATAAAAACTAAAGCCCAACCAGCTGAGATACGAGCACCTTTAACTGTTGGAGTTGTAAAAAATCTAACGATAACATGTGGTAAACCAGCTGTTCCAAGCATTAATGCTGTTGTAAGCATGAAAACGTTAAAAGAACCAGTTGCACTTGCTGTATAAGCACTAAATCCTAAATCTTGTATAGATTGGTCTAGGGCATGTAAAAGATATGTTCCTTTTTCAATCATTCTTACACCATCATCAAATTGAAATGCTATACTTGAACCAAGCCCAATTTGTGGTAAAAATGTATCTGTTACTTGTAGTGACAAGAAAATTGCTGGAATAGTAAAAGCAAAAATCATAACTACATATTGAGCAACTTGTGTATAGGTGATACCTTTCATTCCTCCAAGAACCGCATAAACAAAAACGATAGCCATACCGATGATAACACCTGTATTGATATCAACTTGTAAAAATCTTGAAAAAACGATTCCAACACCTCTCATTTGTCCAGCAACGTAAGTAAAAGAGATGAAGATAACACATATTACGGCAACTGTACGAGCAATATCTGAATAGTATCTATCACCTACGAAATCAGGAACAGTAAATTTACCAAACTTTCTCAAATAAGGTGCTAAAAGCATAGCAAGTAAAACATAACCGCCAGTCCATCCCATCAAGTAAGCACCACCATCATTTCCCAAGAAAGATACGATACCTGCAAGTGAGATAAAAGAAGCAGCACTCATCCAGTCTGCACCTGTTGCCATACCATTTAATACTGGGTGAACACCACCACCAGCAACGTAAAACTCTTTTGTTGAACCAGCTCTTGACCAGATGGCAATCCCTATATAAAGGGCAAATGATAGACCAACAAAAAGATAAATTAATGTTTGTAATTCCATACGATACCCCTTATTTATTCGTGTACGTCATATTTTTCTTCGATTCTCTCCATCATCTTTGCATAGACGAAAATAAGAGCAACGAATACATATATTGAGCCCTGTTGAGCAAACCAAAAACCGAGTTTAAATCCTCCAAACTCTATCGCGTTGAGTTCATCTAAGAAGATGATGCCACAACCATATGAAACGACAAACCAAACAATCAACAATTTTAGAATTGTAGAAATGTTCTCTTTCTAATAAGCTTGAGCAATCTCATTGTTCATTGGGACTCCTTATAGGTAATTTTATGTTGATAGTAACCAACATCTATTTTCAAGTTTAATCATAGGAGTTCAAAGTAGCATTATAGTAGCAAATAAAAAAAAAGTTTCTAAAAGAGAAAAAAAATATTTTAAATGAGTAAAAAAGTTACATATTTTCTCTTTAATATCTCTATCGAGTAACTTTTTTAAACAAATATAATTTTAAAAATAAAAAATAACTATATTAAGCAAAATTTTAACTTCCGTACTTTCCTAAAAAGTTACGAAAATAAACATTTTGCTTATTTTACTTTTATGGCATAATTGCACAAAAAAAAGAGTTTTAGGAGTATAGATTGAATAATGTTATAGAGAAATTCCTTGCAAATATAAAATACTTACATGAGCTAAATGTAGAAAACTTACCTCAAGAAGTAATAGATTTTATGATTGGTATGGATGCTGAGGAGTTGTTTAAAACGTGTACACAGTTTGTTGTTTTACAAAATAATATTCCAGATAAGCAAAAACTCATCACTCTTAATCAAGATGAGTTACTAAAGTTAGTGGAAGAGTATGGGAAAAAACTTTTAGAGAGAGTAAGAGGGTAGATATGTTTGGGCAATGAGTTGCATGAGCTTTTTACTTAAAATTTCATATGCTTTTTTATTTGGGTGAACATTATCTATCTTTAAATCTGGATTTTCTAAGATTTGTTCCAAAGATTCATCCTCTAAAGCTACATTGAGTTCAGAGGCAATTTCATAGTACAAAGGAGCTGTTTGGAGTGAAATAATTTCAAATTTCGGTACACCAATAAGGATTACATGTATTTGCTGTTTTTGTGCTAATTGAACCATTTTGATGATGTTTTCTTTTGTTTGTGAAAGATTGTTCTTTCGAAGTATATCATTTCCTCCATGGCATAAAATCAAGATATTTGGCTGATGTTTTTCTAAGACAAGAGCAAGACGTTGCAAGCCCTGCGCTGAAAGCTCACCATTAACCCCTTCGTTTATAACGGTTGTTTGTAGCATATTTGAGAGTTGGGACGGGTAAGACTCTTCATGTGCAAGTCCATATCCATAAGTGATGCTATCGCCAAATGCTAAAATCTTTGTTTGAGGAGGCAAAACATATCCTTCTGTGTAGTCACTCTCTTTTTGAAATTCTATAAAAATAATGACAAGAATAACCAATAAAATAGTTTTAAAGTTAATTAATTGCATTTTTTTTGAATCGCATAGATTTGATTTCTTCCATTTGTTTTGGCTTTATACATAGATTCATCTGCTAATTTCATGAGAGAAGTGAGTGTCAATGAATCGTTAAATTCTACCACACCTATGCTTACAGTAACAGAAATCTCCTCTTGGGTATCGGTTTTTAGGTATGCTAGAGAGACTTTTTTTCTGATATCTTCTGCTTTACTCATAGCATCTTCTAAAGAAGTATTTTGAAGGCAAATTCCAAACTCTTCACCACCAATTCTGCCAAAAAGATCAACATTTCTGAGTGTTTTTGCAACAGTATATGCAAAAAGTTTTAAAACTTTATCCCCTATATGATGCCCATAATTGTCATTAATTTTTTTAAAAAAATCTATATCTAAAGAGAGAAAACACAGAGGTGTTTGATTTCTTTTTGCAAGGTTGATGTAAATGGTTGTTTTTCTTAGAAAGGAGCGTCTATTGTCTATTTGTGTTAATTCATCTGTTTGGGCAAGGTTTTTTAATTTTTGATTCATCCTTTTTAAAGCCTGTGTTCTTTTTTTTACCATTATCTCTAATCTTTCATTGAACTCTTTTAAGTTTTTATTTGATAATTTTGTATAGATAAGAGTGAGCATAATTAAGCCAAAAACTCCAAAAGCAAATAAGAACTCTTTTTCATAGCTGATTAAGACATCTTTATATGTTATCTCTTGTTTATCAAAGGGAAAAATTCTTAGTTTCTTTAGCACTTGATTGACAACAGAATAATCTTGCGGAATACTCCAACCATAGATATTTGTTTTTTGTTTTATATGCAAATCATCATTCATATCTATGAGTGTGGATAAAACTTTATAAGAAAGACTATCATCAGTATGGTCTAGTTTTGCAAAAGGCCACTCTGGATAGAGCTTAGTGCTTATAAAAAATGGAAAGTTTTCATATGTTTGGAGATTAAGAATTTTAAAATTTCTTATATCTATATCTTTGTTTTTATCCATAGACTCTAAGGTATCGGTTCTAACGATACCAGCTTGAACTTTACCTAAAAGAACATCAAAGACAACATTATCGTGTGTTTTAGAAAAAGAGACCTCTATATCAGATAACTTAATTCCATGATCAAATAGTGTTTCATAGCCAAGAATCCAACCTCCAAAAGAGTTTTTATCGACTGCTGCAATTTTTTTCCCTTTTAACTCTTCGAGTGAGTTGATTTGACTCTCAACTTTTGTAAAGATAACAGAACCAAAAGACTTGATAGGTTTTGTCTTTATATCACAGCAAGTTTGCAAGGTAGCAATTCTTGAGATATTGTATTTGTGTGCCATTTGGATATAAAGTAGTGGGTTAATTAAAATAAAATCAATCTCCTTTTTCTCGATAGCTAGAGGAACTTGAGAAAAATCTAAAGGCTGCAAGATAAAATAAAATTCTGCTAAATTAGCATTGAGATAATCAATCGTTCTTTGCCACCTTTGAAGTGTTACATGTAAACCTCTTTTTGCTAGGATACCAACTTGAACTTGTTTTTTAGCAAAGCCTAATGGGTCGATAAATTTTTTTGGATTAAATTGAGGAGGAATGAGTTTAAAGAGTTTGTAAATATCTGAAATTTCATCAAATCTTTTTTGTGAAAGTGTTCCAAATTCTCCTTTCTCATCGTAAGCGAGTTTTTTTAGAGCCTCTGCTTCATAGATTAAATGTTCTAAGGATTTGTTTTGTGTATTGTACTTTTCAAAAACAATCTGTACACTCTCTTTTATATTTGAAAATGCATATTCCCAACCTCTTTTAGTGGCTTCATAAAATTTGCGTGAAATTGTAGGATTTTTCTCTAAAAATTTGCGAGATGTAAAAAGGATATCACCATAAAAATCAAGACCATAATCTCTTGGGTCAATAACATTATATTTTATACCTAAATTATCTAAGATAAAAGGTTCATTTGAGATGTAAGATGCCATAGCATCTGTTTTTTGTTCAATCAAATCTTCAAGTTTAAAAGAGTGGGGCTGGATAGTGATATCTTTTTGGGATATCCCCTCAGCGCTGAACATTGCTTTAACACTGATTGAATTAATCTCTGATGGTGTTACCATTACCCTTTTTTTGTACAAATCTTTTACAGTTTTGAGTGTGGGATTTGTGGTGATTAAAACAGAAGGGGAGTGTTGGAAAATGCCTAAAAGTGCTACGAGGTCTTTTCCTTGTGCTTGGTCAATAATCAAGGAGGATTTTCCTATACCAAAATCGTATTTGCCCTCTAATACTTCATCAACAACACAATCTTTTGTATCTAACTCTTCAAAGGTTACTTCTAAGCCAATATCTTTATAAAATCCTTTTTCTTTCGCTATGTAAAAGCCTGCAAATTGAAATTGATGTAACCAGCTAAGTTTTAAGGAAATAGTAGTTTCTTTTGCAAAAAGAGTAATGCTAAGGAGAAGAAAAAGTATAAGAGTTCGCAACATAACCTTGTACCTAATAAAGTTTCAGATATGTTAAATTATATAGATATAAAAACCTCTTACTCACTCTATCATACAGTTTTAATAATTGCGTTGTCAATAAAATCAAATTTTTTCGATATTTATGATAGAATTTGCTCTTTTAATTTTGATAAGAAAGATGGGACGTGAAAAAAACAAATATAGATTTTATCGCTGTTGGTGTTTTGTGTATGGCTATGCTAGTATGGGCAAGTTCTTTTATCGCATTAAAGTCTGCCATCGGACCAATCGGACCTATGAGTGTTATCTTTGGGCGTATGCTGATTGCAAGTTTTTGTTTTTTTTACTTTATAAAAAGATTTCTTGCTTTAAATTTTACAAAACAAGATATCAAATATATAGGATTGATGGTTCTTTTTGAACCATGTTTGTACTTTATCTTTGAAGCAAAAGCACTCCAATATACCACCGCTGGACAAGCTGGAATGATTACTTCGATGATGCCTCTTATAACAGCTATTGGTGCTGGGATAGTTCTTAAAGAAGTTATCACAAGAAAATTGCTTTTAGGCTCTTTCTTGGCGGTAAGTGGTGCTGTTTGGTTGAGCTTAGGAGCTGATGCCCAAGAAAACGCTTCTAACCCTTTGCTTGGAAATACTTTAGAGTTTTTGGCGATGATTTGCGGTGCTGGTTATGCTATCTCGATACGCTATTTGAGTGCGAAATTTTCTGCTATTTTTCTCACCGCTATCCAATCTTTTGTTGGGGCTGTTTTCTTTTTACCTTTTGCGATTTGGGAATACTATAACGTTCCTATGAATATAACTTTAGAATCAGTACTATGGGTAGGATATCTGGGTGTGATTGTAACTTTAGGAGGATATGGTTTGTTTAATTTTGCTTTGAGCCGTGTAGAGGCTTCTAAAGCGTCTGTTTATATAAATCTTATCCCAGTTTTTGCTGTTATCTTAGCTTTTATCTTTCTTGGGGAGCGACTTACTTTTGAACAACTAGTTGCTTCTGGTATCATTTTGAGTGGGGTTTTTATCTCCCAGTTACCAACTCAAAAGTTGAAAAAAATTAGATTAAGAAGGAGATAATTTGAAAATAACGGTTTTTTGTGGCTCATCTTCAGGAAAAGAGGATATCTATGTACAAGAGGCGAAAAACTTTGGTGCTTTGCTGGTAAAATCTGGTCATAGCCTTGTATATGGTGGAGGAAGTGTTGGGATTATGGGTGCGATTGCTGATAGTGTTTTGCAAAACCAAGGAGACGTTTTAGGTGTCATTCCTCGCTCTTTAGAAGAAAAAGAGTTAGCCCACAGGGGTGTACAAGAGTTACATGTCGTACGTGATATGCATGAGCGAAAAGCTTTGATGGCAAGTAGTTGTGATGCTTTTGTAGCACTTCCTGGTGGTATTGGAACTTTAGAAGAGATATTTGAAGCATGGACATGGGCGCAACTTGGATATCACAAAAAACCAATCGCTTTTTTGGATATAAATGGGTACTATACTAAGCTTTTTTCCTTTTTAGAACATATGAAAGAGGAGGGCTTTGTTGCTCCAAATCTTTTGGCTATGGCTATCTTTGAGAGTGATCAAGAAAAATTACTAGAAAGACTTAGCTCTTATATTCCACCAAGTCCAAAATGGAAATAGATGTTATTTTTAGTTTTAAAAATTATCCATCTTAGCAGTGTTATCCTCTTTGTTGGTTCTATATTTTTTATAACATATATTATAGATGTTTTGAAGCATCAAAACCCAAAAGAGGAGTATAAACTCTTTGCCCCAAAGATAAGCACTAGAGCTAGAAAACTTATGTTTATCAATGTTCCTATCGTATTTTTAAGTGGGCTTGCATTGTTATTTATGTATGATTTTACTAGTATAGCAGTTTTGATGTGGCTTAAAGTTGCTTTAGCTTTGGGAGTTATCGTAACTTTTTTTCTCTCAGATTGGATTGTTAAAAAAACAGACCATATACACTGGTTTCACCACTTTTTCCATCACGCTGTTATCTTCGTGATGGCGTTAGTGGTGATACTTTCTCAACTGATGTAACTAAACAAATAGCACACAAGCAGCTGTTGGGCCATGTGCTCCGATGACAAGGGATTGCTCGATATCAGCTGTTTTAGATGGTCCACTGATGAACAAACCATATCCATCCTTATCAAAACGAACTCTTTCATAAGCTTCATGCATAGTGTCTACAATGGCGTCTTTTTTTACAACGATAAGGAGTTGTTTTGCTAAAAAGTAAAGTGCTCTATACTTGTTTTTAGGGTTTTTTACCCAAACAGCACCATTCTCAGCAACTCCAAACTCTCCTTCTATGATAGCAAGTTCAACATCTTCTAATTCATGTGGAGTTTGCGCTAAATTGGCTTCTTTAGTTTTACATGTAAGATTTTCGATGGTACTTGTGATGACTGTTACATCTTTGTAATGTTCTTTTACAAAAGCATTAATATCTCCATCTTCAAGCCATATAGCGTTTCCACCTACGCTAGCTAGCATAGTGGCAAATTTTTCATTTTTATCTTCATAGTGCATATGAGGGATATTTGTTTCAGGTAGCTCGATAGGATTTTGTGATTTGTTTGCTTTGATACTGTTTAAAATTGTCTTTTTTGAACTCATTATTTTCCCTTTCTTTGCTTATAAAGCTCTTTAAAACTATTCTTTGGAAAAGGTGGTAGTTCTCGTTTTTTACCCCAAAGATTTACTTTAGAATAAACGATACTTCGAGGTAGCTTTGGAACTATCGCTCTTGCTAATTTTCCACTTATATCCATGAGTAGTGGATACTTCATAACCCAAGTTGCGATTTTTAGAATCGTATGTTTTTGAAAACCTAAGAGTTTTTGCGCAACAACACTTTGGCGATGTTTATAAAGTTGTTGATGTAAATTTATCTGTACTGGACAAACATTTGAACAAGAAGCGCAAAGGCTACAAGCAAAAGGGAGTGTTTTGTTTGCTCTTAAATCTTTACTTGCACCTAAAGTTGAGCCTATTGGGCCTGGAATTGTATATCCATAACTATACCCACCACTACGTCTATATATAGGACAAGTGTTGATACAAGCTCCACAGCGGATACACTGAAGTGAGGATTTAAAATCTTTACTGCCTATGATAGCAGATCTACCATTATCTACGATGATGATATGCATCTGCCCATCTATGATAGGTGCATGAAAATGGGAAGTATACGAAGTGATAGGTTGTCCAGTAGCACTTCTAGCTAAGAGTCTTGTAAAGACTGCTAAATCTTTAAGTCTTGGTATGATTTTTTCAATCCCCATACTTGCTATATGAAGTTTTGGTAAACTAGCCCCCAAATCAGCATTTCCTTCATTTGTACAAACAACGACACCACCAGTTTCAGCGATACCAAAATTTACCCCTGTCATAGCCGCATCAGCACCTAGAAATTTTTCTCGCAAGTGTGCTCTAGCTGCCCTTGTAAGGTATGTTGGGTCACTATTGCCTTTTTTGGTTCCTAAAAACTCTTCAAACGTTGTTCCAACATCTTCTTTTTTAAGGTGAATAGCTGGTAAAACTATGTGTGAAGGTGGTTCTTTTCTGAGTTGTACGATACGCTCTCCAAGGTCAGTATCGACAACTTCTATACCATGTTCTTCAAGGTAAGGGTTGAGATGACACTCTTCAGTGAGCATGGATTTACTTTTAACAAGTTTTTTTGCTCCATTGTTTAAAAGAAGGCGAAGAACGATTTCATTATGCTCTTTTGCATCTTTTGCCCAGTGTACATGTAAACCTTTGGCCGTTGCATTTTTTTCAAACTCTTCTAGGTAATAATCAAGCTTATCTAGGGTATGTGCTTTGATTTGACTGGCGACTTTTCTTAACTTTTCCCACTCATCTACACTTTTTGAGGCATTGTCTCTTTTGGCTCTTACAAACCATAAAGCTTTATCATGCCAGTGCATTCTCTCATCATTTGCGATAAATTTTTCGGCTAACTCAGGATGTCCCATTACTTGCCTCCAGCTAAAATCTGTACTATATGGAGTGTTTTGATAGGAAGTTTTTGTCTATCAATTAAGCCTTGCATATGCATTAAACAAGACATGTCAACTCCTGTGATAAATTTTGCACCAGTATTTATATGGTCATTTACTTTATCAATTCCCATAGCTGTACTTACTGCTTCTTCTGAAACAGCAAAAGTACCGCCAAAGCCACAGCACTCATCTTTTCTACTAGGTTCTAATAACTCTATACCTTCAATCAGATTTAAAATCGTTTTGATTTTAGAAAATTCTGGTTCATTTTTTTCACTCATACTTGCCATATGAAGTTCTCTGTGCGCATGACAAGAGTTGTGTATACTTACTTTATGAGGAAATGAAAAGCTGAACTTGAGATTTTCAGGTTTGATGATATCGTGTAAAAACTCTGTAATTTCATAGGTGTTTTTCTTGAGATGTTCAAATCCCTCTTCACCCTCGAGCCATTGAGCATAGTTTTCTCGCACCATAGCAACACAACTTCCACTTGGTGCAACAACATAATCATAATCTTTAAAAATCTTTAAAAATCTTTTTGCCAGTACGCTTGCTTCATGCGAACAGCCTGTGTTTGCTTGTGCTTGCCCACAGCAAGTTTGCTCCATCGGATAGACAACATCAAGTCCTAAATTTTCTAAGATAGTAAGTGTATCCATAGATGCATCAGGGTAGAGTTCATTCATAAAACAGGGTATAAAAAGTCCAATTTTCATTTTAAAATCTCTCCTATTTGTTTACTTAGAATTATTTTAGATAAAAAGTATAACAATGATATGATATTTTAGATTAACCTAGTGTTGCATTTAAAATATACTCTATGAGTAACACTCCAAAAGTGAGTGAGCATACAATCGCTAAAAATCTTAACATCTTATCTTTGCGCAAAAGCTAGTTTCAAAGCAAGAGCTGCAAAGATAGTTCCTGCAATCTTGTTTAAAATATTTTCAGCGTTATGTGAGCGTTTAAACCAATTCCCAAGTTTTCCAGACATAAAAGCGATAGAGCTAAAAACCAAAAGTGCACTGAGCATAAAAAGAGCACCTAAGATAAAAATTTGAAGTGTAATACTTCCGTTTTGAGGATTTGTAAATTGTGGCAAAAAAGCAAGGAAAAAGATTGAGACTTTTGGATTTGTTACATTCATGATAATGCCTCTTTTATAAAGTTGAAAAAGAGTAAGATTGTTTTTCTCCGCTTGCAAAGATGATTTTGAAGAGGATTTAAAAGAGAGATAAGCTAGATACAAAAGATAAGCAGCCCCGATAAATTTTAAGATATTAAATGCCAAAAGAGAAGTTTGAAATATAGCAGCAACACCAAGCGCTACAGCAAGTGTATGGAAAACAAGACCACTACAAAGTCCAAGTGTGATGAAAACGCCTGATTTAGCACCTTTGAGCATAGATTGGGTGAGAACAAAGATATTGTCTGGCCCAGGGGCTAATGCCAAAAGCAGCGATGCTGAGATGAAGAGAACTAAAGTGTTAAAATCTATCATAATATATCCTTACATGTAAAAGGGTAATTATATCGCAATTTGAAATATTTTTCTTTTGTTTAATTTACTTCTTGTATAATACGCCTAGTAATAAATAGACTAGGAATTTAGATGTTGCGAATGACAAAAGACGAAGCACTTCACCTTATACAAAATGCTCCATTACATGAATTAGGCGAGAGAGCGTTAGAGAGAAAAAGAGAACTTCACCCAGAAAAAATCACAACTTTTATAGTCGATAGAAATATAAATTATACAAATGTTTGTTGGGTTGATTGTAAATTTTGCGCTTTTTACCGCCATGCAAAAGAGGAAGATGCTTATATCCTCTCTTTTGAAGAGATTGGCAAAAAAATCGAAGAGTTGTTGGCTATCGGAGGGACACAAATCCTTTTTCAAGGGGGAGTGCATCCGAAGCTCAAAATCGAATGGTACGAGGATTTGGTTTCATGGATTAGCACAAAGTATCCAACAGTAAGTATACATGGATTTTCTGCTATTGAGATTGATTATATAGCTCGTATCTCAAAGATAAGTTATAAAGAAGTTTTACAAAGACTTCAAGCAAAAGGGCTTTTTTCGATTCCAGGAGCTGGAGCGGAGATACTAAGTGATCAAGTTCGAGATATCATAGCACCGAAAAAATTGAGTGTTGCGGATTGGTTAGAAGTGCATAGGAGTGCACATAAAATCGGTATGAAATCAACCGCAACGATGATGTTTGGAACAGTTGAGAGTGATGAAGAGATTATCGAGCATTGGGATAAGATTCGTCAACTTCAAGATGAAACAGGTGGATTTAGAGCTTTTATCATGTGGAGTTTTCAAAGTGAGCATACGAAACTCAAACAAGAGTTGCCTGATCTGAAAAAACAGTCTTCAAATCGTTATTTAAGGCTACTTGCTGTGAGTAGACTCTATCTTGATAATTTTCAAAATATCCAAAGCTCATGGGTAACGCAAGGAAGTTATATCGGACAGCTGGCACTTCAGTTTGGTGCGAATGACTTGGGAAGTACGATGATGGAAGAGAATGTAGTAGCTGCTGCTGGAGTTACAAATCAGATGAACCAAGAAGAGATGATACGTCTTATACGAGATGTTGGAGAGTTCCCCGCAAAAAGGGATACAGCTTATAACATCTTAGAGAGATTTTAATAAAAATGTTTTTACATGTAAAAGGTGTAAAAGATGAAAAAACTTATATTTATGTTGATGTTAATTCAAGGAGTTTTAGTGAGTAGTGTTATCGATAAAGTTAAAATAGATGGTATAGAAGTTCCTATAATTTATGAAAAAAACAGCCATTTGCCTCTATTTTCTTTTCAGTTAGTTGTTAAAAGTGCAGGAAGTATCTACGATGGAGAGTTGGCAGGTTTAGCAAAGTTTAGTGCCAATATGCTAGGGGAGGGAACGAAACAAAAAGGTTCTATAAAATTTGCACAAGAGTTGGAGTTTCATGCTATTAACCTCTCTGTTCATAGTGGAACAGAAACTTTTGTTTTTGAGATTTCGGCTTTAAAAGAGCAGTATGATTTTGCATTGCAAATGTTAAAAGAACTTTTAAATGATCCAAATTTTACAGAACAAAGTTTTGAAAAAATCAAACAAGTAACACTAGGAAGTCTCTCATCAAAGCAGAGTGATTTTGACTATATCGCAAACTTAAATCTCAAAAAAGAGATTTTTAAAGGCACTCCTATCGGTCATGCTTTTAGTGGAGAAGTACAGAGTATAGAAAAATTAAAATTACAAGATATAGAAGATTTTTACAAAAACTATGTAGACCTTTCAAATATGATAGTTGTTGTTGGTGGCGATGTTGCGCTTGATGAGGTAAAAAGCTCTCTTATAACACTTTTGAGTGGATTTAGAAAAAATCAAGAACGAAATCTTCCGTATTTTGAAGTAGCAAAAGATGCCCAAGATGTAGAAGTCGAAAAACCGAGTGAACAAGCTTATATCTACTTTGGAGCACCGTATAACGTAAAAGCGGAAGATAAAGATACATATAAATCAAAAGTTGCTGGATTTATTCTTGGTGAGAGTGGATTTGGAAGTAGATTGATGGAAGAGATAAGAGTGAAAAGAGGCTTGGCGTATTCTGCGTACTCTAGGATGAATATAAACAAGTCTAATTCCTATTTTTCAGGTTACTTGCAAACAAAAAATGAGAATTTAGAAGATGCTAAGAAGATAGTTAAAGAGGAGATTGAACGCTTTGTAAACTTTGGCGTTACAAAAGAGGAGTTAGAACAGGCTAAAAAGTTTCTTCTTGGAAGTGAGCCTTTGCGCAATGAAACGTTATCACAAAGACTTAGTAGAGCTTTTAGTGAGTATTATCGTGGATATGAACTTGGTTTTTCTAAAAAACAGTTAGAGCTTATAGAAAGCCTAAGTTTAGAAGAGTTAAATGCTTTTATAAATGCGCATAAAGAGATTACTAATCTTACTTTTTCGGTAGTAACAAACCGCAGTGAAAAATAGTAAAGTTGATAAAAACGACTTAGAAAAATTTAAAAAATTAGGAGTATCTAGTTATCTTGATTTGGCTTTGATACTCCCAAAATCCTACGAAAACAGTTTTTTAAACCAAACACCTCTTTTAAATCAAAAAAATACACTACATGTAAAGATATTAAGAGTAAATTTTGGCAAAGCATTGAGTTTGAGATTGTATGTGCATGGCTGGGATGAAGAGATAAACGGAGTTGTTTTTCGTCCTAGTGGATACCATCGAAAACTATTTCAAGTGGGGAGTGAACTTTATATCAACGGAAAAGTAGAGTGGCAAAATGGAAGATTAAATATCTTACAGCCAACACTTGTTTCACAGATAAATCAAATTACACCAAAATATAAAACAATTTTACAGAACAAAACTATGATTTTGTTGATGCAAAAGTACTTAGATGTCGAAAAGTTAAAAGAAGAGGGGTTAAGGGAAGAAGAGGCACAGCTTCTTTTTTCTTTGCATAAACCAACTCCAAATCAAGCTTCAAACTATGAGAATGGCTGGGATGAAAATATTTTTCATTTAGTAAAGTTTGTAGAGATATATAATTATCTTAAAAAACTACAAAAAAAGAGGGTTTTTTTTGAAGCAAAAAATAGACTACTTGGAGATGAAACATCTTTTGTAAAATCTTTACCTTTTAAGCTCACTCATGACCAAGAAAATGCCATTTGTGAAATTAAAAAAGATTTTGCAAATACTAAAGCCGCAAGAAGAATTGTTATGGGAGATGTAGGTAGTGGTAAAACCATAGTTATCCTAGCTTGCGTGATGCTAGCTTATCCTAAAAAAGCTGTTCTCATGGCTCCTACATCTCTACTTGCCAATCAAATTTTTACAGAAGCAAAGAGATTTTTACCTTTACATGTAAAGAGTGTTTTAGTGACAAATGCTACTTCAAAAAAAGAAGATTTAGCAGAATTTGATTTTATCATCGGGACACATGCTCTGTTATATAGGTATTTGCCAGATTTTGATTTGGTAATGATAGATGAACAACATCGTTTTGGTGTCAAGCAAAGAGAGCTTATAAACCAGTTAGGTGTTTGTGAGAAAAAACATCCCCATTTTTTACAGTTTTCAGCAACACCAATCCCTAGAACTATGAGCATGATTCAATCAGAACTTATCAATTTTTCTTTTATCAAACAAACCCCTTTTGTAAAAGACATTGATACAAAAATCATACATAAATCTGATTTTAAAAATCTGGTAATGCATATACAAAAAGAGATAGAAGAAAACAGACAGATACTTGTTATATATCCCCTTGTAAACCAGAGTGAAGTGATAGAGTACCAATCAATCGATGAGGGAAGAGGGTACTGGGAAAAAAGTTTTGAGAGAGTTTATGTTACTTTTGGAGCAGATAAAAGAAAAGATGAGATTTTAGAAGAGTTTGCAAAAGAGGGTAATATCCTCATCGCAACAACGGTAGTTGAAGTTGGCATCTCTTTACCTAAACTCTCAACTATAGTGATAGTTGGAGCCGAGAGGTTGGGACTAGCGACTTTGCACCAACTAAGAGGTAGAGTGAGTCGAAATGGTCTAAAGGGGTATTGTTTCTTATATACAAATTTAAAAGAATCCAAAAGATTAGAAGATTTTTCCACTTGTAAAGATGGATTTGAGATAGCTGAACTTGACTTGCGTTATCGCAAAAGTGGTGATATCTTAGGAGGAGAAAAGCAAAGTGGAGAAGAGTTTTTGTACTATGAATTAGAAGAAGAGATTTTAAAAAAAGCTAAAGAAAGATTGGGAGCATAAAGCTCCCTGTGATTAGTAAAGACCGTATTTGTCGTCACTTCTTTTGTAGATAATTCTCATCTTGTCATCCATGTCGATGAAAACTAAAAACTGTTTTGAACTCTCTTTGAGTTCATTTAAAGCCTCTTCTATCTCGATAGGTTTATAACTATCAAGTCTCATAGGGATAATCTCTTCCACATCATCGGCTACTGCTGAGATAGGAGTGTCATCTATCTCTTCTTTAGTGTTGTAAGTTGTGATTTTATCATGATGGCGTCTAAGGACTTTTTTTGCTCGCTCAATAGCCAAATCAATCGCCGCATAAACATCTTTGTCTTTTTGTTTGATAACGATTGTATTTTTATGAGCTAAATTGATAGCAAACTCAACACTGAAACCTTTTTTACCATTTTTTTCATCAGCTGAAAGGACACATCTAGTTGAAATAATATCTAGATTATATTTTGTTAAAGAATCCTTTGCATTTTCTACGTATGACTTGAGAGCATCTGTTAGTTCTAATTGTTTTCCTACGATACTTAAGTTCATCTCGTCTCCTTTTTTTCCCTAAATTAGGGGTTTGATACTACACTTATAAAGGTAGTTAAAAAAAGTATAACGAAATGAAACTTAAAATTTGCATTTGATTTGAAGTGAAACTTTTATCAAAACAAAAAGTTAAAGTAACAAAAAAGTAACTACTATATCAAGGCTTCTGAATGGTTCGTCGATGCAGTCTGATAGGCTCCGTTGATATGCCTGCTCTACTAGAGACAACAGTGTCTATCATTACAGTAATATTTGATTCATTTGTATTTATATTGTTTGGGTTGATAACACCACTAGGAGTGGGACAATTGGCTGGAAGCCCTATCCCAAAATATCTTAATGAGACATTGATATCAAATAAAACAGTAGAACCATCAGGAGTGTAAGTTGCATTAATCTGTTCTAAACAATTTACTGAGTGGTCATGAGCTGAGAGCGCTAAGAGTGCGTATTCTGTACCACTTTGCAAAAGAAGTTCAGCTTGTTCTTTAAGAAATACATCGCTTGTTTGTTTAGCACTTTGTGTTGAGAGAGAAAGAGCTAATGCTCCAAGCGTTGCAACAAGAACTAAAAATAAAACAGCTGTTATAAGGCTAAATCCTTTACGCATCAGTAAACCACCTTTTCTTTGCATACAACAACTCTCTCACCAATTCCTGATTCATTGTTGTCATGGATACAGAGTTTAAAACGTAAAAGAGTTTGATCTTGCCTAAAATGAAAGAGATTTGCATGTTCGACAAGAGGAAATCTACTTCCATTGTTATTATATTCTTCTCCCATCCAAGGTTGGTAGTTGTAGTAAAGTGTAAGATTGAAATCTTCATTTGCAATATCACCCTCAGGTACTATGGCATATGCTGTATGTGCTAAGTAGTATTGCTCATAAATTTCTGTGAGGTTTGTATCGTTACTAAGAACTAAAACTTCATCATTTAATATTCTTACTTTAACAGTTGCATTTCCATCGGTATTGTTTGCCGTTCCCCAACCAAAATCTCCGATATTCCAAGGTTTTTTAAAAATAAGAGCAGCTTCATTGCCAGCGGTTAGGTCTATATCGCCACTTGTTAAAGCTGATATAACATTACTAGCAAGTGTTAGATTACTATCAGATGTTCTAAAGGTCTGAGAAGTACTATTTGTATCACTATGAAACATATCGATAAATCCACTCCAACCAGGTCTAGGAGTGCCTAGAAAACTCTCATTTGAGTATCCTATCCACTCTATAATAGGATAGCTGTTGTCTAAAAGTGGATTTGAAACAGAGATGAAGTTACCAGCGGCCTGTCTTGCAATAGTACTGTTTTTAATACGATATTGAAATCTTTTAGCTATCTGTTCTAAAGTGATTTCTGTTTTAGACTCCAAAGCATTTATCGTTCTAGTACGTACATAATTATCATACAAAGAGATTATAATATCTGCTCCAATAGAAGCAACTATACCAAGAACGATGATAACCATGACAAGTTCTAACATTGTAAAAGCTTTTTTCATTACCAGTCTCTTTTTAAAATTTTACTTTGACCGATGTTTGATGCAAAGCTACGAAGTGAAACATTTATATCATTACCAGTTTGTGAAACAGTTCTGACAGCTATCATCTTAATGTTCGTAGGTCTTGAAGTGTCTGTCTCTATATTTGTAGCATTAAAATCAAATTGTATAGTGTTTGAGTTTAGATAGTTACCAGCACTAAGAGAATCTCTTAAATAAAAAATTTCTGGATTCATTGTTAAAGCAAAGATATAATCCATTTGGGTTGGATCAGTGATATTGATATCGTCATTATGGTTGTGAAAATCATCGATATCATTTTCAGTTGAAGCGGCACTAATTTCATTGTTGAGTAAGTTGGGTAACCTGTTTGCGTGTCTTATATCCCAAAGTCTTCTTCTTTGACTCGCTTCGATATGACCAATTCTTCTGATATCAGTTGTGATATTTATATCAAATGCATTATCTGCTGAGGCTGAATTTGTAGTGTCTAAAACACGAAAGATACTGCCTGTGCCATCCCAAGAGTTTTCATCCCATGGGTAAGAAGAGATAAAACCTATCTTTGCTTTTGTTGAGAGGATAGCTTCTTGTTGCAAGGCTAGAGCATTGTTGCTTTGTGTTTGAGTTAGAATAAGAGGTAAACTCATCACTGCTATACCCATAACAACAATGGCAATGATGAGTTCTATAAGAGAAACTGCTTTTCGCATTACCAGTCCATTCTTTTTTGGATTTGATTGTTGATAGTATCTTGCCTGTGGATAAATAGCCCAGTGTTATTATCATCAGAGCCATCAACGGTTCCTTCTCCACCCCAACCACCTCTGCTTGTAAATTCAACCATAAAATCACCTGTTGTCGCATTTGGATTGCTTGGGTTAAAGACTAACCAAGGGTGCGGTGTATAGGTTATCCTGTCTACATGAGGTAAGTTAGGGGCTGTTAGACCAAGGGTATTGAGTGTTGTTCCTCCTATAAGTGTACCATTTAAAGCAGAAGGGTTAAGGTTGTTGTATGTACCAAAAGTAGTATTTACATGTAAAGTGTTTTGATACCAGTTAATATTGTTTATACTTTCATTTCCTGCTATGTTTAAAGAGGTTCGATTGCAGTCTTCACAATAAACTTCATAATGAAACTGTGCATTCCCATTGTTGCCATTAAAAGTTTGATCTGGGGCATAAACTCTACCATAGTAAAAAGTTGTATTTGTATCATTTGTTCTATTAAAATCAATACCTGTAACACCATTTGTATCAATTACAGAGATATTAAAATCATTTCTAGATATATGGAAAGGCTCATCAGGAATAGAGGTGTTCCTGTCAAAGTTAAAGTTGATAGTTATGTTTGCTATACCATTGTTAAAATTGTTTTGACCTGATGAAAGAGTGGAACTTCCAGTGGCATTTAGTTCTGAATTGGTTGTATTGGTATCAAAAAACATTATGCGAACAGTTGCATTTCTATCATTTGTAAGCCATTCTGAAGCTAAAGGTTCATCTATCAAAGAGATAGTGGTATTGATGTCTTTTGCATAACAATTTGCAGAGTAAGCAGATGCAGTTGTATTGTTGTCTAATCTTGCTGTGATAGTTGCAGTTGCAGTAGCACTCATATTATTGTCATTCGAGATATAAGTAAAGTTATTCGCATTAAAATTTTGTAGAGCAAGAGTATTTAAAAAATCTTTTGGACTAAATGTGAACGTTTGTGAAGTTTGCGTGTTACAACCTACCAACCCTCCCGAAGGAGTATTTTCAAAACTACCTACTATACAATCATCACCATGAGAAGTTCCTTGGTCTATCCCTGTCCATGTATTATCTACAACTGTTATATTATAGTCTCCTATGTTTCCTGTTCGTACAAGAGAACTATCAATGCCTCCTGAAAAAGTTATAGATGTTGTGTTTGTATCAGCACCAAGTCCACATCCAGGTGGAATAATAAGACTTATAGTCTGAGACGCAGTACCATCATACAAAGAAGTTCCAGCGTTTGATGTAAGTGTATGTTCTTTTCCTCCAATTAATGTTGAAGGTGTAAAACTATAACTATAGTTAGCAGGGCGGATTGCAAAACTATCAGTAGAGCATACATGTTTGACGACACCATTACTTTCAAAAGATATTTTAAAAGAAGCACTTTTCATTGCATCATTTGTAACTAGAGAAATTGGTTTAATAGTTTCATTATTGAATTGTATAGTAATTGGTGAGCCTACACTTGTAGCACTATCACATAAAGCTTGGTCGCTAGATTCATCACCTGTATATGATGGAGATGAAATTAAAGAAAGATTAACATCACCAGTATAGCTTTGAAGGGTTTGAAAATCATTGTTTAAAGCGACAACTTTTACACTAAAGTTTTGACTACTTACTTGAGTAAAAAGAGCAGTATCTGAATCACTATTTAGTGAACCCCCAGAAAAGTTAGCATTTACAACATTAAATGCACCTTTTGGTGGTTGTGTTACACTTGCAGTTGTATTTAAATCAAGACATTGTTCTATTTCTTGAGCATTATCGCTGCCTATTGTTATGCTATCAGTTTGAAAAGAAGCTTTGAATTTAAAGAAATTTACAAGGTCTATCGTTGTTGTATTCTCATCAACTTGAAATTTTGCTTTATAAGATATAAATGCTTTTTTAGAGTCATCATTAAAACTAGAAGCAGGAGCGAGTGTTCCACCTTGATCTTGATCTGCACCTATACCAACTCTCCATGTAGATTTATTTTGATCACTTGCAAACTCTCCTTTATCGTTATCAATAGCATCACTTATAGATAGTTTACTAGCCTCTCCTAAGTTTTGCATAGACATTGAGTTTTCAGAATAGTCTACATCATACATATTCATATATACTTGTACTAATCTCGCTGTTTCGATAAAAGTATCAGAAGAGCTTTTTTTCATATTTGAAATCCAGATATCAAATGTGTATTCTGTATCAGCTTCTATCTCTCCGATAAACTTTTTATTTTCAAAGATAGTCGTATTTGTATCGATTTGTTTAATAGTATCTATATAGTAACAGACACGTGGTTCATAAAGTTCAGTTGCAAAAGCAAAAACAGATAAATAATATGCATCTTGATTAGTTCCAATTTGAAGAGTTGCATTTGTTTGGTTATTGCCTATAATGCCTAATCCAGAGGTACCTACATTGTATGTATGGATATCAATTCCTAAATTATTTTGACAATTTGGACTACGAGAAGTTACATAAGAATTATTTTCAGTAATAGAAGCATTAAAAGTATTAAATTGGGTACTATCAATCGAGTTGTCGTTAAAACGGGTAAGTCTAGTACCACTTATATTCACATAATCACGCAATAAGTCGACATCTCCTTTCCCTGTAAAGACAAGAAATTTAGAATTTACATCTCCATTAGATGGGGTAAGAAATCCAGAAAGAGTAAAATTTTGAGAGCTATTGGATGCAATTGTTTGATATCCATCATAAATTGTGATATTCTGTAAAAGTGCATCATCTTTTTTATAAACAACGACTAAAGACCATGCGCCATATGCTCCAAGTCCATCTATATAGTTGCCTGCATATGTGTTAAGGTCTGCAACAGTATAGATTCCCGAGCCATTTATAAGAGAAGTGACTTCTACTGAAGCTTGATAAGGATAATATGATCCATAAGAAGTCCAATGCATATTGTTATCTGAAGCAGTCAAAGTTGTATAATTTGGAGCTCCTGGCTGTCGAAACTTAATAGATTTTGCATTATTATATTGATTTGATAGTACTCTACCTTGCCAATATAAATAAGCTTTTTGAATTATGGCTCCTTCTGGAATAGATAAAGTTGCAGAGGAAGAATTAAATGTTGAACTAACTCCATCTATATCCCAATGTTGAGTTCTAATATCACCATCTGCATTATTTGTATTGTTGCTAGGACAAACAGTATTTCCTTGCGAATTTCTTTGTCCCATAATAGTGTTACCAATCATACGTATATCACCACGTAGATTTTCAGAATAAAGAATAGAAAAGTCTTTAAAATTACTACCTGAAAAAGTTGGAGATGCGTAGTTTACGGATATACTATAGTTCATAGAGGAATCATAACGTCGTTCGATTAATAAATAAATAGTATCACCTGCGGAAACAAAGAAAGGAGCAGGGTTTTTAGTATCAGAGTTATCAGTATTAGAGTAATATTGACTACCGCCACAAGACGATCCTATAAAAAAGGAAGCATTTGTTTTGTCTGCGGTATAGTTAAAATCTAATATTCCTGAAGCGCTGACAGTAAAAGAATAATAGTCAAATCGATCTGATGTTTGATGAACTGTACCATTTATAGTTCTTGATATTGTAGGAGTTGCCCCATTGAGAGAAGAAACTATTTCAACTTGTGCACAGCTATTATTTGGCTCACTGTCCGCTATAAGAACAGAGTTTAAGATAATCAAAAATAAAAATACTATTTTGTTGGTATGCAACATGCAAAGCTCCTCTTGGTAATATACAAGCTTTACTCATTCTATCCCTTTCCTCATAAAACTTAACTTAATACTTTTTTAGCACTTTATTTTAATTTTCAAGTTTATGTTTTAACACATTGCAAAAGAGGTGTTGTTTAGCCTATTCACCTAAATAATCAGAGATTTTCTCCATTATGCCAAAGTTTTTGTATTTGTTATTGTCCAGTAGCACCTGAGAAACTAACTTCTTATCAGCATTAAATACCAAAGGAGCTATAAAATTTATCACAGAAGTTTCTATCGGAGTAGAGACTATCATGATGTTATAAACTAGAGTGTTTGAGCCTTCTTCAAGTTCTAAAATATTCTTAAAATACTCTGGAACTTCAAAATCATATTCTCTTAACATAAAAGGATTTACTAGCATAAAAACTGTATCGTCTTCACAAGATTCTAATCTCATGAAAAATTCATCTATCTGTTCAAGTTCTACTGTTTTGATTTGGTCAAATCCAGGAATCGGACTTCTTACACTAAATACCATACCCATCCTTTAAGAAAATAATTTCGCATTGTACCATTTTCATTTTAATTTCACCTCAATAAATCGACAAAAAAGAAAAAAAATAAATTTTTATCTTTTAATAACGAAAAAAGAGATACAATAACTCTTTTATAAATGATACAAGAGGAAGTATGATGAGACTAGCAAGCTTAGTAGCAGTATTTTTTGCGTTATTTATCCTAAGTGGTTGTTCGACAAAATCTGAAAAAGCGATTTATAACAAACCTGCTTTATATTGGTATGAGCAGATAGTAAAAAGCATAAAAGATGCGGATTTGGAAAAAGCAGATGATATGTACACTTCACTTTCTAGTGAACATGTTGCTTCTCCTTTGTTGCCAGAAGCTATGCTTATCTTAGCACAAGCTCATGTGGAAGAAGAAGAGTACTTACTTGCAAATTTCTATTTGGATGAGTATATCAAAAGATTTGGAAATGAAGAGAAAAGCGAATATGCTAGGTTTATGAAAATCAAGGCAAATTTTGATTCTTTCCCCTCACCAAACAGAAACCAACAGCTCATGCTAGATACTATCACTCAGATAAAAGATTTTATCCGAAAATATCCAAACTCAAAATACAGAGCTATGGTAGAGACGATGCTTGTAAAAGTTAGATTGGGCAACTACTATCTTAATCAAAATATAGCTTCTTTATATCATAGGATTGATAAACCAGAAGCAGCAAAAGTTTATGAGGAAAAACTAGCAACATCAACTCTGAAAGATGCGAAGATGATAGAACCTGACGTACCTTGGTATCGTTCTATTTTCGAATAATTTTACTTTTTTTCTTACATGTAAGACAAAGTCTTAGGGGGATTTGTCTTGGTTTACAAAAAATTTATAAGGAAGTGATATGAAGTTAAGTGATTATGACTCTTTTCCAACAGATTTGCCAATCATTGTTGAAGATGAGATGTTCTTATATCCTTTTATGATTTCACCTATTTTTTTAAATGATGATGAAAATATAGAAGCTGTAAATAAAGCTATCCAGAACAACACGCTTATTATGGTTTGTTCTGCGAAAAAAGGGGAAGAAGGAAAGAGAGATTTTGAAGCGATATATGATGCAGGAGTTATAGGCTCTATCATGAGAAAAGTCTCTTTACCAGATGGCAGAGTAAAGATTTTATTTCAAGGAATGGCGAAAGGAAAGATACTTGTTCAAAAGTCTCTAAGTCCTCTTGTTGCCACCATAGAGTTGATTTCAAGTGATGTTGAAAATTCACCTAAAACAGATGCGATTATGTCAGTGCTAAAAGAGAAAGTAACTGCCTTGTCTCATGTAAGTAATTATTTTCCACCAGATTTGTTAAAAACGATAGAAGAAAATAGTGAGATAAGCAGAGTTTGTGATTTGGTCTCTAGTGCGATGAAACTTAAAAAAGACCAATCTTATTCACTTTTTATCGAACCAAATGCTGAAGCAAGAGTTTTGATGCTTATAGAGTTTTTGATAGAAGCTATAGAGGCAAATAGACTACAAAAAGAGATAAAAACAAAAGTTCATTCAAGAATTGAAAAAGTCAATAAAGAGTATTTTTTAAAAGAACAGTTAAAGCAAATCCAACAAGAATTGGGCACTGATACACAACGTGAAGAAGAGATTGAAGAGTATAGAACAAAGCTTGAAGCAAAAAAAGATGGGATGGGAGAAGATGCATATAAGGAGATTAAAAAGCAGATAGATAAGCTCTCTCGTATGCACCCAGACTCTAGTGATGCAAATATGGTTCAAAGTTACCTTGATTGGGTTATAGATATCCCTTTTAATGCATATTCAAAAAAGCAACTTGATATCTTAGATGTAAAAGCACAGTTAGATCGTGACCATTATTCATTAGAAAAACCAAAAGAGAGAATAGAGGAGTATTTTGCAGTACGTGAGTTACTTTCAAAACGAGGTATAAAGGACAAGTCAAGTAAAGGAGCGATACTCTGTTTTGCAGGACCTCCTGGTGTGGGTAAAACCTCTTTGGCAAACTCTATCGCAAAAGCTTTAAAGAGAGAACTTGTTCGTATAGCACTTGGAGGGCTTGAAGATGTCAATGAGCTAAGAGGACATCGAAGAACCTATATAGGAGCTATGCCAGGTCGTATCGTGCAAGGGCTTATCGAAGCAAAACAGATGAATCCAGTTGTAGTTTTAGATGAGATTGATAAAGTAGCAAAAAGCTTTAGGGGAGACCCAACAGCTGTTTTACTTGAGGTTTTAGACCCTGAGCAAAATAATAAATTTAGAGATTATTATCTAAATTTCAATATTGATTTGAGTAAAGTGGTTTTTATAGCAACTGCAAATGATGTAGGTTCTATCCCCGCTCCTTTGAGAGATAGAATGGAGTTTATTTTTCTTAGTTCTTATACGCCACAAGAAAAGTATGAAATCCTTAAAAAATATCTCATTCCTCAAGAGTTGAAAAAGCATGGACTTAAACCAGCGGAAGTCTCTTTTACGAAAAGCGCTTTAGAGATGATGATAGAGAATTATACAAGGGAATCAGGAGTGAGAAACTTAAGACGTAGAGTTGCTGAAGTTTTGCGAAAAGTGGCAAAACAACTTTTGATTGATCCATCTGTAAATAAAATTTCTATCAGCCAAAACAATCTTGAAGAGTATTTGGAGAAAAAAGTTTTTGAGATAGAAGTTAGGGATAGAAAAGATGTTGTAGGTCAAGTAAATGGCTTGGCATGGACAAGTGTTGGTGGAGATGTGTTAAAGGTTGAAGCACTAAAAATCAAAGGAAAAGGTGCTATGCAAATCACAGGTTCTCTTGGTGAAGTTATGAAGGAGTCTGCTAAGATAGCATACAGTGTTGTGAAAGTACTTATAGACAATGAGAAGATTTTTATCGATAAAAAATTGATTCCTTTGAGTGCAAAAGAGGGTGAAGAGAAAGATTTAAACTTAGAGACAAGTGAAATATATAGACGATATGACTTGCATCTTCACGTACCAGAGGGCGCAACACCAAAAGATGGACCAAGTGCAGGTATCACTATGGCGACTGCCATCGCTTCGATACTAAGTGAGAAAAAAGTTAGAAGTGATGTGGCTATGACTGGGGAATTAACACTAACTGGTAAAGTTTTACCTATTGGTGGTTTGAAAGAAAAGCTTATCGCAGCCTTTAAAGCTAAAATCACGACTGCCTTGATTCCAAAGAAAAATTTTGAGAGAGATTTGAAGGATATACCTGAAGAGGTAAAATCAAAAATGCAAATCATTCCTGTTTCAAGGATTGAAGAGGTTCTTGAGTATACTTTAGTATAAAAAAAGAGGAGGGTACAAAAAGTACCACTCCCTAAAGCCTTTACATGTAAGATTTATTGAAGTTGTTGAAATGGATAAGTAACAACGTAAGTTTAACCATATACAACACTTACCACCAAATTTCAGTTTTCTGGAAATCTACAATAGAGATAGTTTCTCCCATCTTTGGATGCGTTATTTGAATATTTTTTTCTTTTGCTGCTTTAAGTACTCTCTTATATGGTTCATCCCAATCATGAATAGAAAGCTTAAAAGTACCATTATGAACTGGAAACATTATCTTGCCTTGAAGGTCTATGTGAGCTTGCACGCTTTCTTCTGGCATCATGTGAATTGATTTCCAGAGTCTATTGTATGCGCCAGCTTCTAAGAATGTCATATCAAATGGCCCATATTTTTGTCCTATCTGCTTGAATCCTTCAAAGTAGCCACTATCTGCACCAAAGTAGATATTTGTATTTTCACCTTTAATCACCCAAGATGACCAAAGAGTTCTGTTTTTATCAAACAATCCTCTTCCTGAGAAGTGTTGTGCTGGTGTTGCAACAAAAGTAAGGCTTTTATCCTCTTTACTCTCCCACCAATCAAGTTCAACGATTTTTGAACTTTCCACGCCAAAAGTAACTAATATATTTTTTATTCCCAAAGTGGTATAGAAAGTATCTACTTTATCTTTTAATTTTTTTATTGCATCTTTATCTAAGTGGTCATAATGATTATGAGAGATAACTACTGCATCTATATGAGGCAACTCTTCTATAGAAATCGGAGACTCATGAAATCTTTTTGGACCAAAAAAAGATACAGGAGAAACACGTTTAGAGAAAACAGGGTCAGTTAAAATAAGTCTATTATCTATCTTTAGAAGAAGAGTAGAATGCCCTAGCCTAATAACAGAGTTATCTTTTAAATTTACAATATCATTTGTGCTTAATTTTATAATAGGAACCGTACCTTTGTTTGGGACTTTGCTTATGGAGTTATCAGTAAAGAGTGACCACATAGCTGAGAAAAATTCTAGTGTAGTTCCTGCTTTACTATCAAATTGGCTTTGGAATTTTCCATCTTTATAAAATGACTTACTAAATCTTGGGTTTAAATTTTCTTTTGTTGTACATCCACTCAAACATAATCCTAATATAATTATCGTTATAAAAAAGAGATTTTCTTTCTTCATATTTTGCCAATCATTGCATAATTCTATAAACTTCGTAAATACTCACTATGTGCTTTTGGCGACATGCCATACATGCGGGAGTATTCTCTACTAAACTGCGAAGGTGATTCATATCCCACTGCAAAAGCTACTTCATTTGCCTCTACATTTTGAGTTATAAGCATATTTTTAGCTTCTTCTAAACGAAGTTTTTTTTGAAACTGTATAGGAGACATAGAGGTTATTGTCTTAAAATACTGATAAAAAGAGGATTCGCTCATATGTATTTTATCTGCAAGTTCTCTCATGTTTAGCTTTTGGTTGAAGCTATTTTTGATTTCAGTGATAGCAGTTACTACTTTGTTAGAAATTGATCCTTCCATGATAAAGTTATGTAAGAAGTGACCACTTTTTTCATTTGAGATAAGTATATATAAAATCTCTTTGATGATAAGTTTTGATATAAATTGCATCTCTTCTTTTGGTTCATCTAAAAGTTTTACTAAACGTCTAATAGCAGAGTAAAGTTTCATATTCATCTCATCAAAGAAAAGTCCTTTCTCTACTGTTTTTGCATGAGAATAACGTTTATCTTTTCTCTCTTTAAGTACTTCATAAATCTCTTCCAAAGAGAATTTGATGCGTAAAGATATATAAGGAATCTGTTTTGTAGCTTTTAGAACTTTTACCTTTGCAGGTAAGTGTGTAGAAGCTAAGAGGTACTCTTTATCATTGTATTCATAGAGTTTATCTCCAAAATCTACAGATTTGCTTCCTTGTAAAATCAAACATAAAGAAGGTTCATACATAACACTTGTAAACTCAGTTGGCTCATCAACAAAATAAAAATCTAATGCTTGAATATTACTTTGAGATTGAATACCTGAAGGATATCTATTTTGAAGAAAATCAACCATCTCTTGCTTATATTCTCTAAACTTTTCATTCATCATAAATCCTTTCTTTTAACTAGATTTATTATACATTATATTTATATTACTTCATATAACAATACTGCATTTTAATTGCCTAATTATCCAAAATAAACAATTTAAAGAAATAGGCAATAGATTTGAAGAATTATTCTATCACTCGTTTTATCTAATCTCATATAATCGAAACAACAAATCATTAAAGGCTAAATATGGAAAAAGAGAGTAGCACAAGAAGAGAGTTTATAAAGAATATAATGCCACTAAATATTTAGA
>DLUF01000082.1:933-29970 GCA_002742765.1 Sulfurospirillum sp. UBA12182 | reverse complement strand
TCTTTGGAGTTCGAAAAAGCAGCAAAATTAAGAGATGAGATAGCAAAGTTAAGAAAAGCTTGATTTTTTGATATAATCATCGATGAGAGGAAGGAAATTTTAGGAAATTAATATGAGAGTAAATAGCTTTTTAAACAGCTCTTTAATCAGAGTAGATAACCAAACTGCTACAACTCAATCTTCAAACAATTCTCTTGAAAATTCAAAAGAGCTAAGTACATCTCAAAAAGCACTTATCACTAAACTCCAAGCGACTGATACAAAAGTAAGGCAACATGAAGCAGCCCACATAGCAGCTGGTGGAAATGTTATAAAAAGTGGAGCAAATTTTACTTATCAAAAAGGTCCTGATAACAAACTCTATGCCGTTGGCGGAGAAGTAGCTATCGACACTTCCAAAGAAGCCACACCCCAAAAAACCATCACTAAGATGCAAACCATTAGAGCAGCAGCTCTAGCACCTAGTGACCCTAGCCCAACAGATTATAAAGTTGCCGCAACAGCAACTTTGTTAGAGATGAAAGCTAGGTTAGAACTTTCTCAAGCCTTAAAAGAAGAATCTTTGAAATCTCCAGTTACTAGATATAACACTAACGAGGAAATTGAGACAAATTTTGACCTTTATACATAAGTTGTTATCAATTTATTACTTTTTTTAGATAAAATACAAACTTTAACATAAATGGGAGTAGGAAATGACAAATCTCAATAATCCAGAAAATTATATAAATCGCGAGCTATCTTGGTTAAGATTTAACACAAGAGTATTAAATGAATCACAAAAAAGAGATTTACCCCTCCTTGAAAGACTAAAGTTTATAGCTATCTATGCTACAAACTTAGATGAGTTTTATATGATCAGAGTTGCTGGTCTTAAACAACTTTTTTCAGCAGGGGTTATCGTAACTGGTGCCGATGAAAAAACTCCGCTTGAACAATTAAGAGAGATTAGAACTTATATATTAAACGAAAAAGAAGCCCTTGAAACCTCTTTTAAAGATATTTTAGCAGAACTTGAAAAAGAGGGTTTACATGTAAAGAACTATAAAGAACTTGACAAAGATTTAAAAGAAAAAGCTGATGAGTACTTTTTTTCAAATATTTTGCCTGTTTCAGTTCCTATCGCAGTCAATGCAACACACCCTTTTCCACATCTAAACAATCTCAGTTTCTCTTTGGCAGTTAAACTAATAGATGAAGAAAATCCAGAAAATTTTAAATATGGAATGATAAGAATCCCTAGAGTCTTACCAAGATTTTTTCAAGCAAGTGATAATGTTTATGTTCCAGTAGAATCCATAGTAGAAGAACACGCAGAGGAGATTTTTCCTGGATTCAAACTCGTCTCTTCTGCACCTTTTAGGGTAACAAGAAATGCTGATATGGTCATCGAAGAAGAAGAAGCAGATGATTTTATGATGATAATGGAGCAAGGATTAAAACTTCGTAGAAAAGGCGCTTTTGTAAGACTTGAGATACGAGAAAATGCCGATGAGGATTTGTTAAAATTTTTAAATACCCATATGCAAATCTTTTCAAAAGATATCTATACTTACTGTGTACCACTCAATCTTGGGGCACTTTGGCAAATCATAGGAAACAAAGATTTTTCTTATCTTACACTCCAACCACATAGTCCTAAGATTCTTCCTCCTTTTAACAAAAATGAATCGATTTTTAAAATCCTTTCAAAACAAGATGTACTCATACTTCATCCTTATGAGAGTTTTGATTCGGTAACAAGACTTGTTAGAGAAGCTTCAAAAGATCCAAAAGTAGTCTCTATCAGAACAACACTTTATAGAGTTGAAAAAAACTCAAAAATCATTCAAGCCCTCATAGATGCAGCAAGCGATGGCAAACAAGTAACAGCCATGGTGGAGCTTAAAGCTAGATTTGACGAGGAAAACAACTTACACTGGGCAAAAGCGTTAGAAGAAGCTGGTGCTCATGTTATCTATGGAATTACAGGATTTAAAGTTCATGCAAAAGTAACGCAAGTTATTAGACAAGAAGATAATGGCTTGAAATTTTATATGCATTTTGGAACAGGTAACTACAATGCAAGTACAGCAAAAATCTATACAGATGTGAGTTTGTTTACATGTAAAGAAGAGTTTGCAAGAGATTCAACAACTTTCTTCCATATCCTCTCTGGTTTTTCAAAACATAAAAAGTTAAATACTCTAGCGATGTCTCCTACACAAATCAAGCCAAAACTTATCGCTTGTATCAACAATGAAGCAAAAATGGGAGAGAATGGTTATATCATCATGAAAATGAATGCTTTGGTTGATACAGATGTTATAAAAGCTCTTTACAATGCTTCAAACAATGGAGTAAAAATCGACCTTATCATCAGAGGGATTTGTTGTTTAAGACCTGGTATTGCTGGATTAAGTGAAAATATCAGAGTAAAATCTATTATCGGAAAGTATTTAGAACACTCTCGTGTTTATTATTTTAGAAATTCTGAGCCAAATGTTTTTATCTCTAGTGCTGATTGTATGCCAAGAAACTTGGAGAGAAGATTAGAGCTGATGACTCCTATCGTAGAGAAATCTTCACAAGAAAAACTCTATGAGATGTTACAACTCCAAGTCATGGATAACACTTTGAGTTGGGAGCTACAAAGTGATGGAGAGTATATCAAATCAGAGATAAATAGTGAAAAAATCATCAACAATCATATCATCTTAGAAGAGTACATAAACAAGATTTACAAAACCATGAAAAAAGACACTTCTTCTAACAGAGCTGAGATACTTGCTCGAAAACTTTTTAAAGAGAGTTAGAGATGATTATGCCTTTTTGTGGAGAAACTCCAAAGATAGCGCAGGGGTGTTTTATCGCCCCAAATGCTTCCCTCATAGGAAAAATTGATATAGGCGAAGACTCCTCTGTTTGGTTTAGTGTTGTCATCAGAGCAGATGTAAACAGTATCAGCATAGGGAAAAGAACAAATATACAAGACTTAAGTATGATACATGTCACCCATGCCTCAGATGGTAATGATGGGTACCCTACAATCATAGGCGATGATGTAACTATCGCTCACAAAGTTATGCTTCATGGATGTACCATAGAAGATGCCTGCTTGATAGGCATGAATGCAACTATCTTAGATGGAGCTATCATAGGAAAAGAGTCCATAGTGGGGGCAAACTCTCTTGTTACAAAAAACAAAAAATTTCCACCTCGCTCACTTATCCTAGGCAATCCTGCAAAAGTTGTAAGAAGCTTAAGCGAAGAAGAGATAGCCTCTTTATACACTTCTGCAAAAAACTATATCCAATACAAAAATTCTTACATGTAAAGGTTTATTCTTCAGATTTTTTCTTCTTTTTTACAACTTTTGGTTTCGCAAAATTTATCAAATCTTCCGTAGTAATCACATTCTCTGGAAGATTTTGCAAGGATTTTTCAAAAACACTTACCGTTGCAAGTGCATCAGCATAAGCTCTATGATGTGTCACTGAGTTGATACCTAAAAACTCTATCAAAAATCCCAAACCATACTTTGGCGCTTCAAAAGTTTTTCTAGCCAGATCAATGGAACATAATCTACGATTTAAAAGTGGTCCAAAACCACATTTTTGCATAGATTCACAGATAAAATAGTAATCAAAGTTTACATTATGGGCAAGGAAAACAGCATCGCCTAAAAAAAGTCTAAAACGTTCCAAAACACTTTTTAAAGAAGGAGCATCTTTAACATCATCTGTTGCGATACCTGTAAGATAGGTTATATTTTCAGGAACAAAATCAGCTTTGATAAAACTCTCAAAACGACCTACAACTTCTCCGCCTTGAACCATCAATGCTCCAATCTCGATGATTTGAGAGTTTGAGGGCTTAGAACCTGTTGTTTCTATGTCTACTATACAAAATTTTTGCTTTTCCACAGGTGTGAAAGTTGTCTCTAAAGCTATGTAATTATGTGCCAACTCAACGATAGGAAGTCCTAAGAGACGAATCATATCCAAATCATTTACATCATAATCACTCAACTCTTTTACATTTTTTAATTTTGCGATAAACTCATGCTTTGATTGCTTAGCGGAAGCTAATTTTTGTATAAATCTATCTAAAACTCTCAAGATTTAGCCTTAGATATAAAAGCTTCAATCTTCAAATGGTCTTTGACTCCTTTATCTTTTTCAACGCCACTACTCACATCGAATCCATAAAAATTATACTTTTTTACTTCATCTAAATTAGAGATATTTAAACCACCAGCAAGGATAATTTTTGAACAATCAACTCCTTCAAACCAATCCAAATCAACCCTTTTCCCCTCACCACCATAACTTTGAACAAAAGCATCTACTAAACGATACTCATCAGAAAACTTCGATAAATCTTCTTTACATGTAGCTCTTATCACTTTGAGATAAGGTACTTCAAGAGCCTCAAAAAACTCCTCATCTGCTTCAAAATGAATCTGGGCTAAACTCATAGAAGCACTCTTACATGTAAAGTTCACTTCTTCACTTGTTGCATTCACAAAAAGACCTACTTTTTCCACAAAAGGAGGAAGTTTTTTGACAATCTCCTTAGCACTATGAGGCTGGATAAATCTAGGCGATTTTTCATAAAAAACAAACCCTAGAGCATCAGCTCCACACTTGATAGCCCAAAGAGCATCTTCTAAATTTGTGATGCCACATATCTTTACTTTATGCACCCAAAAATCTCCAAATAAACTTTTATTTTAAACTCTCAATCGCCTCTTTATAAGAGGATGCACTAAAAACATAATTTCCAGCAACAACGATATCAACTCCAGCTTTCTCAAGTTCTCTTACGTTTTCTGCATTAACACCACCATCAACTTCTATGAGGGTTTTCAAACCTTTTGCTTCTATCATCGCTTTAAGCTCTTTTGCTTTTTGAAGGACTGATGGGATAAACTTTTGTCCACCAAATCCAGGATTTACACTCATTAATAAAACCATATCTAAATCTTCCAAAAGATACTCTATCGCTGATGGAGGAGTATGAGGATTTAAAGTAATAGCTGGTTTAATTCCATAACTTCTTATCTTTTGGATAAGCCTATGAGGATGTTTCTCCTCTTCGATATGAAAAGAGATATACTCTGGCTTAAAAGGGGCAAAAAGCTCCACAAAAAAAGTGTTGTTTTGTACCATTAGATGGATATCTAAGGGCTTTGTAGCAGCTTTTGCTACCGCACTTACCACAACTGGTCCTATGGTGTGGTTTGGAACAAAATGTCCATCCATCACATCTACATGTATAAAATCACAACCACCTTCACAGATAGCTTTTATCTCTTCATTTAATCTTCCAAAATCTGCACTTAATATACTGGGTGCTACTTTCATATTTTCTTTCTCCTTAAAAAAGAACAAAGTCCTTTTTTAATTCCTCTCACTAAAGCTACAGCTTCGCGGAGAAACCTTTCTATGTTGATTTTTGTTTAAAAATTCCTCGCGACTCTTGTGAAGCAAAGCGGTTGCGAAGCAATCACTCTCTTCGAGAAAGCACGAAGTAAAACTTCTGTATTTTTCATATTTTCTTTCTCCTTAAAAAAGAACAAAGTCCTTTTTTAATTCCTCTCACTTGGCACTTGCTCCCTCTTTGAGAAAGCTACCGCTTCGCGGAGAAACCTTTCTATGTTGATTTTTGTTTAATTTATCTATTTTGTTAAAAATAAAATCAAAGGTTTACCTTCCAATTCCATATCTATTTGAGCCCCTTTTGTTTTTGTTTGAGCCGACATCACTTCTTTTAAACTGCCAAAAGTTCGAGGCATTGTTATATCTATCTTCACACCTTTTTTATGGAGCATTTGAGATATCTTTCCTCCTATGATATGCACAAACTCACCCAAGGCATCAAGTAAATCATCCTCTTTGTTTTCATCTTCCAATAAAATTTTACACGTTTTTTTAGCTATATCTTGCTCCATTATCAAAATCAAAACACCTTCAATATCTCCATAAAAACCTATGGAAACCCCAAAAGCACTCTCAGTGTTGCTAGAGATGAGTTCTTGAAGTTTAAGAGCATTTCTCTTTATCTTTTGTCCTGAGAGATTTTCTATGGTTTTTAACGCCGCTTCGGCAACAACAGGTAGATATGAAATTAATTGTTTATTGATTCCCTTACCTTTTTTTGCCACACTTGTCGAGTTTTGGGCTTCACTTAAAAGCTCCTCATCATCAAAAAGGTCTTTTAAACCAGGGTATATAGCCACCCCCGCATCTTCTAAATCATGCGTAAGCTTCTCGGTAATTTTTCTAGCATTTAACCCACACATAGCGATGGTAGCCCCATACTCAGCACCTGCAATAGAGAGTTTAGCGATAAAATTTACTCCATGAACATTGATAGACGAGACTTCTGTCGCATCAAATAAAAAAACTTTAAACCCTACTCTTAAAGTGTTATTATGATAAGTCAAATCAAACTTTTTACTTATATCTGAATCAACAAAATTTTTAAGCGTGTAAACGATGACATTGTCTTTGATAAAAACAGTGGGAGTTTTATCTAAATTACCTAAATAAGAATTTTCTATAAACAAATCAACATCTTTTCTTTTTGCTAAAAAATCTGCTCTATTTTTAGCTATTATAGGGGCAAAACCTCTCTCATATAGTTCAAGTGCTAATTGATTTTTTTGTTCATGTTTGTCATTGTATACTAGGATTTTTTTCTCTTTAAAAGTTGAGATATCATCTCCGATATACAAACTAACGATATCTGCACTATCAAAAAGGGAAAAGAACATATCACCTTTAAACATCTCAACAATCATCTTGTACTTTTTTATATCATAATCACAAAAACCGATAATAGCACCATTTTTATCTCTGACACTATTTAAAGATTCTATGATTAACGAGATTCCTCGTTTGTTGAAAAAAACAACTTTTTTCAAAGAGATAAATATCCCCTCAGGTTTGATAGACTTTAGATAATCAACATCCAAAGGAGAAACTATATCAATAGCATTTTCTCCATCTATAAAGCCCGTTGGATAAAAAAAAGCTATTTTTTGTTTTAAGATAGGTTTCATATGCTTTATTCACTCATAAGGCTATAAAAACGTTCAGTTATGTTTTCATCTTCTGGAAGTTCAAGTTCAAACATTTGGCTAAGACCACTTTGCATCATAACAGGTCTGCTCATCTCAAAAATCAACAAAAGCCTCATATATTCTAAAACCATTCGTTCATCTTGTAGCAATGTTGCATCATCTTTTGATAATTTATCTATAAGAGTTCTCACTTTTTGGGAAAATCCCCAATCTTTTGCTATCAAAGAGGCGATTTGAAAAAGCGTTTTACCAGTCATCTTTTCTAAGATAGCTTCATAACTCATATTTTTTCTCTCAAGTAGCAATCTCACGGTCTCGTTAATAGGGCGAAAAAGCATTTCACATACGATAAGAGAGGCAGGAATAATCGTGATAGAATTTGCCAATTCTCTATCTTCAATCTTCAAAAAATTTAGTATCTTCTCCCAATGCTGAATAAGCCTTGCTTGAAAATCTTGGAATTGCAACGAATTAAAATCAAAAACCTCCCAGCTTTTTGGAACCAACAAAAGAACATAATAACTAAAAATTATCTGTTTAGCCTTGCTTAAGCCTAAGACACCAAAGATTTGTTTTGCATCTTTGACATCTGTTCTAAACCCAAAAATAGGTTTATTTACGATATTGTGTAAAAAAGTCATCAATGCTCTATCTTCACTAGCGATGAGGGCTGCTTTGACCAAATCGCCCTCATTTATAGCATCAATACACTCTTTAACAACTTCAGGGATAGGAGGGATACTCTTTATATACTCTTGTATCATCTCTTCTGAAAGCATTCAATTCCTTTTTTTGGCTATAAAAATTATTATACAGTTTTTGCAATTATACTTTCATAAAAAATTTATCTAATTTACGCTATAATCTCGCTCACATATACATTATCTCACAGAAATTTAAGTATACATTTTGCTTAAGTTGTGTATAATCCCAAAAAAATTTTAAGGAAACTATCATGGCAAGAAGATGTGCTATTACTGGCAAAGGTCCTATGGTTGGAAACAACGTAAGCCACGCTAATAACAAAACAAAAAGAAGATTCCTACCAAACCTAAGAACTGTTAGAGTTACTTTGGAAGATGGAACAACTAGAAGAATTAAGGTTGCGGCTTCTACTCTTAGAACAATGAAGAAAAACGCTTAAGACCCCTCTATTTCATAACATGGGGTCTAAATGACTTTTTCTCAAAAAGTTAAAAAACTTTTAAATTGGTCATCAAGAGCTACCCCACACATAAACTTAAACACTGAACTATATCAGCAGTTAAAACCCTTCCGTCTCCCACTCATTCTTGTTGTAACAATGATTATGGTGGGGACACTTGGGTATGTGATTATCGATAATTTCTCTTTATTAGATGCACTATATCAAGCAGGCATAACTTTTACAACAGTAGGGTTTGGAGAAATTGCCCCTATCTCTCCAGCAGGTAGACTTTTTACGATTACCTTGATTATTTTGGGGTTTGGAGTATTTTCTTTTTCCATCGGTATCTTAGTTGAAGTTTTGAACAAAGGTACACTGGTCAAAATCTTGAAGGAGCGACAAATGTTATATAAAATCGCAAGACTAAAAAACCATTTTGTTATATGTCACCACAATGACATAACCATAGAACTCTCAAAACAATTTCGAGAGAATCATGTCCCTTTCGTAGTCGTCTCTCCTAATAAAAATTTAGAAGAACTCGCACAAATACACAAATACCCTTACTTCATACAAGAAGACCCTCATACTGAAGTTGCTTTGCTAAAATCTTATCTCTCTAGTGCAAGAGGGTTGATAACACTTAGTGAAAACACCGCTGATAATATCGCACAAATCGCTTCAACAAGACTTTATGAAAATGAGTTAGGAAGAAGACCTTATTTTATCATGGCAAGTGCAAATAATGAAAAAGATATCCTCAAGTTAAAAAAACTAGGTGCAGATAGGGTAATCTCTGCTACAAAACTGATGGCAGAGCGTATCAGTTCTATGAGCCTTCGCCCTGATATGGAAAATATGCTTGAAAAACTTCTTTTCAGAAAAGATGCTCCTATCGATATGGAAGAGGTAGAAGTTCCTGAACACTCTTGGCTGAGATTTAAAAAAATAAAAGAAACAAGGCTTAGAGATATTGCTAATGTTTCTATCGTTGGTATAAGAGACTCTAAAGGTAAATTCATACCTATGCCAAAAGGTGATACTTTGATTGGAACAGGCTCTAAACTTCTAGTCATAGGAACAGGTGAGAGTATAAGAGCTACGAAGATACTAGTAAGAAAAAAATATAAACCAGAAGAGTTAAAATATGTTTAATATATTTCCTTTAAAAAATGGTCTTGATAATGTAGAAGGCTTTTTTTGTAACGGTGTAAATGTAGGATTAAAGAAGAGTGAAACTGACGGAGATGTCGCTTTTATAAGAAGTGATACTTTATGTGATGTAAGTGCTGTTTTCACTAAAAATCGATTTGCTGCTGCTCCAATCAAGCACTTTAGAAAGTATCCAAAAGGATTTCAGACAAACTTTCTTCTTATGAATGCAAAAAATGCAAATGCGATGACAGGTAAAAAAGGTGTAGAAGATATCGAAGAGGTTTTCTCTCAGTTAAAGAAAAAATTACCAGATATCCACAACCCTATCATGAGTTCAACTGGCGTCATAGGATATAGACTAAACAAAGAGAAAATCTGTTCAGCCTTTGATAAGTTTGATTTTTGCTCAAAAGATTCAGACGCAACAGCTAGAGCTATCATGACAACAGATAGATTTAAAAAAGAGATGTGTTTTAAAGTCGAATTAGAAGATGGTAGTTTCTTTCATATAGCTGCTATTTGTAAAGGTGCTGGTATGATAAATCCAGCCATGGCAACGATGCTTTGTTTTATCCTCACAGACGCAAATATCCCAAAAGCTGATATGGATGAGCTACTGTTTAAAGCGAGTGAACAATCTTTTAATTCTATTAGCGTAGATGGAGATACTTCTACAAATGACTCTTTGTTTCTTCTTACTTCTCGTAAAAGAAAGACTTATGATAAAGAGGCTTTTGAAGAGGCTTTAAACAAGCTCACAAAACATCTAAGTTTAGAAATCTTAAGAGATGGAGAAGGTTCAAATAAAGTAGTAGCATTTGAAGTTTGTGGCGCTAAATCTTATGAAGATGCACTCAAAGCTTCTAAAGCTCTTAGTAACTCTCTTTTAGTCAAAACAGCACTCTTTGGCGAGGATCCTAACTGGGGACGTATCGCTTCTACCATCGGGGCTAGTGAGATAGAGTGTAGCGAAGAGGATTTAGAGATTTTTTATGATGATGTTCTTATCTACTCAAAAGAGCAACCAAGCCTTGATAAAGAAACAGAAGAGAAAGCTTATAAAGTGATGAAACAAAACAGTTATAAGATTACATGTAAGCTCAATCTTGGTGATTTTAGTGCGATAAGTTATGGCTGTGATTTGAGCTATGAGTATGTCAAAATCAATGCTGATTATCGAACGTAAATTATCCAAAATTAAATAATTTTTCGTTACAATATAAAAACTATATAAGGAGTTACAATGTTACATGAATATAGAGATGTTATCTCTGCACTTAAAGTAGAAAATGCCCATTTTGCTAAAATTTTTGAAAAACACAATGACCTCGACCAAAAAATCACAGATGTTGAAGAGGGTCGTGAGCATATGGAGCAACTTGAGCTTGAAAAACTCAAAAAAGAGAAGCTGAAGTTAAAAGATGAAGCTTATGCTATGATTTTAGAATATAAAAAAGAGAAAGGCTTATAAGAGACTTTCCTTGGGCTTAAACACTTAAGGGTGCACTTAAGCCCAAAACTTCCACATCAACACTTTTCCCTCGCATTTTTTCCTTACAAAACTCCACGATTTTTCCATGAAATCTTGCAAAAACTTCTTGTAAACTCACAGCTCTTCCATAAAGTTTTGAGATAGCATCCAAATTTGCAAAAATCCCCTCTTCTAACCACTCTTGAAGTGCATCATAACTGTCAAATTCATATCCAAAAGCACTTAAGAGTCTATTTGTATAGCTATCAACGACCATAATCTCCCTTTTACAAGCATAGCACAGTATGCTATCACAACTCTCAGGACCAACTCCTTTTTGGGACAATAGCCATTCACGCTCAACTTGCTGTGTAAAGTTTTCAAAACTGCTAAACTCTTTTTGGATGTTTTGAGAAAGAAGTTTTATATTTTTTGCTTTTGTATTATAAAATCCACTTGGTTTTATGAGTAAAGAGAGTTCTTTTGGATCTATTCGTGCAAGCTCTTCTAAGTTTAGTACCCCTTTATCTCTTAAATTATCGAGACTCTTTTCAACCTTTTCCCATCTAGTTTGCTGGGTCAAAATAGCCCCTACAATAACCTCAAAACTTCCACTTTTAGGCCACCATAAAAGTTCTCTCTCATTTTTCAAATACCCTGCATTTTTTAAAGCACTCAAAAGTTCAAAGCTATTCATATAAAGCCTCTTGAATCAGTGTTTGTCTATCATCAAAAATTCTATATTTGTAAGCTTGTAAACACTTACCCTCATCATCAATATCACAAAGAATAAATTGCATGATTTTTTTGCATTTTTTTGGGATATCTAAAGAAGCTGGCAATCCTGTACTCATGCGTTTGATAGGAGCATTTTCTTCCATGCCTATTACATTATCTCTACATCCACTCAAACCAACATCACTCACATAACAAGTCCCCTCAATCACGCTTAAATCATCAGTTCCAACATGTGTATGTGTTCCCCAAAGAGCACTAACCTTACCTTTTAGCATCATCAAAAGTCCTCTTTTTTCAGCCGTTGCCTCAGCATGAAAATCGATAAAAATATGTTTTATACCCTTTACATGTAAAGATTGAACAAGTTTTTGTGTTTTTGTAAAAGGATTCTCAACCATAGGCATCCCATAATGTCCCAAAACATTGATAATCGCTATTTGTCTATCTTTTACATGTAAGATTTTATATCCTTCTCCTTCAACCTCATCAGGATAGTTTAAAGGGCGAATCAAAGGGAAATCAGCGAACAAAGAGACTATCTCTTTTTTATCCCAGGTGTGATTGCCTCCTGTCATAAAATCAACCCCATAACCAAAAAGCTCAACTGCATTTTTTCTCACTAGACCAAAGCCATGACTTGCATTTTCATAATTTGCAATAACAAAATCAATACACAGCTCATTTTTTAATTTTGCTAAATGGCTTTTTAACATCTCTCTGCCAGGTTTCCCTACGATATCTCCTATAAAAGCAACTCGTATCATCTTAGATTTAAAACCTGCATATAATAATTATAAAACTGTTTTGCGCATCTTCCACTTCGTGAAGCCCTTAGAGTTGCAAAAATTTTAGCCTCTTGATGTAACGTTTCTTTATCTACTTTTACACCTTCAAAATAGGTATCTACTATGCAAAGATACTCTTTGAGACTTCCTTGATAAAAAGATATCCAAAGTCCAAATCTATCGGAGAGAGAAATCTTTTCTTCAACAGCATCTGAGTAGTGGATTTGTGCATTTTCTACTCTTACACCTTCATTATCTTTGTGAAATTCGGTTACAAGATGTCTACGGTTTGAACTTGCATATACTAAAACATTCTTGGGTGGTAGTTCGATAGAACCTTCTAAAAGAGGTTTTAAACCTTTGTATGAGTTATCACCCTCTTCAAAAGAGAGATCATCACAAAAGATGATAAATTTATAAGGACTTTCTCTTATCTCATCAACAATATCTGGCAAATTTTTTAAATCCTCTTTTGAAAACTCAATGAGCCTTAAACCCTCTTGTTTATACGCATTGAAAACTGCCTTAATTAAAGAAGATTTTCCTGTACCTCTACTACCCCATAGCAAAACATTGTTGCAAGGTAATCCTTTTAAAAAAGCTTGAGTGTTTTCTATAATCTGCCTTTTTTGCTCTTCGATTCCAACAAGCATATCAAGACTTATAGGGTCTATCTCCCTTACAGCTCGTAAAGTTTCACTTTTTGCTCTATAAATAGCAGCATGATTTTGCGCCCAATCTATCACTCTTTTATCCTCTTTCTTAGATACTCCAAAACAGTTGCGATAACATCATCATCGTCTTTACTTCTTGATTTTAGCAGAGTTTTTTCATCATGTTCAAATTTTAAAGTGATATTTTGTCCATAATTTGAAATGGAGTTAATTCCTACACTTGAAGCTAAGATTTTTATAGTAATGATATCTAAAAACTGTTTTGTAAAAATCTCTAATTTTCCAAATCTATCTACCATCTCCTCTTCTATCTCTAACACTTCAGAGATACTCTCACACTTACTCAATCTTCTGTAAAGTTCTAACCTAATTCTATCTTCTGCTATATATTCGCTGTTTATAAAAGCACTTACACTAAGCTTGATATCTACTTCTTGTTTTTTCACAGGAGTGTTGTTTAAAAGAGTATTGATAGCATCTTCTAGCATTTTTAGATACAAAGAATAACCTATATTTTTAATATGCCCACTTTGTGCTTCTCCTATGAGATTCCCACCGCCTCTTATCTCTAAGTCATGATAAGCTAAAACTGAACCACTTCCTAGATAAGAGTTTGACTCAAGAGCTATTAATCTTTTTTTCGATTCTTCGCTTAGCTTTTCCTTATCTTTTACTAAGAAATAACAGTATCCTTGTCTACTGCCACGTCCTACACGTCCACGCATTTGATGCAAATCTGCTATACCAAAATTTTCACTACCATCGACGATAATAGTATTGACATTTGGCATATGAATCCCTGATTCGATGATAGAGGTTGAAAGTAAGATATCATACTCTTTGTTTTCAAAACGAAGCATTTCATTTTCAGTGACTGTTGCACTTATCTTGGAATGAAGCGTTAAAATCCTTAAATTTGGGAGTAAGGATTGCAACTCTTTTTTCTTTGTTTCGATACTTGCTATTCGGTTATGAACAAAAAAGATTTGTCCACCACGTCTTAGTTCCCTGCTGATAATCTCTTTTAAAGAATTTGGGTCATACTCCTTAACAAAAGTTCTCAAATCCAGCCTATCATTTGGAGGAGTAAGAATCTGTGAATACTGTTTAATTGAGCTTAACGCCATGTTGAGACTTCTTGGAATCGGAGTTGCACTCATAGAGAGAATATGTATATTTTCTCGTATCTCTTTTAATTTCTCTTTTTGTTTGACACCAAATTTATGCTCTTCATCTATAACTACTAAAGCTGGATTTTCCATCTGAACACCCAGTAATGAGTGTGTTCCTACACAAACTTTTAGTTCTCCTGATTTTAAATCCAAAAGTATCTGTGACTTTTGTTTTGCACTTGTAAATCTGTCTAATTTTTCTACCCTTATGCCATACTTTTTAAATCTTTCATATAAAGATTTATAATGTTGAGAGCTTAAAAGAGTTGTAGGAGCTATAAGAATACTTTGAAATCCATTGATAGCACTCAAGAAAATAGCATTCATCGCTACTTCTGTTTTTCCAAAACCTACATCTCCACTCAAGAGTCTATCCATCATTTTTCCAGAGCCCAAATCAGTAAAAATATCCTCAATACACTTTTTTTGATCTTGCGTATACTCAAACCCAGCATCTCGTGCAAACTCATAAACTCTCTCATCAAGAGGGATTACATGAGCATCTATCATCTCTCTCTTTGCTGCTGTAGCGATTATTTGTGAAGCTATCTCAAAAAGCTTTTCTCTTGTCTTTGCTTTTAGCTTTTGGAAACTACCTTTGCCAAGCTTATCAACAACGGCTAAAGAACCACCCTCTCCTATATATCTATCTATGACATCAAGATTTTCAACAGGCAAGAGAAGCTTATCTTCGCCTTGATACATAATTTGAACAAAATCCCTTGTTGCTCCTAAAACTGTGGCACTTTGTAAACCTTTAAAGATACCAATTCCATAGTTTTCATGAACAACATAATCTCCGATTTTTAACTCATCAAGGAGCAAAGAAGGCTTTTTACGCCTTTTTGTTTTGACCTCTTTGTTTAAAGAGATAATGACTTCATCGTCACTAATGAGGTTAACTATCAAGTCACTTTGGATAAAATTGCTATTTGCCTCAAGCCCATTTTGTCTCAGTAAAATATCACTTTTAGCGAGGATTTTTACTCTTTTATTTTTGTGAAAATCTAAAAATGTTTTGATATTTGAGACTTCTAAGGCTTTGAATTTTTTAGCTTCACTAATTTGTTCAAGAACTTGGAGTTTTGAAGCCTTATGCGCATCAAATAAGAACAACTCTTCTATCTCTTGCAGATCGGAAGGAACTCTTTTTATCTTAAACTTTTCAAAATAATCTTCACACAAGTCTTTTATCGCCCAAAGTCCTAAAGAGTGAATATCTTTAAAAAAACTATCTGCATTTATGCTTTGTACTTTTTTTTGTACTAATTCAAAGGTACTCTCATCCAAAGCAAAAAGAGCAGGCGAAATTTTTATCTTCTCTAACTCAGTAGGTTCACTTTTTTGGCTTGTTACATCAAAATAACGTATACTCTCTATAACATCATCAAAAAATGAAATACGCAAGGCATTTGGTGCATCAATGGGGTAGATATCTAAGATATCGCCTCTAAAAGAGACCTCTCCAGCAACTTCTACTACATCCACAAAAACATATCCCCAATTTAAAAGCTTCTCTTTTAGAGAGCTTAAAGAACATGTTTCTCCAAATTCTAAGGTTAAAGTTTGAAAAAAATGTTTTGGGATAAGTGGTGTAAAAAGAGTATGAAAAGGAGAGATTATAACTTTTTTTGAGCTTTCATCTTCATAAAAAGTTTGTAAGATATTTAACAACTCTTGTAATTCACTAGAGTAAGAGAGTAAATCATCTCCATAATTTACTCTCAAATCAGGTAGCGTATAAGTTCTTCTTCCTGTTAAAGCAATCGCATCAGCAACTTTTCGTGCTTCTTTTGTGCTAGAGACACAAACCAGATTTGTCTGCGTTTGTGTACTAAAATATTCATAAACTGAGGCTTGCAAAAGATTTTATTCCTCTATTTTTGCTTCTATTAAATTCTCTTGGGAATCTCTTTTAATTTTACTTTCACCTTCAAAACGAGCTTTTGCTTCTATCATTAGCTCTTTTGAGAGTACTTTTCCTAAAAAAGTACCACCCTCTAAAACTTCAACACCATCACAGTTTGCATTGCCTTCAAAGAGTCCATTTACGATAAGTCTGCTTGCTACTATCTCTCCGCTTACTTTACCATTTTTACCGATAGTTACGATACTTTTTGAGTTAATTTGACCTTTAACTTCACCATCTACATGTAAACGAGAATGACACTCGAAAACACCATCGATTGTCGCCCCTCTTGCTACTATTGTTGTTTCTGAAGATGAAACTGATTGTTCATTATCTTTATTAAAGATTGCCATGAGACTCTTTTCTCCTTTTCAAATATCTCTTTAAAATTCGAACTATTCCAATTTAAGAAATTTTTCGGATCTAATGGTCGAGTAATAAACCTAACCTCATAATGCAAATGAGGTCCTGTTGAAAGCCCACTGTTGCCAGTATACCCTATAATTTCGCCTTTTCTTACAAAATCTCCTGCTTGAAAAGGAAATTTTCCCTCTAAATGAGCATAAGAGGTTTTAAACCCATAATTATGCTCCATAATAACTAAATTTCCAAAACCACTACTTTTATGATAGCCTGCGAACTCTATAACACCATCAGCTGGGGCTTTGATAGGTGTTCCTATCTTAGCTCTTAAATCAATACCTCGGTGAAACTCTTTTCGTTTTAAGATAGGATGCACTCTCCAACCAAAAGAGCCACTTAAGCCACTATAAGGGATAACCTCTCCATTTGGAATTGAGTTAAAAAATGCTTTTTGCTGTGAAGAGGTAAAAGTAATATCTTGTAATCTATCATCTACTTTTGTTTCAGAGGATGGCTTTAAACCCACTAACTCTTCTATATCTGTTATTTTCTCTTTTATATCTTCAAACTCTTGTGTTTTTTCACTGATTTGAACCTGTAAAACATCATTTTTCTTTTTTAATGCTGCTTGTTCTTGTAAAATCTTCGCTTTTTTTACCTCAAGACTATCAACCTCGTCCATCAAAAAAGAGATAAAAAATGAACCACCTAAGATAACTAAAACAATAAAAAGAGAAAAATAGAGAACAAATTTTTTGATAACTTGATGAAGTTGATAATGTTTAGAACCATTTATATCGGAAATTGTTATCGTAAATCTATCTCTAATCCCTGTTTTTCTCCTATCCTTTTTTTTTCTTCTGTCTATCAAACTTTATATACCTTTAAAAACTTTTCTATTACAGAGAATGAACCAAAAACAAGATACTCTTCTCCCTCTTTGATTTTATCAAAAATCTTATACTCTATCTCTAGTTTTTCTAAAACATCTAAAAGCTTTTTTTGTTCTACAACACGCAAGTTTTCTATCGGTAAAATCTCAACTTGATGAATAATAGGCTTTAAGATTTGTAAAATACGCTCATACTCTTTATCGTTATAACTATTATAAACTAAATTTACTTGTCTTTGACTAAAATGTTCTCTAAGGGCTTCCGCAGCCATCGGGTTATGTCCTACGTCTATTGTTACATTTGAAGCAACTTTTTGGCATCTTCCAAAAAGTTTCAAACCTTCTAACAGTTTTATATCTAGCTCATACCCCAAAAGAGCATAGGCACAAAAAGCTGTCGCAAAATTATCTATTAAAAAAGAAGGATACTCTAGCTTCTTTACATGTAAAAAGAGTTTTTCATACATTTCATCTTCTAAATAGCTCTGAGCGAGATAGAGATTTTTACCTATCTTATCTACTCTTTGAAGTGCTATTTTATAGACCTCTTTCTCTTTTTGCTTGGCTAAAAGTAGATCATTTCTAACGCTGTTGATTTTTGTAGTAGCAATGGCTTTTATACTCTTTCCTAAAAAAGCTTCATGGTCATATCCAATAGGTGTCACAATGGATAACTCTTTATCAAAGACATTTGTCGCATCATATTCACCACCAAGACCAGCTTCTAAGATAATATACTCACAATTATCGCAAAAAAAGAGCATTGCTAAAAGTGTTGTGTATTCAAAGTAAGAGAGAGCTTCACTGGAGCTTTTATCTAAATATTTTTGTAATTTAAGATGATAAATCTCTAATGTTTCATCATCAATATCAGAACCATTAAACCAAATTCTTTCGTTGAATTTTAGGATATGAGGAGAGCTATAATGTCCTACATTTTTACCACTTTTATAAAGAAGATGAGCTAAAGCTCTACCTGTTGAGCCTTTTGCATTTGTTCCAACTATATGCACAACTTTAGGCAGAACAAAATGCTCTTTGATACTCGTATAGATACGAGGAAACCTCTCATAATCAATCTTGTCGTAAAAAAGAGGTTTTTGCGCTAAAAAAGCTGCTAAACTCATGAGGGAATTTTTGGCATAACTTGATTTCTACCAGACTCTTTAGCCTTGTAGAGCATCTTATCAGCACTTTCTAAAGTCTCTTCAGCACTTTTACATTTGTCACGTTGAGCAACTCCACAACTTATCGCAACATTAATGCGTTCATTTTTATAGACAAATTTATAATTTTCTATGATACCTCTAATCTTCTCAGCGAAGTGTACTCCACCTTCTAAATCTATACCAGGTAAAATCGCCAAAAACTCTTCACCACCATATCTGCCAACGAAATCAGCTTGGCGGATATATTTTCGTAAAATTTTTCCAAAAGTAGCGAGGATAACGTCTCCTGCATCATGCCCATAAGTATCGTTAATAACTTTAAAATGATCCACATCTAAAAAACAAAGCGTATAATCTATCTTATATCTACTATATGCTTCTTCTGCTCTTTTTAACTCATTTGCTAAAGCTCTTTTTGTCGCGACATTTGTAAGATAATCCTCTTTACTCTCTTGTTTTGCAAGGATAAGAGCATTTTCAAGTTTTTTTACTCTATCGTGAAGTTTTTTGATAGTAGATTGGTTTTCATTCATCTTCTCACTTAAACTTTTAGTCTCTTTTTCTAAAGAAGAGGCTATATGGATAAGTCTACTTTGAATAGATTCAAAACTATCTTTTGAAAAGTTTATATCAGAGAGGTCTTTTTTGATACCTTTTACTTGTTCATTACTGATGTTACTGTTGTCGATTAAATCAAATATCTTTTTGTTTATCTCGTCTAAAATCTTATCTAAAGTAGAAATTTTATTTTTTACTTCTGCTTTATCAAGTTCTATTCTTTTTTTGATAAAACTTTTTATCTCATTTTGCATTGCTGTTGAAGCTAAAGACTCTGGAGAGTTTCTTAGCTCATAACTTATAGTTGCTAAATCATCATTCATGCTAGAAGCGATAGAAGGTGTGAGAGTTGCTACGATAAGAGGAGCGATAGTTTTATAAACTTCAGCATCATTTTCACTTGCCAAAATGATAGAGATATCATGTACCATCTTCTCTAAATCTTCTTTATTGATTTTGCCATATCTATCAAGTTTTTTCAAAAAGCTATCATCATAATTTGAGATAAATTCAAACCACTTATCTTTAATCAACTCTATGGATTTTAAATCTTGCTTCAAATTTAATCTATCTAATGAAGCATTTGCAAGATTTGATGCTTTTTTATTGTGCAACAAAGAGATAGCTTGTAAAGCTCTTTTTGCTAAAAGAACTAAAGAGCTGATTAACTGCCCCGCTTCACTCTCATTTGTTCTGTTTAGTCTTGATATAAAAAACATTAAAAGTTCATCAATCGTTGAAATATTTTTACTATTTGCTTCTGCACCAAGCTTTGTATCAAGTTTTTTTATATACTTTGAAACCTTTTGACAGTCTTCAACCAAAACACCTCTTTTTTTTGCAACTTGACAAAAAACCATCTGATAATTATCAGGAGTAAAAGTTAAGTGTTCTTCTCTTAGTTTTTCAAAAGTTTCTTTGATTATCTCATTTACTGTGCTTGCCATTTTGCATACCCCTTACAGATATGGTTGAAACAAATTCATTAATCGCATCAAGAGAGGCATAGCGAATCGCTTCAAATCGTTTACTTTCAGATATAGCACTGTTTGCTTCTATTGGGAAGTCATACTCACCACTAGTGCTTAGTGTTTGAATCTCTCCTTGTTTATCTTCATATTTAAATTTTAAAATTACTTTTGCCTTATATGATATAACATAACCATTGTTATCATATAAAATCGGAGAAAAAGAGGTTGAATTTAGTGTAACAAATAGTTTCGTATCAGCTTGTTCTTTTGTTGTTAGCTTACCTAAAAATCTCGTAATAATAGCTTCATTTAGTGCATCTTTTATGATAACACTATTTTTAGGATCTACCTTGCTTATCATAACTTGAGCATAAATTTTATCCCCTAAGACATCTTTTACATAATAAGATGTAGGCTTATAACCACACCCAACAAGGAACAAAACTACGATAAATCCTAAAATTTTATACATCTTATTTCACCACCAAATTTACAAGTTTATTAGGAACATATATCTCTTTAATCAACTCTTTATCATCAATCCATTTGGCAGCACTACTTTTCCCTGCACTTAGTATATCTTCTTTTGAAGCTTCTTTACTTACTTCAATCTCTGCTCTTTTTTTACCATTTACTGTTACTGCTAAAACAATTGTAGATTCTTCAAAAACCTCTTCTTTCATAGGTATTTTTGTTAAATTTGATTTAGCAAAAAGTTTATCACTAAGTTCCCAACAAACATGAGGAATAACAGGTTCTAAGATATTTAAAAGGATAAAATACCCCTCACTCCAAACCTCTTTATTTTCTTGAACACTAAGAGCATTGAGTGCTTCCATACAAGCTGCTATAAGAGTGTTAAAAGCATATCCACTAGCAAAAACTTCATTTGATTTTTTAAGAGCTTCATACACTTTTTTACGAGCATATTTCTCCTCTTTTGAAAGAGCGCTATGTTCTATGATAGGTATCTCTTTACATGTAAAAGCATTTTCACTTCTATCGCAGAGTCTTTTAATAAATTTAAAAGCACCTTCGACGGCACTGTCATTCCATTCTAACTCTTTTTGTGGAGGAGCGGCAAAAAGGATAAATAATCTTGCTGTATCGGCACCATACTTTTTGATAATCTCATCAGGATCTACGGTATTGCCTTTTGATTTACTCATTTTTGAGCCATCTTTTAAAACCATTCCTTGTGTGAGAAGGTTATCAAAAGGCTCATCTGAACTTGTATATCCTAAATCTCTAAGAACTTTTGTAAAAAACCTAGCATACAAAAGATGTAAAATCGCATGTTCAATTCCACCTATATATTGGTCTACATTCATCCAATAATCACTGCTTTCTTTATCGAAAGCTTTCTCTTCCCATAAACTAAGGTCTGTTGTATATCTAAGAAAGTACCAACTTGATTGGAAAAAGGTATCCATCGTATCTGTTTCTCTAATCGCTTTTTCATTACAGTTTGGACAAGTAGTATGTTTCCATGTTGGATGAGAATCAAGAGGATTTCCTTCCCCACTGATAGTTATATCATCAGGCAATGCAACTGGTAAATTCTCTTTTTTTTCAGGGACTAAACCACATTTTGGACAGTGTATCATAGGGATTGGTGCACCCCAGTATCTTTGTCTTGAAATTCCCCAATCTCTCAATTTATAGTTTATAACTTTTTTACCACAAGAGTTCTTTTCAAAATGAGCAATAATAGCTTGTTGCGCATCTTTTGAACTCATTCCACTAAATTCACCAGAGTTTACAAGAGTTCCATACTCAGTTGTTGCGCAAGTTTTATCAAATACTTTTCCTGCAACTTCAATGCTTTGAACAATCTCTAAATTATATTTTGAAGCAAATTCAAAATCTCTCTCATCATGAGCAGGAACTGCCATAACAGCACCTCCGCCATACTCAATCAAAACAAAGTTTGCTACCCAAAGAGGTACTTTTTGTTTTGTTAGAGGATGGATAACGTCTAATTCTAAACTCAAACCCTCTTTATCCATCATCGCTCTCTCTCTTGAAGAGATTGAACGCATTTTTTTAATCGCTTCTATCTTTTTGGGTGATAAAAGAGCATTTTCTACTAAAAAGTTTACTATCGGATGTTCAGGTGCCAAAGCAGAGTAAGTAACTCCAAAAATCGTATCAGGTCTCGTTGTAAAAACAGTATATCTCTCAAAATTAAAAGAGAGTCTCTTTTTTGACTCTTCACTTAGTTCAAACGAAAACTCCAAACCTTCGCTTCTTCCTATCCAATTCTCTTGCATAGTTAAAACTTGACTTGGCCAACCTTTTTCAAGTGTTTTGATATCTTCAAGAAGTTCTTTTGCATACTCAGTAATTTTGAGATAATACCCTGGCATCTCTCTTTGTTCTACTGGATTATCACAACGCCAACAACAACCCTCTTCTACTTGTTCATTTGCTAAAACAGTTTGACAAGTATTGCACCAGTTAAGTGTTGAGTTTTTTTGATAGACCAAACCCTTTTTATACATCTGAATAAAAATATCTTGTTCATGCTTTGTATAAAGAACATCACTTGTTGCAAATTCTCTTGTTTTTGAAAAAGAGAGACCCAAAGAGTTTAACTCTTTTCTCATATAATCTATATTTTCATATGTCCATTTTCTTGGATGTACTTTATTTTTAATCGCAGCATTTTCCGCAGGCATACCAAAAGAGTCCCAGCCAATAGGGTGTAAAACATTGTATCCAAGCTTTCTAAAATTTCTTGCTATTGCATCTCCAATGGTGTAATTTCTTACATGCCCCATATGAATCCTACCACTTGGGTAAGGGAACATACTTAAGATATATTTTTTCTTTTTTGAAAAATCATTTGATGGTTCATTTATACCATCTGTGTCCCATTGTTTTTGCCATTTTTCTTCTATTTGACTTGGGATATACTCCATCAATCTTTCTCCGTATTTATTCTAATATTTAAAATTCTTCTCTTGTTTTCATAGCTTCTATCAAAACTAAAGCCAATGAAAAAAGATTTGCAACAATCGCACCAATAGCCAATGAAATAGCCATAGTTTCATTGTTAGCTACTTGTAAAAATATAAATGCAGGTATAAGGTGCAAATCAGCAACCAATGAACTTGCAAACAGTTCTGCGGCAAGAATATTTTTTACCCCAATCTTTAGCAAAGTTGAAATCAGGTTGATGCTTGCAGCAACAAAAAGGGCAACTTCGTTGTGTTCATACAAAAAGCCAACTGTCGTAGTAAGACTCATTAATGCAAAAAATATGTATATAACTTTACCCCAATCCATACATTTTCTCCTTCAATTTTTAGAGATAAAAGGGCTTTACATGTAAAACCCTTTTTGAACTATTTAATCTTTTAAACAATACCCTTTTCGTACTGTGCTCTCATCTTCTCTTTCTCAATTCTTTTTCTCTCTTTTAAGGCTTCTTTTGATTTATATTCTTCAACACTAAATTTTAAGAATAACAACACAGGAGAAGCGACAAAGATAGAACTATACGTTCCTACAATGATACCTACTAAAAGAACTAAACCAAAACCATGGATAATCTCTCCACCAAACAAGAAAAGAGTGAGGATAACGAAAAAAGTCGTTAATGAAGTCAAAAGTGTTCTTGAAAGTGTTTTAGAAACAGAGAAATTTATAATCTCTTTTAAATCAAACGATTTGGACTCCTTCACACTCTCTCTAATCCTATCAAAAACGATAATAGTATCGTTGAGTGAATATCCTAACAAGGTTAAAAGTGCCGCTAAGATATCAAGATTTATATCTACTTTAAAGAGGATAATAGCCCCTAGTGCGATAGAGATATCATGGACAAGCGCTAAGATAGAAGCAACTGCAAATCTCCATTCAAATCTATAAGTGATGTAAAGAAGTATCGCTAAGATAGAAACTAGCATGGCCATCAAGCCTTTTTCACGTAATTCTCCACCAACTTTTGGTCCAACTATATCTACTCTTCTTACTTCAAAATCACCTGTACCTTGAAGCAATTCACTTACTTTATCGCTTAAGTCTTCTTGTACAGATTCTGAAGAACTTGAAAATCTAATAACAATTTCTTCTTTACTTCCAAACTCTGTGATAGTAGCATTTGAAAACATTTTGTCCACAGAAATTTTTTGGCGTATTTCATCTATCGGAGCTTCTTTTTCGTATTTGACTTGAACTATCGTACCACCAGAAAAGTCTATACCATAGTTAAGTCCATTCACAGCAATCTCTGCATAAGATAAGACTATAAATAAAATTGAGATAGAGAGAAAGTATTTGCTTTTGCCCATAAAGTTGTAAATTTTATCTTTTGAAAAAATCTGCATCTATTTACCCTCTCTTTTTATACCAAACCAAAGTGGTAAATTTTTACTCTTCTCAATTTTAGGCAAGAGATACTGATAGATACCATGTGTTCCAAGAATTGCAGTAAGCATTGAAGCTAAAATCCCTATGCTCATAGTAACAGCAAAACCTTTAATAGGACCTGTTCCATAAGCGTAAAGCACTACTGAAGCGATAAGTGTTGTGATGTTTGCATCTAAAATCGCACTCATAGCATTTGCATATCCATGTTCAATCGCTCTAGCGATGCTTGAGCCTTGTCTAAAAAGTTCTCTAATCCTCTCATTGATGATAACGTTAGCATCGACAGCCATACCTACTGTTAAGACGATACCTGCCATGCCTGGAAGTGTTAAAGTAGCACCAAAAAGAGCCATAACTGCTAAAACGATAAAAAGATTTGCTATCAAAGCTATATTTGCTATAATTCCAGCTAATCCATAATAAATCACCATAAATATAACAACAATCACAAAACCAGAGATTAAAGCAATCATACTAGCATTGATACTGTCTTGACCAAGACTTGGTCCAACACTTCTTTTTTCAAGTAGTTTCACTGGAGCCAAAAGGGCACCACTACGAAGAGCGATAGCAACATCACGAGCCTCTTCTATACTAAATCCACCACTTATCTGACCACTTCCTCCACCGATTCTCTCTCTAATTACTGGTGCAGAATAGACTTTTTCATCTAAAACAATTGCCAAATGATTTCCAACATTTTTTGCAGTAAAATCTCCGAAGATTTTTGCACCTTCAGTGTTTAAAGCGAAGTTGATAACAGGTTGATTCATTTGGTCAAATCCAACTTTTGCGTCCGTAAGCATACTTCCATCAAGGATAGGAATCTCTTTTAAAACATGTCTTTGTTTTGGATTTCTTGCATCTTCTAAGATTACATCTCCATATTCTCTAGCTTCTGCCTCGCTCATACTCAAAGCTCTATCGGCTCTTTTTTCATCAACTGCCATGAGTTGTAGATGAGCGGCTTTTGCGATAAGCTCTCTTGCTCTTTGTTCATCTTCTCCAGTTTTGATACCAGGAAGTTCTACTAAAATCTTATCTTCGCCTTGTCTAGCAACATTTGGTTCAGCCAAACCAAACTGATCTAATCTGTTTCTGATAGTTTCTACTGCCTGATTTATAGCATACTCTTTAACAGACTCTTTTTCTAATTCACTTAAAATGATTTTATAATTAAGGGAGTTTTTTTCAACTTGCAAACCATCTATCTTTGCAAGCATTTCATCAAGATTTTTCTCTTCATCACCATCTAGTAGTGTAAAAGTAACACTCTCTTCTTGTATCTTTAAAGCATCGATGATTACATCATTGTCATCGGTATAAAACTTCACGCTCGATGCGATAGACTTTATTTTTGATTTTATTGCCTCTTCTGTTTTTACCCCAAGAAGCATATAAAGACCGCCTTGTAGGTCAAGCCCTAAAGAGATCTTTGCTCCTTTTTCGGTTTGTAGGAATGTCGGTAATGACAATCCTACTCCAAAAACAATCGCGAGGAAAAAAATCACCAATCGGTAATTTAATCCACCTTTATTCATCGATTTTTTTCGCTATATATTCTTTAGAAACTTTTACCACAACTTCTTCATTAAGCTTAAGTTTGATAAAATCTTCTTCAGGTTTTACAACCTCACAAATAATACCGCCATTTGTGATAACTTTGTCGCCTTTTTTAAGGTTAGCTATCATGTCTTTGTGTGTTTTAGCCTGCTTTTGTTGCGGTCTAATCACCAAGAAATAAAAAATCGCGAATAGAACGATTAATGGAAGCAATGAAGCAAATAAATTTCCACCATCTTGCATATGAATCCTTTGATAAGAAATTTTCAAAGAGATATTTTAGCACTTCTATTATAATAAAAGCCTTTTTTATAGCCTTTTGTTTATCCGTTTTCATTTATTTGGAGTATTTTTCATTTTCTTATAAATTTCTTGATTCTCTCTTTGCTTTTATAGGATTTTATTATCTTTTAAAAAGTTCCAAACAAGAGATGTTTTGGATAGGTTTTTTCATAGGAATTTTTTGGTTTTATTGGATTGGGTTTAGTTTTCGCTATTATGAGCTTAGTTATCTTATCCCTTTAGTGATTTTAGGGGTTGGTTTGATTTATGCCGTTGTGTTTCTCTTTTTTGCTTTACTTACACCAACTCTTTTTTTAAGGTCTCTTGGAATTATATTTTTTTCTTATGTAGCACCTTTTGGATTTAACTGGTTTAAATTTGAATTAACTCTTATTAACTCCTATTTTTCAACGCACATATATATATTTGCAACTTTTATTTTACTTATATATCTTTTTCATAAATTCAAAGGAGATTATAAATTAATCTCACTTTTAGGCATCTTCTCTTTGGCATTTGTCCCTTTACATGTAAAGCCTAATCTAGCTCCCATAGATGTAAAAATTCCTCAAACTTTTTTAGAACAAAACAAAAAATGGGAGAAAACCTATAAAGAAGAGATTATCAACACAAATCTTAGTTTGATAAAAGAGGCTATAAGTGAAAGAAAAGAGCTTATTATTCTCCCCGAGAGTGCTTTTCCAACATATCTAAATCTTGAGAAGACTCTTCTTTTAGACTTAGAGTATCTCTCAAATTACATCACGATTTATACAGGTGCTTTGAGTATAGAAGATAGAAAAGTTCTTAATTCTGCTTATGTTTTTGAAAATGGCAAAACCCAAATAGCCCATAAAGTTATCTTAGTTCCATTTGGAGAACAAATACCTTTACCAAAATTTGCTAGAGACTTTATAAATGATTTATTTTTCAATGGAGCTGAGGATTATGAGAGTGCAAAAGAACCTCATAATTTTATAATTAAAGGATTAGAGTTTCGCAATGCAATCTGCTTTGAAGCGACAAAAGATGCGCTATTTGAAGGCAATCCTCGCTACATGGTAGCCATAAGCAACAATGCTTGGTTTACGCCATCCATAGAGCCAACACTACAAAATCTACTTTTAAGATACTATGCAAGAAAATACAAGACCACCATCTACCATAGTGCAAATGGTGGTATAAGTGAAGTTATTTTTTAAGGCTTTCAAAAAGCTCTAGGGAGTCAAGTTTTTCCCATGGGTAGTCGCTTTGACCTACTTGTCCACGAGCTGCAACATCTGCATAAAGAAAAGTCTCTTCACTTGGCTTATCAAGACCAAATTTTTTAGTAATCCACCTTGGAGTTAAGCTAAAATTATCCATCACAAACTGCGATAAAACATCATCATTTACGCTGACATATGTTCCAAAAGTATCCACACTTACTGAAACTGGTTTTGCTACACCAATAGCATAGGAAAGTTGGACGGAGCATTTTTTAGCAAGACCTGCTGCAACGATATGTTTTGCTATCCATCTTCCTGCATAAAGACCACTTCTATCAACTTTTGTATAATCTTTACTCGATTGTGCTCCACCACCGATTGGAGAATACCCACCAAAACTATCAACGATAAGTTTACGACCTGTTAAGCCACTATCGTGAAGTGAACTGTGATTTACATAACGACCTGTTGGATTGATATGGATGATAGTATCATTTGGATCGTAAAGTTCTGTTGGTAATCCTGTATCATCAATCAACCCTTTGATAAGTGTTCTTACTTCTTCGATACTCATACCCTCAACCGAAGGCGCAGAAACAACGATAGTATGAATTTTTTGTGGCAAACAATTTTCAAAGTTTTCTTTAGTACCATAGTCGATAGTAACTTGAGTTTTTATGTCAACTCCAAGCTTATGGTTATGTTTTAGGGCATAGTTATAAACTTTATCACAAAGCATTCTTGCATAAAAGATAGCTGAAGGCATCAAATCAGCCGTTTCACTTGAAGCAAATCCAAACATAATACCTTGATCTCCAGCGCCAATCTCTCCATCAACTTGGTCAACACCTTGATTGATATCGGGAGATTGTTGATTGAGTAAAACTTGAACATCTACTTCATCAGGATATAAACACTGCTCTTTTGTAAAAGCAGATTTGCCATCATAGCCTATCTTGATAAGAGCTTCTCTAACAATTTTTTCATAATCAGGATGATTTTTTGTGCTTACTTCACCACCAACGATAACGTGCTTTCCTGCAACAAATACTTCACTTGCAACCCTAGAATTTGGATCAGCGATTAAAAGAGCATCAACGATGCTATCTGAGATGATATCTGCACATTTATCTGGGTGACCTGGGCTAACTACTTCACTAGTAAATAAATAGTGTGACTTGTTTTCCATTTTTGTTTTCCATTCCTTTGTTTTCCTGTCTACGAAACCCTCTACATAGATTTTCAAATTTTTTCCAAAATATTTCAAATCTCTTCCGAAATATTTTAAATTTTTTCCAAAATATTTCAAATCTCTTCCGAGGTGTTTTCTCAAAATCTTTACATGTAAAGATTTTTCGCTAACTTCGTAAACTCGTTTTCCATCTTTTTGTTTTCCATCTTTGTTTTCCAACACTTTGAGGATAAAAAATCCTCGAAGCTAAACAAAATTAAAATTTAAAAAGTATGAACTAAGGCTTTCAAAGCCCACCGCAATCAACACCTTAGCTAAATTTCACTTTTATAAAATCAAAAA
>DLUF01000082.1:0-724 GCA_002742765.1 Sulfurospirillum sp. UBA12182 | reverse complement strand
AATCAAAAAGAAACAACTTAGCTTTAAGTTATAAGGGTGTATTTTACTCTTCTAACCTAAATATTAGTTAAATATTGATAATCAAATTCCAAATAGGAATAATCAAAAATGAAGCCAAAATCCCCATGCCAAGAGTATTGATAGCTAAATCTTTATTGAGCCCCCCTCTAATAGCTAGTACAGTTGCCATCGTCATAGGTGGCATAGCGATTTCTATAAAAGTAACTTTCATATAAGTTGCATCAAAATCATAAAAAGGGTATAGAACAACAAGCATCACAAGCGGCACTAAAAGCATTTTGATACCAAGTGCATAAAGACTCTCTTTAAAGTAGTTTTTGAAAGCTTTTATCTCCAACTTCATCCCTACTATCATCGTAACTAAAGGGATAAGCGTTGCTTCAAGTTTGAGTAAAATGCCCTCAACATAGGAAGGAAACTCTACTCCATGAAGTAAAACAGCAAAGATAATAGCCTGTAATGGAGGAGTAAGTAGGATTTTTAGCTTTTGAGTGAGTGTTTTTTTCTCTTCATGTCCACTTCCCCAAGCAATCAAAATCATCCCTAAAGTTAAAAGAGCAACAAAGCTACCTATCTGATCATACACCAAAGCATAAACCAATTCATGCTTAGAATAGAGTGATTCTATATAAGAAAAACCTACAAAAGCAGTATTTCCAAAGATACAAACAACCATAAAAGTTGCTAAAACTTTTTTTTCTAA
>DLUF01000107.1 GCA_002742765.1 Sulfurospirillum sp. UBA12182 | reverse complement strand
ATAAAATGTTTTTCAAAACAAAAATGACACTAGCAGTATCTTTTTTGATGATCTTAGGGCTTAGTATATTTGGTATATTTAGCTACATCGATACAAGAGCAAATAGCATAATTCAGATAGAAAAAAGCATCAAAATGGCTTCAACTTCACTTACTGATTATATAGACTTATGGCTTAGTACGAAAAAACACGGAGTTTCTAGCACTGCTAACTCTTATAGATATGTTGAAGAAACAGTTACTGCTGATGTAATTGAGAGCTTAAAAGAATCAACTAAACTCTTAGGAGCGAGAGATTCTTACATAGGATTGGAAAGTGGAAGTATGATACTTGGGAGTGAATCAAAACTACCTGATGATTATGACCCACGAAAAAGACCTTGGTATATAAAAGCAAAACAAACTTAAAAAGCTGGTTATACAGATGTTTATCTAGATGCAACTACTGGTAATCCTATTATCTCCATAATGGCACCAATCTTCGATGAAGATAAAGTTTTTATCGGTGTTTTTGGAATTGATATCGGATTAGAAGCCATCACTCAAGCAATAAGTGACATAGATGTAAATGGAGGATATGGCTTACTCTTAGATAGTAAACATACTATTATCGCTCATCCACAAGAGGAACTTCTTGGAAAAGAGCTAAGCGCTATCGCACCTTCTTTAGCAAGTGAGTTAAAGGACAAACAAACAGGTATGATTAACTACCGATTCCAAGATACTGAGAAATTTTTTAGTTTTAAAGTATCTAGTGAAACGGGCTGGATTCCAGGGATTTCCTTTGATAAAACAGCAGCTTTTGCCTTTTTAAATAAACAGATAAGAAACCTTGTTATTTTAGGTCTTATCATGGTTGGTATCTCGATTTTGATGACCATCTTTTTTGTGAGATTTCTGATGAAACCACTTGATAACCTCAACGTTATCGTTCAAGACCTCTCTAGTAGTGATGGGGATTTGAGACAAAGACTTACATACCATGCCAATGATGAGTTTGGTCAAGTCTCTTCAAATATAAACAAATTTATAGAAAAACTTCACGAGATAGTCAAAAATGCAAAAACTATCAGTAGTGAAAATGCTGCTATATCAGAGGAGTTAAGTCAAACAGCATCTGAAGTTGTCAAAAATGTCGAAATCGAATCCAAAATTGTAACTGGTGCTCAATCAAAAGGAAAAGAGATAACCCATAAAATTGAAAGTTCGATGAATCAAGCAAATGAAGCACAAAAAGCTCTTAAAGATACTCAAAATAACATCACACAAATTAAAAGTAGAGTCGAAATGCTTGAAACAACGATGCAACAAACTGTTCAAAAAGAGCACATGCTCTCTGAAAATCTTAACCAAGTAAGCCACAATGCAAATGATGTCAAAGAGGTTTTAGGAATCATCCGCGATATCGCAGACCAAACTAATCTTTTAGCACTCAATGCTGCCATCGAAGCAGCTCGTGCTGGTGAGCATGGTCGTAGTTTTGCTGTTGTTGCTGATGAAGTGCGAAAACTAGCAGAGAGAACTCAAAAATCTTTAGTAGAAATCGACGCAACTATCAACGTAGTTGTCCAATCTATCATGGATGCAAATACAAGCATCGCAGAAAATGCAAAAGAGGTAAGTGAACTTGCACAAATCTCAAACCAATTGCAAACTGATATGAACAACATCGCTTCAATCATCAGCCAAACAACTACCAGTGCTGAGATTTCTGCGACAAGCTTTTTGGAAACTTCACAAGATATCAACTATATGATTAATGAAATTGAGAAAATCCATACTATCTCTGAGAGCAATGTCCAAAGCATAGAAAATGTCTCTGAAGCATCCGAACACCTTCACTCTATGACTGAAAATCTTAACAATGAATTAGGAAAATTCAAATCTTAAATTACAGAGGGGGGGTTACCCCCTCTTATAGCTTAAATTTTTTCTATTTTTACAGGAATTGCTTGTCTTGCATTTGAACCAACTGCAAAGTCACTCAATGTTGCAATACCTAGTTTTGTATGATCAAGGAGTCCTAGTTTGTTTAAAAATACTCCACTTTTTCGCTCTATTTTTCCCTCAAAACTCTTTCCATCAATCTTTACATGTACAGCACCTTCTCCTTCTCTCCCACCACCGTGTTCTACTCCAACTGATAAAGGATGAGTTCCTTCTTTGAATCTAGCAATACCTTTAATAGACTGTTCAAAAGAACTAAGCATAACTTCATCTCCATGAGAAATACCATATTTTTTAGCAGTAGCTGGATTGATATCTATATAGGTCGTATAGCGTATCTCTCTTAGTTTTTCTAGTGCTGCTGTTGCAGAAGATAAAACATTTGATTTATAGCTAAAGGCAAGAAGCTCGTACCCATTTTTTCCAACTTTTATCTTTGTGCCATCACAATATCTTGATGGATAATACTTTGGTGTACCGCTATATCTTTCGCCTGTGAGTGCGTTTTTAGATGTTCCTACTTTTTCATTGTAGATTGCAATTGCTTTCTTATAACTTGCATTCATCTTATCGCCATCATAAGCACTCTGCTTTGAGGCAAATCTTCCACCACGGCTCATCACATATGCAACTCTTCTCCAGTTTTCTTTACATATACTTTGCAAAGAAGCTATATATTTTTCCAAACCACATATCTGTAACTCTTCATCACTAATCTCTGAAACAGGCTCCTTTCCATCAATAGCAATATTTTCAAATGCTCTTAAGTAAAAGTCTTCTGGCTTATGCAACGGATAAAACTGCCCATCTTTAGAAGCGATAGCATTTTCCCCAAAACTCTTTAAACCTAAAGCTTTACCAAGTTCGATGATAAAACTATCCATACTAATCGGTTCACCATTGGCAAATTTTGCATTTGGTGATTCTAGGATAGGAAATCTTACATGATTTGCTTTTGTGAGATAACCTGACCAAGGAGAGACAACACCCCATGTTTCAAACAAAACAGAATCAGGCACTATATAATCTGCAAACTTACTTGTTTCGTTGATAAATGGATCAATAGCAACAAATAATGGTACAGCTTTCTTAGGGTCTTTTAAGAGTGGCTCAAGGTTTTTACTACCACTTTGTGCATAGATAAAATTTGCATTCCAACTAATCAACGCCCCTAGTTTATAAGGATATTCATTTGCACTACTTGTAATCACTTCTGTTTGCAAAGCATTGGTAAATGGATACCAATTATCTTTTGCAGGATAAGGATTTTGACCACTTTCGACTTTTCTTTTATATTCACTACTTTTTTCATAAGGCTTTCTAGCTCTATCTATCCTCGTTCCTTGCGGTTTGTTCTTTCCTTTGTATGCTAAAAGGTTATACTTTGCTCCATCAAAATTTTTGAACTTTCCACCACCAGCACTCATCCCACCTTTATGGTTAAGATTTCCAACAAGAGCACCTAGCATCATAATCGCATAAGTAGTGTAAAAACCTGTCGTATGCATCGTTCCACCGTGACAATCCGTTGCAACGGCTCTCCCATGAGAGGTAAATTCAACTGCTAATTCTTGGATTGTATCTTTAGCAATCCCACTCTCCTTTGCGTACTCATCTAAGCTTAGTGCAAAAGCATTCTCTTTTAAAAGATTAAAACTACTTTTGACACTATAATTTTCTCCCAAGTAAGACACTTCTCCTTCAAAATAGATATCCCCTTGTAAAACTAAAGAGGCTGGCTTAAGTGTGTTGTCGCTAGTATCTATAACGAGAGCTTCTCCTTTTTCATCGACTAAGAAAAAGCCCTCTTTTTCTCCACTTTGGATAACTAGATGAGAAGCATTTGTATGGCTTACATCGTTGAGTTTATTTTGTGAATCTTCACTTGGGATACAAAGATACTCTTCATTATAACGTCTATTTTCAATGATATATCGAATCATTCCCATAACAAGCGCCAAGTCGCCACCTGGTTTTATAGGTACCCAAGAAGAACGATTTTGAGCAGCAAATGCATCACTATTTGTTAAAGTAGGAGTTACTGTTGTATAGTGAAGATTTTTTTCAACTCTCGCATGTGCTAAAAGTTTTGCTTGCCTTTTAAAAGGATTCCCAGCTTGAGCAGGTGCTGTTGCTATATTTAACAAATACTCACAATGTTCAAAATCAGGTTTAAGATGTGGATATTTTACAAAATCATTAAGATATGCAGCTTCTCCTGAACGCATAGAAAGTCCACATGTTGCAGTATGCCCCATAAAATTTGCTGTTCCAAAACCAAGAGAAAATCTATGTACTATAAAGTTTTGTCGTCCTTCATCTCCTGTTCCAAGTATACAAAGTTTATTTGCAAGAGGACCATAATCAGGATTATTTGGATCTAGTGGTGTTTTTGTATCACAAAAAGCTTTTAGCCCCTCTACATTCCCTTCTCCAAACAAGTCTCCACCATTAACAACCTCTTGTATAAGCTGCTCTATGGAAATAGTTTGCCACTTATTTTCTCCTCTTTTACCAACTCTTTTTAGCGGTTTTGTTACCCGAAAAGGGTCGTTGAGCTTTTCATGTACCAAATTCCCTCTAGCACAAACGGTAGAACGTACTTCCAAGCCACTCTCTTTATATGCTGAGAGCAATTTAAAACTCTCTTTAAGAGGTGTTTTATAATTAATCCAAGGATCAGATGAGAGCAAACTATATGGATTTCCAAAAATTCTTACTACTTTTTTGCTTTCATTATCTATCTTAACTCTCACAGCACAATGTGTTGTACAACCATTGCAGACACTAGGAGTTATGGTAAATTTTTTTGATAAAGATACATCACCATCTACAACCTTACACTCAGGCAAAGCTGCATTTACATATATACTATCTTTTGCTTTTACCCCTCTGTCACTTAGAGTAAGTGTATGTTTAAGTGTATCACTATATCCTACCAATGAAAGAGAAGTCGCCGCTACTCCAGTTCCTAATAAAAAATTTCTTCTTGATTTTTCCATTTTATGACTCCTTCTTATTTACATAATATTTTGCCATCTCTTTATCCCAAGGGAAAATAACCATAACAAAAGCAATCAAAGCTATGAGTAAACTCCAATTTGCAACGATAGAAAAGATACTATCTGGACCAAAAAGGTGAGGATGATACTCTAAAAGAAAAGGAGTTGTTTTTCCTATACTTTGTCCACCGATAACCGTATTCCATCTAAACAGCCAAACTCCAACAGCAGATAAAATTCCACCAAAAAGTACAATCCAAAAGTTACGGGCAAGGTTTTTGCTAAAACCTATAATCATAGGAATTGCTAGACAGAGAATATACTCAACTACTATAACTTCCATCAAATGTTCGCCGAAGAAAAGGCTTAAAGGGTATTTTTCAGCAGAGTTAAATGTTATGGCAAAAGTAAGCCAGAAAAATCGAATCACAAGGTCTATAACTATAAACCAAGCCAAAAGCCTTGCTAAACGAGCTATCATCGCATAATCTATCTTTTTAAAATCCGTAAAAAACTTTTGAAAAAGTGGTAACACGATGATTAAAAGTCCTGTTCCAGAGACCATAGCTGAAGCGAGAAAGAGTATAGGCATCAAAGGAGTATGAAACAAAGGTATGGCATGAACTGCACCTAAGATATATCCTGTATATCCGTGTACACTAATCGCTAGAGGGATACCGATAGCACCTAGCATAAAGCCTAATTTTTCATCTTTTTCTATCTCTTCTTTTGTTCTTTGTTGTGTACTATTTCTTCTAAAATAAGGTTTATAAAGTATATAAGCCTCTGCAAGGATTAACAAAGGGTATGCCATTAGTAGCAAAACGCCCCATTTCATAGGGCTTGTTGGAAAATTTTCCCATCCATAAAGAAAAAAGTTCAAAATCCTTCCTGGCTGCCTTAAATCATCTATGAGATTTAAAGGAGCGGCAATCAAAAGTACAAAAGCCAACAAAAGAGAAAAACCAGCGATTGGCTTAAACTCCTTCATACCAAAAACATGAGCAAAACTTGAGATAATAAAAGCTGCTGCTGAACTACCTGTAAACCAAAAGTAATTTGGGATATCAATTCCCCAAGGTCTATCAGGTGTAATTGTAGAAATTGTTGAAACTATTAATCCTAAATCCATATCAAACTCCTTTACTCGACCACTCTTTTGGAGTTAGCCCATCTTTTTGTTTTACTTTGTCGTCTAAAAGTCCTAAAGAAAATGGTAAACCTTGAATTTCTCCATTAAGCCCTATATAAAAAACTCTAGGTTGATTTCCACTCTCAGGTTTTAAAACTGTGGCAGGAAACTGTTTAAGTAGTTTTGAGACTTCAGAGTTTGAATCATTGATATCTCCGCTAATCCTAGCACCTCCGACACAGCTTTCAACACATGCGGGGAGTAATCCTGCATCTAATCTATGAGCGCAAAATGTACATTTATCTGCTACGTTCGTTTGTGGATTAAAATAGCGTTTATCGTATGGACAAGCATTGATACAATACCCACAGCCCCAACAAATATCTCCATCGACCACAACAACTCCATCTTTTCTAGCAAATGTTGCCCCTGTTGGACAAACACTTACACAAGAAGGCTCTGCGCAGTGATTGCAAAGTTGAGGTAAAAAAGCTTTTCTCACATCTGGAAAAACTCCTAACTCATACTCAGGAACATATGTTCTATATTTTTCTTTTGGAACATTGTTTTCATTTTTACATGCAGCACTACAAGCTTGACATCCAACACATTTTCTCAAATCCATAACCATAACAAACCTTTTGGTTTCTTGCCCTATATGTCTTTTGTCTTTTTTTTCTCTTCCTGGATTTGTCAAACTAAAAGCTTTTGCACCCGTTGCGCTAAAAGCAGCAATACCTAGTAAAGCTGAAGTTTTTTTGACAAAATCTCTTCTTTTTACTGAAGATTTTTCCTCACTCATAAAGACTCCTTTTTGATTTTTTCATGAAAAATCATAACAAGCAAGAGGGAGAAACTAGGGAGAAAACAAAAATGAAGTGTGGTACAATTAGTTCAAATTTTGTAGATTGGGGAAAAAATGAGTGAAATACTCTCTTTGTTTGAGGACATGACTATTTTATATGCAGAAGACGAGGATAGCCTTAGACAAAGCGTCAGTCAAACTTTAGAGATATTTTTCAAAAAAGTCATCCCCGCTTCAAACGGTGAAGAAGCCATAGAGCTTTTTTGGGAGCATACTCCAGATATCCTCTTACTTGATATTTGTATGCCAAAACTTGATGGAATCAAAATGCTAGAACAGATAAGAAAAAGCAACAAAAAAACACCTGTTATCATCATGAGTGCACATACAGATCAAGCATATTTTTTAAAAGCAATTGAGCTAAATATTTGTAAATATCTCATCAAACCTTTTTCTAAAAATAGTTTTATAGAAGCTCTTGAAGCTACTGCAAAATGGATGTTTGAATGGGGAGATGGTTATCAGATTACGCTAGCAAAAGATACTTTTTACACCCCTATAAGCGCGCAGATAAAATTTGCAAATCACAGTTATATACTTACAAAAAAAGAGAAACAACTCTTTGAATATCTCTTAAGACAAAAAGACAGGGTGGTTAGCTTTGAAGAGTTAGAAGAGTTTTTATGGAATGATTACGAATCTCACAAAGAGGCTTTAAAAGCCCTCATAAAAGAACTTAGAAAAAAGCTTCCTCAAGGCATCATTGAAAATGTTTTTGCAACAGGGTACCGTCTTGTCTCTTTTAAATAAAATCCACAATCTTCCAATCTCCATCAAAACAAAAACAATGGTTCTTGTTTTAGCCTTATTTATCCTAATGTCCTCACTCTTTAGTGTTTTGAGATACTTAGACGTAAAAGAAGCGATTGAAAAATCCAGAAAAGATTTTAAAGAGCAAATTTTCAATATCCACAACACTACACTCAATAGAATAGAAAAGTTTTACATCAACAGAGCTCATGCAAATATAGAATCATATGGAATTAAAGAATCTTTACAACAAGGAAAAACCAAAGAACTCAAAGAGTTATCGCTATTTCGCTGGAATGTTCTAAAACAAGAAAATCCTTTCTTGATAAATATGAGATTTTACAATCAAAAAAAAGAGAAACTAGTCACACTAGGAGAAGAAAATGAAAACTCTTTAATCGACTTTCAAAAAGAGATTCAGCAGCCTATTTTTGATTTTGTTTTTAATTCAAAAACACTTAGTTATCACATCTTAGTTCCAGCATCTATGAACAACGTTCTCATAGGATATGTCGAGTTTTCGTTTCTCGCTGAATACTTTTTGAGTGAGATAGAAGATTTTTCAAAATTACAAGGTTTTATCATCGCTGATAAGTTTTTTTCCAACAAACCATTGCCTTATCTGAATTTTCAAGATTTAAACAATCCTGACAAAACTATCTTTTATCTTAAAAACAAAGTATACATAAAACATACTATCGAACTGTATAGCACCAAACAGGATAAAAAAAGTCAATTACTCTTTTTTCAAGATATAACCACGCAGCAACAAACACTGATGGATGCTATCTATGAGGCTCTTTTCGTTTCCTTAGGACTCTTAGCTATCATCAGCATCGTTTTACACTATGGGTTTGAAGTACTCATCAAAAAACTTGAAACCAGTGAAAATTCACTTAGGCTACTCAATCATACTTTAGAAGAGAGAGTTCATGATGAGATTGAAAAGAGATATGAACAAGAAAGAATGCTTATGCATCAAAGTAGACTTGCTAGCATGGGTGAAATGATAGGAAATATAGCACATCAGTGGAGACAGCCACTCACTGATTTGGGAGCTATTTTGATAAATATGAGTTTTTTATACGACTTAAAAAAGCTCTCAGCACAAATCTTTGAAGAGAGAATTAAAAAAGCAGAATCACTCATCCTTTATATGTCAAAAACCATAGATGACTTTCGTAACTTTTTTGCAAATGACTCAAAAAAAGAGGAGTTTTGTGTCATCAAATCAATCGAAAAAGCGATAAGTCTCATTGAATCTGCTCTCAAAAATCACCATATTCATCTTATATTTGACGATAAAAAAAGTTGTAGTGTTTATGGGTATCCAAACCAGTTTGCTCAGGCAATTTTAAATATTTTAGGAAATGCAAAAGATATTTTACTAGAGAGAAAAGTACAAAACCCTTTCATTAGGATAACAGTTTCATGTGATGAACAAAACACTATCATCAGTATCAGTGATAACGCTGGAGGCATTAAAATCGAACCTATACAAAAAATATTTGAGCCTTATGTAAGCACTAAACATGCAATTGCTGGAACTGGTATCGGACTTTATATGACAAAAACCATTATAGAAAAAAATCTTGATGGCAAACTTGAAGCTTCTAACACGCCAGAAGGAGCGATATTTACGATAAAACTCTCAAACAAGATAGTCTAACTTTTTACAAAAGCAACTCTCTTCATGGTCATTTATCATCCCGCAAGCTTGCATAAAAGCATAAATCGTTACACTTCCAACAAACTTAAAACCTCTTTTTTTTAGCTCTTTTGTGAGCGCATCTGAAATCTCTGACTTACAAGGTGCAGTTTTGTAATCTAACACTTCATTGATGATTGGCTTTCCGCCTACAAAATCCCAAAAAAACTTTGTTATCGAGCCATACTCTTTTTGTACATGTAAAAACAATTTTGCATTGTTGATGATAGCTTCGATTTTGGCTCGATTTTTTATAACATCCATTTGCATTATGGCATCAACTTCTTTACATGTAAAGCTTGAAACAGCTTTTAAATCAAAATTTGCAAAAGCTTTACGGTAGTTTTCACGCTTTTTTAAAACAGTTAGCCAACTAAGACCTGCTGCTTGAGTCTCAAGAGAAAAAAGCTCAAACAAAGCTCTTTCATCTTTTAGTGGTACGCCCCACTCTTCATCGTGATACCTTACATACTCTTCGTCACTGAGCTTCACCCAGCCACAACGCTTTTTTTGCATTTTCATTCCTATTTTTCTATATTTTCAAACATAAACTTCTCAAAACTAAGAACTTTCACATTCTCTAACTCTTCATTTTTATCATAGGTGATGAGAAAATTTGTGTATTTGTTATCTTTATTGAAATACTCGAAGCTACCTAACTCTCTTTGTCTGGTTTTTGCTTCACTGATATCATATGAGACTTGATAGAGTCTGCTTTGAGAGAGAAAATCTATCTCTTGTACTTCTCTTAGATAGTAAACTTCTTCATTTTTTTGATTGAGTGCTATAAAAACGATATTTTCTAAATTTTTTCCCAAATTATCAGAAAGCTTTGGAGCTATCTGCAAAAAGCCATTATCTAAAGCATAGATTTTTTTGAAAGATTTTATCCTCTCTTTTGGTTTGTTGTGAAATTTATCTATACGTTTTAGCATAAAAGTCTCTTCAAAATAGTTGATATACTCTCTTATACTCTTATCGCTTATCTCAAAAGTATTGGATAGTGTTGTGTAATTTATGAGAGATGTGGCATTTGAGAGCAGATAAAAAAACAGCCTCTCTAAAACCTGTGAATTTCTTATACTATATCTTGGAACGATATCTTGATATATGATATTTCTCACATAGTTGATGAGCAACTCTTTTTTTATACTCTCATCTTCTACCTCAAAAACTTCATAAAAACCACCCCACTTTATGTACTCCTCTTTTGCTCTGGCTATTTGGATTTTATTTGTGATTTGTGAGAGTTCATCTTTGTACTCTATATTTTTATAATCCAAAAACTCTGTAAAACTAAAAGTGTCTAAATGGATATTTAAACTTCTGCCACTTAAAAGCGTACTCAGCTCATTTGAGAGCATAGAAGAGTTTGAACCTGTTAATATATACTTTATATCACTTAATTCATATCTGCTTTTTATATAAACTTGCCAATTATCAAAATACTGGATTTCATCAAAAATACAATAAACTTTCCCTTGTGGATTCATGAGTTTGAGATACTCTTCGTAGATTACATGTAAATAATTCGCATCGTTTTTATACTCTAAAAATAGAGGATTTTCTAGGTTGATAAATAGTATATTTTTTGCTTCAACTCCACTCTCTATAAGATAGTTTATAGCTTGTTTGGCAAGTGTACTTTTTCCACATCTTCTGATACCTGTTATAGTTATGATTTGTTTTAAAGGAAGATAAGAGATAAGCTTAGAGATAGCCTCTCTTTTTACACTTTTGTATAGCTTGTTATTCCAGTGAGGATTTTGTTCTATAAGTATATTTTTCATGATACTTCCTAAAAATATATAATTATCAAGAAGTATAATATCGTAAAATTATAAAATATTCAATAATATAGTCAAATTTAAACTCTACATGCCCAGCAGTTATCTTGGTCAGAGCAGTTCTCACAAGCAGGGGCGATTTCACCGATACTATCGTAGATGAACTTTTTCCATAGTTTATCGGCTGGTTTTATCGCACAAAGAGTTGGGAAGTGCTCTTGCATGTACTTTCCCATCTGCACTCGATTTGCAAAACCTAAATCTTCGTAGAGGTGGTTCATCTCCAAAGAGGTTTTTGCTAAGTGTGGCGTAGTTACATGTAAGGCGTATGCATCTTTGGCATAGTTACTTAAAAATGCAATCACTTTTTGTTCTAGTACAGGAAGTGGGGTTTTATTTGCAACTCTCATAAGCTCATCTCCATCATTTTTCCATTGACAATTTCGCCAAACGTGATACCAAAATTGTAACACTCTAACTTTTCTGCTTTTGTTGGGATAAGCTTTATCTTGAGTGGTTCTAATGGCACTCTAAATCTGAGGTCTTTTAGTCTGTTGTGTATCATATTCAAAGCTTCTCCACTCCAACCATAACTCCCAAAACAAGCGGCGATTTTTCCTTTTTTTTCAAGTAACATCATACAACTAAGCAAATCCCATATAGGCTTTGGGGCATCAGCATTGATAGTTGGCATCCCCACTAAAACACCCTTGCTCTCTTCTAAAATGCTTAAGATATTTTGCTCTTCTAAGGCAGTAACATCATAGATATTTGCTACTAGATTTTCATGTGATTCAAGTCCATCTAAGATATACTCTGCCATCTGTTTTGTGTTTTTATAACTTGTCACATAAAAGATTGAGACAACTTCTTTTTCATCGAAACGTTTTGTTTTTTGGCTCCATGTTTCATATAGTTTTAGATAACTTTTTGGATTTTTTCGCAAAAGTGGTCCATGTAGAGGCAAAATCATATCAATCGCTAGTTTCTCATAAAGCTTAAGAGCAGCTATAACATCGCTTTTAAAAGGTCGCATGATATGCTCATAGTAGTATTGGAAAGCGTAAGAAAAATCCCCGACAAGGTCATTAAAAACCCTGCTATCAAAGTAATGAGACCCAAAAACATCTCCACTAAAAAGTACTCTATCTTCAACGATATAACTACTCATAGTCTCTGGCCAGTGAAGATTTGGAGTGCTTAAAAACTGGATAGTTTTTCCTCCTAGTTTAAGCTCTTTGTTTGTCCAAACTTTTTCAAACTTTATGTTTTCACTTCCAACTATCGCTTTGAGCATAGGCTCAGCCATAGGAGAGATAAGCACTTTTGCTCT
>DLUF01000062.1:8401-15915 GCA_002742765.1 Sulfurospirillum sp. UBA12182 | reverse complement strand
GTTAAACTTCTCCAGCCATCTGGGTCAGCATGTGCAACATCAACTGCTCTTTGTAAATCTTCAGCATTAGCGATAGCATATTTACCACAAATTACGCCCTTGTCTAGCTGTGATTTGTCGATGACTTCTTTGATATCACGCTCGCTTATCTCGTCCCCACCAACAACGATAGGTGCAACTTCTATGCTATCATCTGCTTTTTTCATCCAACGTGTACGAATCTCTTTTGCCCACTCTTTGTTAGGAGGTAAAACAAAATCCGTATCTGCTTCACCATGATACTCTTTTGCATAAAAGCTTCCGCCTTTGTACTCACTCCAATCTTCAGTTAAACGATTTTGCTTTCTTTTTGCTCCTATGAAAATCTTTTCTTTATTTGCAAAAGAGTCAATAAATCTCTGCTTTAACATCTCCCAATCAGGTGTTCCAGTTTTGAGTCCAAAAGAGTAACGAATAAAGTTTTCTACCCCTGTATTTTCATCAAGTCTTCGCACCAAATAAGCGATAGCATTTGTGAATTGTTCTTTTTTCGCAGTTGGAGCATAAAGGATAATTTCTCCTGTTATCTCTTTGATAGCAAGTCTTGCTGATTCACTCATACCCTCTAGCATCTCCATAGAAAAGTACTCTAAAACATTGTTCTGTTTTGCTAACTCATGTGCATAAGCTAACTCAAAAAGATTATGTGAAGCAACTCCGATATTCATATAAGGAGCATTTTCTGGTTGTAGAGCATACTCTGCCATTACTTTATAGTTAGCATCTGTATCTATCTTTTTAGTATATGGACATACTTCCCAATGTCTAAGAGCAGACTCTGTCTCTTCCATCTCCATATTTGCACCCTTAACTAAACGCATTTTTATAGGCGCACCACCATCTTTAACTCTTTTTTTAGCCCATTCACAAAGCTCTTTTTGCCATAGATGAGAATCTGGAAGATATGCTTGAAGAACAATGCCTGCTTTAAAATTTTTAAATTCTGGCTTTTCTAATGTCTTTTTAAAAGCATTTACTGTTAATGCGAGATCCCTGTACTCTTCCATGTCAAGGTTTATAAATTTGTTTTCTTGCTCACCTTTTGCATTAGTATATGGATACTTTTGAGCTTGAGCATAAATTCTACTGAGTCTTGCTACAAGTTCCTCGATAGTCTCTTCAAAAGAGAGTGGATTGATTTGTGAAAAGATAGTTGAGATTTTGATAGAGATATAATCTATATTTGGATTTTCTAAAGCTTTAAGATACTTTTGGATTCTATCTTCAGCCTCTTTTTCTCCAAGAACAACCTCACCAATAAGATTGATATTTACCCTTGTTCCCTCTTCATGTCTTTTTATAAGATGTTTATTTAGATACTCATCTTCACCTTTTATAACTACTGTTTTTGTATCTTCTCTTATATAATCTATAAACATAGGTACAGAAATTCCTGGAAGATAAACACCCGCATTACGAAATAAAAAGACCAAAAATCTCTCAGGAGTAGTAAAAAATGATGCCATTCCATATTTACTAAAGAGGTATTCGACTTGGTCAGCTACTCTTTTTGGATTTTCACTTCTGAAACTTTGGTCCATAAGTTCAATAAGCAATACTTTATCCATAGGATTTGAAAGCATTTTGTTCATTTTCAGGTGAAACTTTTTATCAAAGTCACTTACCAACTCAGTAGCTCTATCTTGCCACTTCTCTGCCAGAGCGATTGCTCTATTCATGATTTCATTTTTCACGGATTTCTCCTTTTTGATTTATCTCTATTTTAGTAGTACTAAAAGTAGTACATTTTTGAAATTATAAAAATCGAGCAAAAAAAACCGCCTATCCCAAAAGGATAAGCGGAGTTTTCTACTTTTTCTTACCTAGATACGCCTCTTGAATAGTTTCTGAGTTTAATAACTCTTCACTACTCCCCTCATGTGTTATCTTTCCTAGTTCTAGTACGTAACCACGATTAGCCAGTTTGAGTGCTGCTTTTGCATTTTGTTCTACTAAAAGAACAGTTACACCACTCTCACTAATATCTCTTATAGCTTTGAAAATAACTTTTACCAAAACAGGAGCAAGACCAAGACTTGGCTCATCCAAAATCAAGAGTTTTGGCTTACTCATGATAGCTCGTCCAATCGCTAGCATTTGCTGTTCACCTCCACTAAGTGTCCCAGCAAGTTGCATTTTTCTCTCTTGTAATCTTGGTAAAATCTTATAAATCCAATTGAGAGTTTCTTTATCATGTTTTTTAAGCGTATACGCTCCCATCAAAAGATTTTCTTCTACACTTAATGTTCCAAAAACTCTACGACCTTCAGGAGAGTGACTCATACCTAAGCTTACGATATCATGAGCTGGAACTTGTGTTATCTCTTTGCCATCAAAAGTGATACTTCCCTCACTTGATTTCAAAAGACCGCTAATAGTTCTAAGTGTTGTTGTCTTTCCAGCTCCATTTGCTCCAAGAATTGTAACGACTTCACCTTTGTTAACATATAAATCAATGCCTTTAATAGCTTTAATAGCTCCATAGCTTACATGTAAATTTTTTACTTCAAGTAGTTTCTCACTCATATCACTGTCTCCTTTTTGCCGAACCTAGTCCAACAAAAATTCCTCGCACCGAAGCAAGAAATAAATTTCTGTATTGCATTATTCATCTTCATCATCACTTCCTATGTAAGCTTCAACAACGATAGGATCATCTTGTACAAAAGCTGGTACACCCGCACTTATCTTAGCGCCAAAGTTGATAACTGTGATATATTCAGTCAAGCTCATAACCATCTCCATATCATGCTCAATCATCATGATAGTAACACCTCTCTCACGTATCTCTCTGATAGTCTTTGCAAGCTCAATTGTTTCATTTTCATTCAAACCTGCTGCTGGTTCATCAAGAATCAAAAGTTCTGGTTCAGCCGCTAAGGCTCTTGCCATCTCTATCTTTCGCTGCACTCCATATGAGAGATCGCCTGCTGGGGTTGTTGCATACTGGCTTAATCCAAAAAACTCCATAAGCTCACCTACTTTTTCCCAATTTTCTCTTTCATCTTTATAGTATGCTGGCGTGGGGATAAGTCCGTTGTACCATTTTTGTTTAGATTTGATATGACGCCCTGACATGATATTTTCAGCAACACTCATCTCCGCAAAAAGTCTAATAGTTTGAAAAGTTCTCAAAATTCCAAGTTCTGCGATTTTGTGAGGAGGTGTTCCTTTGATATCTTTTCCTTTCCAAAGTATTTCACCCTCTTCTGGAGTATAAATACCTGTTATACAATTAAAAAGTGTTGTTTTCCCTGCTCCATTTGGTCCGATGATGCCATAAATCTGCCCTTGTTTAACTTTTAAAGAGAGGGCATCAATCGCTGTTAAGCCATAAAAAAACTTTGAAACATTTTTGATTTCTAAAAGGTACTCACTCATTTGACATCCTTTTTCAAAAATGATGGGATATTCCCAAATTTAACAGGCCAGATACCACGAGGTCTTAAAATCATCGTTAAAATCATCGCTACACCAAACACTAAGTAACGTGCAGTTTCAAACTCTCTGAAAATTTCTGGCAAAATAAACATCACAAAAGTTCCTATAAGAACTCCTGGAAGCGAAGCTGAACCACCAACAAGCACGATAGTAAAAAACATGATGGATTGCAACACATTAAAAGCTTCTGGACTAACAGCAGAATACTGAACAGCAAACATACTTCCAGCTGCTCCTGCGATACCAGCTCCGATGGCAAAAGCATACAGTTTATAGTATCTTATGCTTATACCCATGCTTTGAGCTGCTATATCATCTTTGTTGATATAAAACATAGCTCTACCAAACTTACTACTATCTAAACTCTTCATGATAAATAAGGTTATACCTAAAAGGATAAATGCCAAATAATACATGTGAATTTGTTCAAAAAACTCAAATCCAAAAACTTTGATAACTTCTATCCCAAAAATCCCATTTGGTCCTCCTGTGAGTCCAAAAAGGTCATTCTCTAAGATTTGGATAAAAACGATATTTATCCCAATAGTTGCAACAAGAAGGTAATCCCCTCTTAAGTGGATAATAGGACCTGTAACTAAAAGTGCTATGACTACTGGTATGATCACCGCTGGCGCCCAAGTTGCTAAAATCGGCCAACCAAAATGAACATTTAAGATAGCTGTCGTATAAGCTCCTATCCCAAAAAAAGCAGCATGACCCATATGAAAAGCACCTGCTCGTCCTAAGATAATATCTTGGGAAAAGGCAACAGCAGAGAAAACTAGGAAAGTTGTTCCAATCGCAATCCAAGCAGAGTTTGCAAAAAATGGGAAAACTCCCATAATCGCAAGTAACCCAAAAGCTATCATGCTATTTTTACTTATATTTTTCATTATACCTTCTCCGCCACTTTTTCACCTAATATTCCAGTAGGTCTAAAGATGAGTACCACAATCAGCAATACAAATGTAAAAGTTTCAGCCCAAGAACTTGAGATATATCCACTGATAAGAGCGTTAAAAAGACCAAGCATTAAGCCTCCAAACATCGCTCCTGGGATATTTCCAATTCCTCCAATAATAGCTGCAACAAAAGCATTTAACCCATACATCCATCCCATATCAAAAGTTACACCACGATAGTAAATTCCGATAAAAAGACCAGCTACTGCACCTAAGCTTGAACCTATAATAAAAATTATCATAATAATTTTATTGACATTTATTCCCATCAGTTTTGCAGCATCTTGATCTATCGCTGTTGCTCTTATTGCTGTACCCATTTTTGTGCGGTTGATAAAGAAGTAAAGCCCTACCATTAAAACTGATGAAAGCCCTAAAATCATAAGTTGAGTAAAAGTAATAACTATGCCATTAAAATTCCAAATCGTTGAAGGAAAAAGGTTCGATGGGAATATCATCATATTTGGTCCCCATATAAGCATAATAGCATTTTGTATTACCAACCCAGCTCCCAATGCCGAAACAACTGCACTAAGGCGTGGTGCCGTTCGTAAAGGCCTGTAAGCAAGGCGTTCAAGAAGAACACCAACTACCGCAATAACAGCAGCAGTAAACATAAATACAGTAATTACTGCTATAAGTGAAGTTATACCTTCACCAAATACTTGCGTATAAATCGTAAGTCCTACAAAGGCTGATAAGGCAACGAGGTCTCCGTGGGCGAAGTTAATCAACTTCATAACCCCGTAGACCATCGTATAACCTAGAGCAACCAATGCATACAAACTTCCTATTGTCAAACCGTTGACAAGTTGTTGAAGAAATATATCCATTGTTTCTCTTTCTTTCTTTTTTTAGTTGTTGATAATTTTATAACTATTGTCTGCTTGTACTTCATAAACATTGAATTTAGTGTTAATTCTCTCACCATCTTCTCTAAAAGATACTGGTCCAGTAATTCCTGGAAAGTCTTTTAAAGTATGAAGATAATCACTAATTGTTTTTGTATCTAAACTTTTTGTCTGTTCAGCTGCATAAAGAATAGCTTTTAAACCATCGATGTTCATCAAAGCCCAAACAGAAGCTGGTGCCATACCATACTTGTCGTTATAGTCTTTTAAGAACTGTTTTGCTGTATCGTATGGTAAGAAATCTGGAGTTGGGAAGTTTACTAAAAGAGTTCCTTTAGCACTCGCACCTGCAAGTTTCATAAAATCTGGGTTGTCGTTTGAGTCCCCACCGATAAAATCAGCTTTGATACCAAGTTGGATTTGTTGTGCACGAAGAAGTCCACCATCTGTATAGTAACCACTAAAGTAGATAGCATCTGGATCCATAGACTTGATTTTTGTTAAAACAGCTGTAAAGTTTTGAGTTCCTGATTTAATTTTTCCTTGATAAATTGTATTGCCACCTTCAGCTTTGATAGAAGCAACAACAGAATCTGCTAAACCAACTGCATAAGAAGAGTAATCTGAAAGAACAGCTATTCTCTTATAACCTTTCTCTTTTACGAGATATTTTGCTGTAAAGTCAGCTTGAGCTGAGTTTTGAAAAGAGTTTCTAAAAAATGTCCAATACTTATGTTTTGTTAAACTATCACTTGTACCATCACTTGTTTGAAGTACGCCACTTCTATAATAAGTTGTTTGCGCAGCTTCAGTTGCACCAGAAGTATATGAGCCGATAACTGCCATAACACCTTCATTGACAAGTTTTCTAGCACAGATAGCAGCTTTTTGAGCTGTTCCCTCATCGTCACAACTTACAACTTCAATCTTCTTGCCAAGAACTCCACCTTTTGCGTTTACTTGGTCAACTACAAGACGTACGCCATTGTCGATACTTTGTCCTTCATTAGCATACTTACCAGTGATAGGTGCTTGTACACCAATCTTAATAACATCAGCAGCACTACTAGCTGTAACTAATGCTGAACATAATGCAACTGACGCTGCAATCTTTGGTAACATTTTTTTCATATTTTCTCCTTTGAAAATTTAACTTATCTGAACTCTTTCAAATAAGTTAAATTTTCTTTGGCTCAATTACATAGCAACCTGCACACCACTCGCCACTGTCTGCTATCTTTTGGATTTCTCCTCCTTCAAAACGCCCTTGTAAAGAAGGAAATTTTTTTACAACTACATCAAAACTGCGGATAATCTCTGGCAATCTCTTCTCAAGTTTTTTTCTAGCAGTTGTGGAAAGATCCGAATAAAAAGCAAAAATACCATAATCTAAACTACTTTTAGCACAAGCATCTCTATCAAGCATCTTACAAATTCTCTCAATCTCATGGGAGTAGTCTAATTTTGCATTTCTTACTGCATTATAAACAGAGATAATAACCCTCGAGATAGAATCATTATCGTTTTGATGTTCAAATCTCTCATCAAGAGTTATGCTAAAAACACCTTGAGAAAGCTTATTGTCTTGCATATATCTTGGGTATTCTCCTCTTGTAGGAAGAGAGCATCGAAGGATATCTGCTACTGTTGCATCTATAAAAATCTCTGGAGCATTTGAAATCTTAGCTATCTGATTTGCTACATGTAAAGTGATAATTTTTTCAGGGCCATAAGAGAGAAAAAGTCTGTTGTTTGTCCAAAAAAGAAAATTCTCTTTTGCATTTTTAATCCCCTCTAAAACAGCTTGTATAATCTCTTTTTGAGAAGGAAAGTTAGACATGGTAGTTCTCCTCAACCTCTTGGATGATACCACTTTCAAAAAGTATATCTTCTATCAATCTGTTTTTTGATGTTCCTAATGCATTTGAGAGTGTTGTAAGAGCTTCATCTAGTCTTGTATCTATCTTTATAGTAAGTTGAGCTATCTCTTTTTTAGAAGTTTGGTTTTTTCTTATAACATTTTTTATAACTTGCGCACCTTGACGAAGTTTTGCCATAAAAACTCTCCCTTGCTCATAATGTTAAAAAAGTATTACAAAAAGTAGTACTTTTTATAACACAAATATATTCTATTTTTTTTATTTATTTCTTAAATTTATTGATTAAAATTTAGCCATAGCCCATTTTTTGCGTGACTTTTTTTTAAATTTAACTGAATTTT
>DLUF01000062.1:0-8146 GCA_002742765.1 Sulfurospirillum sp. UBA12182 | reverse complement strand
CAACATAGGACTTTTTTAAATTTTATTTTGTTTTTTTCTGTATAAAGAAAAAATTTTTATGAAGTTACTAAAAGTATCACTTTTAGATTTCAAGAGAAGGTTGGGCGAAATAATATCCTTGAAACATGTCAACCCCAAGTTCATATGCTATATCAAAAACTTCTTTTGAGTGCACAAATTCTGCGACTACTTTTTTATCAAGGGCATGTGAAAAAGCGACGATAGATTTGACAAGTTCATAAGAGTTTTTGCTATTGTCTATATTTTTTATCAAAGAACCATCAATCTTGATAAAATCAGGTGAGACTTCTAAAATGAAAGAAAAATTAGAAAAACCAGAACCAAAATCATCTATGGCAAATTTCACACCGATATCTCTAAACTCTACGATAAAATTTTTAAGATATCTATGATGGCTTATATCTTCACTCTCTGTTATCTCAAAAGTGATCTGATTACCGATACCAAGAGTTTTAATCTTCTCTTTTAACTCTTTGAGAAATTCAGAATTTAAAATGTCTTTTTTACTGATGTTTATACTCATCTGGACATTTTTTTCTTTTGCCATATCCAAACTTTTGAAAATCACCATTTTAGAGATATGCGCATAGTACTTTGTCTTTACTGCTATATCTAAAAATTTAACAGGTGGAATATAACTAATTTTACCAGCCTCTAGCTTTTTCAGCCTTGCTAGGGCTTCATACTTAAAGATTTTAGCTTCTCTATCATATATAGGCTGGAAAAATGGAACGAAATTATCTTCTATAACAGCCTCTTTAATCTCTTTTTTCCACAAGATATTATCTTTAAGGCTCTTTGTAGTGTCAATCTCTTGTGAATAAACTTTATACATCAAGTCATTTGCTTTTGCATACTCTAAAGCCATATCAGCTTTAGCAAGAGTCTGTTCTTTCCCAGCAGCAATACCAAAGGTAAATTCTAATTCTATCGTATCAGAAATCGCATCTATATATAGATAATTTTTTTTATAATATTCATAAAAATTAAGAGCTATTAAATGGGCATTTTTAACCTCATCATTAGCCTCTTTGAGTAAAGCAAATTCATCAGCAGAGAGCCTATATGCTTCACATCCACTTTTTTTGCAAAATTCCCTCATCAAAGAGGCAAGTTTTTGTAAAACTTCATTTCCTGTTTTTACCCCAAAAAGTTCATTGATTGAGCGAAACTTATCTATATCGACAAGTACAACTATCGGTTTTTTTGTATCTTCTAAAGAGTACATAAAAGCGTATCTACTCCCTAAGGAAGTTAACTCGTCTGTGTACAATCTATTTTCAATTTTTTCATAAAGACTAACAATTTGTCGAGAAATCCGATTAAGAAGAAGCAAAATCAAGATAAAAGCTAGCAGATAGATAAAGACTTGTGCTTTAAAGTGAAAGCTTTTCTTCTCATTTGCTTGTTCTTGAAACAAATCATAATTTACATGTAAAGCAGTAGCTGATTTAAATACAATTTTATTGATATATTCGATTTTATCTGGAATTTCGGAATTATAATCTCGAATCTGTAAAGCTATTTGATAAAGCTCTTTATCTTTTTTATCAAAAAGATTATCTCTCAGTTGCAAAAGACCACATAAACTTAAAGTTTCTTCTTGTAGCCTCTCTAAAAGAGGAGGAATATAATCTAAAATCTCGAGGTATTCTTGTGAAAATTTTTCTTTTATTCCTAATGTAGAAACCTTTTTTTCATTTAAGATTGGTTCTATTTGCTCAAGCTTTATCTTTACTTTTTGAATGGTTTGATAGATGTCATCTTGAATGTTTTGACGTTTTTGAAGTCCTTTAGTAGTTGCTGAGAGAGCTAACATATTTGCTTTGATACTCTCAAAAATGTATGTTAAATTTTCAATTTCTCTTTGTTGATGCAAAATAAGATCAGCATGTTTAATGAGATTTTGGTTTAAAGAAGTGATATACAAGTTGGAACCTATAAAAAATACTCCTCCACCTAGTATTATAAACATTAACAAGGATAGATATTTGAAAATCGTTTTATTGACGTACTTTAACATCTTGCAACCTTATGTAAAAAAGACTCTTCAAATCAGTCTTTTGGGTTAAATTTGAAAATCAAACTCCGTTCTTCCTACTATCTCTCCTCTATGATTTTTCACCTCTATTTTATGATATCTTTCAAGGGCATTAAACTCTGTTTTAGAGATAAACCCTAATTTATACAAAACATGTACTGCTAGCGCTTCTACGATAGGAATCTTCCCATCTTCAATCTTACATGTAATCCCTATTCCTTCATTTCGTATACCCATAGCATAATACCCATCTGCACCTAATTTAGCAAAAATTCTTCCTTTGCAAACTTCCATCAAATCGGTACAAACTCTATCACGCCCAGCTACCATATAAGGATATGTCACCATAGCATCTATCACTCTTGTTACATTTTTAGCTCTTAGCTCATCAAAAACTTCTGGTTTTGACAGTTTTGCGATTCCTTGAGCGTACTTAAACAAAGGCAAAGCATGAACAGGAACACCACAACCATCAGTCCCTATGACAATCTCCTCCTTTGGATACTCACATATCTCAGAGATTGCATTGAGGATTCTTTGTTGCACTGGATGATTGATGTTAAGATAAGTTTGTAAATCTTCACCTAGATATTTCGTACCTAAAAGCATACCTGAGTGTTTTCCTGAGCAATTGTTATTTGCATTGTTCAACACAACACCCTCAGCTTCTAACTCTTTTGCCACATTAGGATTTAAAGAGGGATGTGTACCACACTGTAAAAACTCTACACCTAGTCCAGCTTTTTTTAATATACCTTCGATTGTATTTGTGTGTTCTAACTCCCCATTATGAGAGGCACAAAATATAGCTAACTCTTTTTGAGTTAATCCATACGCATCAACTGCTCCACTCTCTAAAGCCACTAAAGCTTGGATAGGTTTTGCTGAAGAACGGATATAAGTTACTCTTTTGGGATTTCCTACACTGTGTAAGATATTGCCTTTTGTATCAGTAACAGCCACATGCCCTATGTGGGTCAAATCAACAATGCTACCTCGATAAACTTTTGCTACTATTGACATAAAAATTCCTCTTGTTTTTATAATTATATCACTTTTTGAGAATATGTAAGTACTCAGTTATTGTACGCTTAGAATCCCCAAGATGACTTACAAATCTTCTATGTTCTTTTTTTAACAAGCTGTACTCTCCATACTTTTGCATGATGTTTTTTATCACATCAAGACTCATCAACCCCTCATCCGAATAGCTCACATATATAGAGTTAAACTGAGCCTCTTTGATAAGGTTTTCAAAACTAGCTGCCACACTTGGTTTTTTGCAAAAAGAAGAGCGTTCATAATCCCTTAACCCAGTAATCCCTCTTGGCTCAAACTCATCATATAAAGCGATGGTGTTGAGTAGATGATAGTAAAGTCCATATTCTCTTTTGTTATAAGGTGGGTCAAGATAGAGGATATCTCCTTTTATCTTTTTGATAAGCTCATTTGCATCTTCATTGAAAGCTACATGTAAACCCTCACTCTTTTTAAAAGATGCTTTTTGTAGTACAAATCTTTCCTTTGCCGATGCTTTAAGATTCTTTAAAAAAGCACCATACATCGAAGCTGTATTTGCTACTTTGTCACAACTCTCAATCAAAGAAGCCAAAAGAAAAAAGTATGTATCTTCATCTATACTACTTTTCATCGTTGCTAACTCCTCTCTTATAGCATCGATTTTCTTTGCATTTTCATCACTAAAGTATCCTCGATTGGCACTTAAAGAGTAGTGTTTGTAGATAAATCCCTCTTTATCTTTTAAAGCATTTAAAGTAGCGATTATCTCATCAGCATTTGGAATTTCCTGAGAATTTTGGATGAGATTTCGGTTGAGAACATAAGCGTAAAACTCCTTGTCGTTACTGATAACTTGTTTTACCTTATCTTTAAAAAGATTCCCTACACTCCCTGTGCCTGCAAACAAATCGCAAAAAACTTTTTCTTTGAGTTCTCCTTGTTGTGTCGAGCTTATGGCAAAAAGTAAAAAAGGTGAAAGTTTATGTTTTGAACCTAGATATTTCATAAAAATATTTTACATGTAAAGAACTTAAAAGTTTTACGATTTTTTGGCTATACTAATTGCCATGAAAAAAATAAATCTCAAATCTCATTATGATGTTATCATCGTTGGTTCTGGTCCTTCAGGTCTTGGTGCTGCTTTTAAGATAGCAGAATCTTCCAATCTCTCTGTTTTGCTTGTCGAGAAAAAAAAGATAAGCTCAGGTGGACTAAGAAACGACTGTAAGCAAAACTATACCTATCCAGTAGGATTTCCTTTTGAACACTGGGAAAAAGAAGAAGCAAATGAACTTTTAGAAGAGGTTAAAACACATCTAAACCCAAAGATGGAAACAAGGCAAAACATACAAAAGTACATGCAAAGAGCCGCAAAAATCGGAGTAGAAATCCTCTCTATCGACCAAGCGCATGTAGGTACAGATAAATCTAGCGAACTTATCGGTTCTCTTATAAATAAACTTGAAAATTTAGGTGTAGAAGTTGCTCTACATACAGAGGTTGCATACCTTTATAAAGATAAAAAAGCTTTACATGTAAAAGATGGTGAAGATATCTCTTTTTCACATATCATCCTAGCTCCTGGTCGTGCTGATTATGATTGGATGCAAGAACAGATGGATACTTTAGAAGTTAGTTATAGTGATAACATCGTTGATATAGGGATAAGAGTTGAAACAAAAGAAGAGAATTACCCCATCGTAAGAGACTACTATGACCCCAAAATCCTTTTTCCAAACAAAGTAAGAACCTTTTGTACAAACTCAGGATGTGCGCATATAGTCAAAGAAAAATACAAAGGCTACTTCTCTGTAAACGGTCACTCTCTTAGTCGTGAAAACGAAAGAAACAACCTTGTAAACTTCGCGATGCTAAAGACTATCAGGCTCACTGAACCAGTGGTGAGTGGACAGCAATTTGGTAAAATCTTAGGTGAAATGGTCATGCAGCTTAGTGGAGGTTCTGTTATCATGCAAAGAGTTGGAGATTTTCGTATGGGCAGTAGAAGCAAAAAAGAGACTTTTAATTCTGATTTGTATGACTTTGAACCGACACTTAAAAGTGCAGTTGCTGCTGATTTGTCTTTGAGTATGCCAGCAAAGATACTCCGTGATATCTGGAAAGCTTTGAAAATGTTAGATACCATAATCCCTGGAGTTTTACACCCCTCAACTATCCTTTACTACCCTGAGATAAAAACTTACTCAAACAAACCAAACTTTATAGATAAAAACTTCATGGTCAAAGAGGGCTATTACATCATAGGAGATGGAGCTGGTACTAGTCGAGGTATCACAGCAGCTTGGGCAAGCGGGATAAGAGCAGCTAAAGGAATCTTAGAGAAGATATCTTAAAGATTCAACTCTTTGAGGTTGTAGCTAAAGAGTTGAAAATATCAACGACAATCCAAAGCCTATCCTCTTTTTGCAGTTGATACAAAAGCTGCTGCTACAAGTAGCATACTTCCTGTGATAGTGTTTTGGATTTTCATAGCTTTTGTGTTAGAGACTAAAAACTTCAACTTTGATGCCAAAGAAGAATAACCAGTCATCACTACGATATCTACCAAACACAAAGTCAAACCTATGATAGCAAACTGAAGCCATAAAGACTCATTTGGGTTGAGAAACTGCGGTATAAAAGCAACTAAAAAAACAGTAGCTTTGATGTTTGTAAGGTTGATAAAACTCGCAGTTACAAAGGCTTTTTTACCATCAAAAGAGTCTAAAATCTCCTCTTGATTGATAACTTGTACTTTTTCAAATATCTTACTAAGCCCTAGGTAAACAAGATAAGCTACACCTATCCATTTGACGAGATTAAAAAGCATCAAAGACTTTGCGATGATCGAACCTAGTCCGATAACTACTAAAAAAGTCTGAGCAAGATAGCCAACTTGAAGACCAAAGATAGTGGCATATGATTTTTTAAGTCCATACTTCAGCCCTGAGTTCATGGAGACAACAGCCCCAGCACCAGGAGAGATGGAGATAACGATGGAAGCTATGAGAAGCGTTAGCCAGATGTCAAATTGCATTTTCTTCCTTCAAAAGATTTTTGGAATTTTATCATAAGCATTTTAAAAATCTTAATCATTTTGCTAAAATACTATAAATATGCATTAATAGTTATATATAAAATATCATGGGGTGGTTACATCAGAGATAACGGTTGACTCTAGCCAATAAATGACTGCTAAGGCATTTATTGGTTATTTGGTTATAAGGTTTTGTTATAGTGACTGTAGCTCTTTTCTAAGTAAAGCATTTATAAGAGTCTGATAAGGTACTTTTTTTTCACTTGCTAATTTTTTGAAATATAAGATGATATCATTGTCCAACCGTAGTGAAACTGGTATCTTTTTAGGTTCATAAAATCTACCTCGAACACCATCTGTAAAATCATATTCATCTTCCATTTCATATTCATCAAATTTTTCTCTTTGTTTAATGTTGCTCATAAAAAATCCTTTCTTTTTGATTTGCTTTTCTTGCACTTATGATTCTGATGATTTCTTCACCATTCTCATCAAAAAACATGTTGGCAACAACTAGGATTTTATCTTTAGTTGTTGTTCCTAATGTTATCCATCTTTCTTCAAAATAGTCAAAGCGATGGTCTAGTTTTGAAATATGCATAGGATCTAAAAAAACTTCTTTAGCCTCAACAAAACTAATTTGATGTTTTTCAATATTTAAGTTGTTCTTTTCATCACTCCATTCAAATTTCAAAATAACACCTTTGTTGATATGATTTAATTATAGTATTTTGTATTTACATTGTCAATATTTATGTTGTGAGTATAACGTTTAAAATGAGCCAATAAATTGCCCGCAGGGTAATTTATTGGCTCCTCTGATTTGTTATGTGTTCTTCGCTTTGTTTGCCCAATAGTCATGAACACGATTAAATTCATCTACCCAGCACTTTAGCTGATCGGATGTATCTTTTCCTAAAGATTTCGCTAATTCAAAGAAGCCAGGTCCTGGTTGCATATCTCCAGATTTATGAACAACAATAGCAGTTAACATTCCACGACCTGCTTTGTCTTCTTCGGAGCTAATTTCTCCAAGTAAATGAAACATTCTTGGATCATGTGCTTCAATATTGATTGCATTGATTTGAGATGCCAATTCGGAATAAGCAATTCTACCTTTTCGACGAGCTATATCAATTAAAACTTTTTTTGCCTCTTGTTTCGCTGTTTCCCAATCTGTTCCAGCAAAACCATAATCATTTAGCATCTTTCTTCCTTACACATAATACCGAGCTGAGTGAGACTCTGTTTTCGGATTGCAAACGAAGTTTGCGAATCTGAAAGGAAAGGGTCGATTGAGTGTTCGCTCCTGCGACTTGTTGTATCTGCTTCAGTATGATGGTTTATTTCTATTAAAAATTCTTAATACCTCAATTAAGTCTTTTTCAAAATTTACTTTATAATTTATTGTATAGCCTTTATATGTCATATCTCTTATATTTTCATTTTTAAAATAAATTGATGGTTTATATTTGAATGGATTATCTGGTATCAAGAATATTAATTCTTCAAGTTCATTCGCAAAATTAATGCTTGCTCCAATTTTATCTTTTGCTATATAATTTACAATTTGTATCAATTGATTTTCAAAAGTTTTCTTATAAATAATTTGCATTTAGCTTAGTGTTTTTATATGGCTATTTATATTATTCCATAAATCACTATGCGAAATCATTTCAGCTGTTCCATTTTCAACTTCTTGTAAGTCCTGTTCTAATTGTTTTTGTCTTTCATAAAAGAATGGATCGTGCTCCAAATTTTCATTTTTTTGAAGTTGAACTTTATCTTTATAATGCTCTAGTATAGTTAAAAAATCTTGAACAAAATTATCTTGAATATTAACAGTTAATGTCTGCATGATAAAATCCTCACCGTTAAATTTTATCCATTATAACAAAACTTAAGTGAAGTTCACTTAAGTTTTTAATTTAACCTTTTGGTAGAAATGGATCATTACCGTGACTATCTTTCCCTGATATTTTTCCATCTTTGTTATGTATCGTCAATTCAGTGTTTTGATTTTGACA
>DLUF01000073.1 GCA_002742765.1 Sulfurospirillum sp. UBA12182 | reverse complement strand
CTATCATCTTTTGTAACTTCGAAAGCTACTTTTGAATAGACTTTTGGAACTCCTAGCGCGCATAGAGCACAAGCATTGAGTATAAATGGAAACAATAAGAGAATGATAATTTTTTTCAAGATTAACCTTTTGATACTGGAATTTTAAAAAATTCTCCCTTAAGAGGCTATTAGTTTTCATAAAAATTTTAAATTTTTCTTATTTGTCAGATTGATTAATTTACTCTTTTTTGCTAAAATCACCCTCTTTAAAAGAGTACACTACAAAAAAACTTCATAAAAGAGAGATTAAAATTGGATTTAGATTACTACGAAATACTTGAAATTACAAGAGATGCTGATAGCGGTGCTGTAAAAAAAGCGTACAGAAAACAAGCTTTAAGATACCATCCTGATAGAAATGAGGGGGATAAAGAAGCTGAAGAAAAGTTCAAACTTGTAAATGAAGCGTATCAAGTACTCAGTGATCCACAAAAAAGAACTACCTATGACAGATATGGAAAAGCTGGTCTTGATAGACAAGGATTCTCTCACTTTAGTGATATGAATTATGAAGATATCATGGGAGATTTAGGCTCTATTTTCGAGTCTGTTTTTGGAAGTGGATTTGGAGGCTTTGGTGGTAGTACAAGCCGCAGACAAAATCGAAAATATCCTTTAGATTTGGAAACTTCTGTAAATATCGCCTTTAATGAAGCCATTTTTGGTTGTAAAAAAGAGGTTGATTTTACTTATAAAAAACCTTGTGAGGATTGTAATGGTACAGGGAGCAGTGATGGGAAAAAATCTACTTGTCCTGAGTGCCATGGAAAAGGACAGATTTTTTTCAGACAAGGTTTTATGACTTATTCGCAAACTTGTTCGCACTGTAATGGAACAGGAGTAAGCATAGACAACCCTTGTAAAACTTGTCACTCTAAAGGTTACGTTGAGGCAAAAGAGAGTATCAAGATAGATATCCCTGAGGGTATTGATGGTGGAAACCGTATCAGAGTAACAAAAAAGGGAAATATAGATGAAAATGGGCATCGAGGAGATTTATATATCCAAGTAAATGTAGGGGAAGATGAGCATTTTGTAAGACACAACGATGATGTTTATATCGAAGTGCCTGTATTTTTCACACAAGTTGCTCTTGGAGAAAGTATCAAGATCCCAACACTTAGAGGAGAAACTGACTTAGAACTTCCTATTGGTGCAAATGATAAACAACAATTTGTTTTCAAAAACGAGGGTATCAAAAATGTACACTCTGGAAGAATGGGTAATCTCATCGCTCAAATCAAAATCAAATATCCTAAAAAACTCTCTAAAGAGCAAAAAGAACTTTTAAACAAACTCCAAGAGAGCTTTGGCATAGAGAGTTCACCTCATGAAAGCACTTTTGAGGGTGTCTTTGATAAGATAAAAAGCTGGTTTAGTTAATCATCATGATAGGGTATGTTATCTATGAAGATACAAAACTACCCTATCATATCCAAACAAACAAAAAACTCAAAAATTTTTATATCCAAATTCATCCAGAACTTGGAGTTCTTGTAAAAAATCCAAATTTTTCACTTCAAAAAGTTCATGATTTGGTTCAAAGCAAAGCAAAATGGATTTATGAAAAATCCCTTCTTCTTGAAAGAAGAGAGTCTCTGTCTAATCTTTATGAAACAGAGGGAAAAGTTCTGCTTTTTGGGCAAAAACAATCTTTACATGTAAAGAAAAAATTAGAAGATTTCTACAAAGAAAAAACAAAAGAGATAGTAGAACCAACTCTCAAAAAATACTCAAACCTGATGGATGTGTACCCTACAAAAGTCTCTTATAGAAAAGCAAAAAAAAGATGGGGAAGTTGCAGTGGGAAAAATGCACTCAGCCTTAACTCATCCATCGCTCAATTGCCTCTTTTTTGCATAGAATACATCATCATACATGAATTAGCACATATCAAGTACAAACATCATCAAAAATCTTTTTGGAATTTTGTAGCAAAATTTTGTGATTACAAAAAGTGTGAACAAGAGATTAAAAAATACTCCCCTGCTTTTTAAATTGATTTAAAAAAAATTCTTTTTTTCAGTAAAAATAAAGTTATTTTTCCTTATTATTCGATAACGATTATCATTTTAATAAAAAGGAAATTTATGGGTACTAATTTTTCGTTGATAGGATTTGAATTTTTAAATGGTTCTTATAAAGAGTATCTTCCAAAAATCGACCAAGCTCAGAGTGTTCAAAAACAAAGAGCTGTATTTTTTTCGATGTACAATTTTTATGTCTCTTCTAGTTTACAACTTCAAAAACATGAGATAGACACAAAAAAAACTCTTTATGAAAACTTCTCTAAAAAAATCCTATCTCTACTCCCTCTCAATGGTTTAAAAGTTTATAAAAAACCTACAACTTTTATAGTTGACATCACAACATCTGTACTAGTAAATAACTTTTTATCAAAAAATCCCAATGAACAAAAGAGAGTTTTAGCCACAAAACCAAAGCTGCTCATAGGAAAATTTATCCAACTTATAGATACAACTTCTTCACTACTTTTTGATGTAAATGATATCTTCTCAAATCTCGTTTATAAACGTATCAAAAGTGTCAATAAGGATAAAACTGTTCATTTTATGCATGATGGAGTCTTAATCAAACAAGAAAATCAATCGACTTTTGTACTGATAAATTTTGATAATTTTGATAAAAAAACTCTAGGGGAACAGATAAAACTTGTTCAAAAGAAGATCCAACAAGAGTCCCATCAACTTATCTATGTTATCTATCCAAAAAGTGATGATTTTCAAAAACATATAGAATTAAAACTACCACAAATGGGACTTAGTGAAGAAGAATACAGAGTCAAACTTGTACCGTATTCTTTTTCATTTTGTCTTAAAAATTTCAAAGGAGAAAAACAATGCAAATAACAATTGTTTATGGAAGTAGTGCTGGTGCAACACAAAATGTTGCTGAACAAATCGCTGAAAATCTCTCATCTCATGAGATAAAACTTATAGATGTTAGCAGGGCAAAAATAGAGGATTTACAAGAAGCCCAGATTTTAATTCTTGGAACTTCTACTTGGGGTGATGGAGATTTGCAAGATGATTGGGATGATTTTAGTTCTAACCTTGATTCGATAGATTTCTCAGATAAAAAAGTTGCTTTTTTTGGTTTAGGAGATCAAGAGTCTTACTATGACACTTTTGCTGATGGTATGGGGATTTTATATGAAAAGGTAAGTCAAAAAGGAGCTAACATCATAGGAAATGGTGTAAATGGTGATGGTTTTGATTTTGGAAGTTCAAGAGCTTTTGTTGATGGGAAATTCGTTGGTTTAGTAGTTGATGAGGATAATCAGTCAAATCTTAGCGCAACTAGAATTAGTGAGTGGACAAAGCTGTTAGAATCACAATTATAGAGGCTTCTATCCTATATTTTTATAGGATAGAGTTTTTTATAAATAATTTTATGTTAAAATAGTTATAAAATCGTATATAACTATTTGTGGAGCAGCATTTTGAAACAGAGTATCAAAGAGAAGATTATATCTTATGTCTTTAAAACTTCAAACCAACCTATTCTTTTTAGAGATTTACTGAGTGCAAATAGTCACTATAACGAAGGTATGTATGTAGATGCAGGAAAACTTGGCTTTAGGATGAATATCACTCGTGCTTATATCGTTTACCTCATCATTTGTGCACTTATCGTTATGCCTCTTATTGGTATCACTCACTATTTTTTAAAGCAGATTAATTTTCACTTCTCGATTTTAAGTACGGTTATCGTAACGGCTACTGTTTTTATAGGCTTTAACTTTTTTAAGGCTTGGATACGAGATGCGATTACTTTAAGACAGATTAAAAAAGCATGGAGTTTGCATTTTCCATTTTTTGCTTATGAAAAATACAACAAAAAAGTGGAAGAGATTTATAATGAAGGTTTAAAAAAAGAGATTCCTAAAAAAGAGTTAGAACAGTACGTTTTAGATGCTATCGTCAAAGAGGGGTAAGTTTATTTTAACTCACCCCAATTTTTCCCTATACTCACACTTACTTTTAGCTTTACATGTAAAGCATATATCTCTTCCATAATAGCTTTTGCATTTTGAGCAAAATCCTCTGCTATATCCTCTTTCACTTCAAAGATAAGTTCATCGTGGATTTGTAAAAGTAGTTTTGCATCTTCATTACAAAGTTCTTGAAAAATTTTATTCATCGCCAATTTGATAAGATCAGCCGCACTCCCTTGAAAAAGTGTATTGACAGATTCTCGCTCATACATTGGAAGTTGCATTCCATTGGCATTTTCCCAGTCAAAATAGCGTCTACGGCCTAGTAGAGTCTGTACATAACCTTTCTCTTTTGCCTCATCTACGATACTTCTTAGGTGACTTTTTACAGTAGCAAAAGCTTTAAAATAACTTTCTATATAACCTTTTGCTTCTGCTTGAGAGATACCTAATGTCGCAGAGAGTTTTTTAGGACCCATACCATATAAAAGACCAAAGTTGATACTCTTTGCAATGCCTCTTTTTGCATCAGCTTCCTCTTCCCCAAAAAGCTTTAGTGCTGTTTGTCTATGGATATCCAAATCATTGTTAAAAGCATCTAACAAGTCCTTATCTTGTGAAAAATGTGCTAAGAGTCTTAGCTCGATTTGCGAATAATCAATCCCTACAAGCAAATACCCCTCTTTTGCAACAAATCCCCCTCTTATCTCTCTTCCTAATTCCGTTTTTACTGGTATATTCTGTAGATTTGGCTCTTTGGAGCTAAGTCTTCCTGTACTTGTTCCTGTTTGTAAAAAAGAGGTATGAATACGCCCATCATTTGACTCATCGGATAAAGCCAAAAGAGGTTTGATATAGGTTGATTGTAACTTATAAATCTCACGATATTCTAAAATTTTTGAGATACTTGGATGTTTATCTAAAAGCGTAGTTAAAACGCTCTCATCCGTACTGTATCCTGTTTTTGTTTTCTTTGCAACAGGTAGGTTTAAAGTTTCAAACAAAACAGCTCCAAGCTGTTTAGGAGAGTTTAGATTAAACTCACATCCACAAAGCTTAAAAATCTCTTTTTTTAGAGTTTCTATCAACTCTTCTGCATTTTTTTCTAGCTTCAAGAAGTAAGCTTTATCTATCAAAATCCCCTCTTCTTCCATGGCTAAAAGTGTCTTGATAAAAGGATATTCTACCTCTTTTGCAAGCAACAACAAAGAAGGCTCTATGATCTCAGAAAGTTTGTTATAAAGTTTAAGACTCATCCATGCATCTTCACTAGCATACATACAAGCATCTTCTAACGCAACATGAGAAAAGTTTTGATTTTTGCCAACAACATCTTTAAACTTTACCATCTCATAATCAAAAAATCTTTTTGCTAAAGCATCTAAACCAATAGAACGTTCAGGGTTTAAAAGCCAAGCTAAAAGCATCGTATCCATAAAATGGTCTTTCTTTTCGATTCCAAAGTTGTTTTTCACGATAGCAAAATCATACTTTAGGTTTTGTCCAACAACTCTACATGTAAAGATTTTTTCAATCGCTTTTTTTGCATCTTCTTTGCTAACTTGCTCACCTACTCCCAAATAATTATGAGCGATAGGAACATAGTAAGCTTTTGTACAATCTTTCGCAAAAGAAAATCCAACGATAGAAGCTTTTGTTACATCCAAACCTGTTGTTTCTGTATCAAAAGCTATGAGATTTTCCTCTTGAAAACTATCTATCACTTCAAAAAGTTTTTCTTGTGTATCAAGGAGTATCGGCTCAAACTTGTTTTTTGGCTCTTTGTTCTCTTGTTTTGGAGTATACTTTAACCTTGAGAGGATAGCTTTCATATCGTACTTTTCAAGTTCATCAACTATACGCTCTAGTGGTTGTCCCTTTGGAAAGTGAAAACTTTCAAATTTATCGGATATATCTAAATTAGCATGTAATTTCACCAATTCTAAACTTAAAAAAGCACTCTCTTTTCCCTCTTCTAAAAGAGTTTTGGTTCTTGGATTTAAGACTTTATCTAAATTTTCATAGATATGAGCAACATCAACAAACTCATCAAGAAGTTTTTTTGCACCTTTTGGACCAATACCTCTCACGCCTGGTACATTATCTGCGCTATCTCCTATCAAGGCTAGATAATCCCTCACATTTTCTGGGTATACACCAAACTTCTCATAACATAAGTCTCTATCTATTTCAAGCTTTTTCATAGGGTCATACATCACAACACCCTCACCAATAAGTTGGTAAAGGTCTTTATCATGGCTAACGATGCGAACTTTTATATCATGTTCTCTTGCAAATCTTACGGCACTTGCAATCACGTCATCTGCTTCATACCCCTCTTGTGAAAAACACTTAAAACCCATTTTTTCTATCCAGCTAATGGCAACTGGAAGTTGTTTCTTTAAATCTTCGGGTGCTTCTGGTCTATTTGCTTTATAATTTTCATCTATCTCATGGCGAAAGTTTTTTCCTTTGGCATCAAGTGCAAAAAAGATATAATCCGTTTCATACTCTTGTCGCAAGGAATAGATAAAATTAGCAAAACCTGTTATAAGACCTGTTGGAAATCCATCTTTATTTCTCAGGTTTGGAAGGGCAAAGTAGTTTCTAAAAAAAAATCCAAAAGTATCTATAATAGTAAGTGTTTTCATAACCTAATCCAATCTATATTTGCTAAAATGTTTCTATGATTTTTTCTACCGCTACGGCAAAATGACTTTGATTCATCTCCTCTTTTTCAAGTAAATTTAAAGCTATTGTTACGCTTCTTTCGCTTAAAGGGGAGTTAAGAGGTGCAGCTGTTTTTACAACTTGAAGTGCGAAAGCATAAGGTTTTATATGTTCATCAGCCAAAGTATAGTTATCTGAAAATTTGATAGCTTGTACCATCAACTCATCAAAACCCCAGTGCTCAAAAATCTTAGAAGTTATCTCTCCTGTGGTTGTTCCTACATAAGATTTTTCGACTTGAGCGATATTGATACTGCTGCTAATCTCAAATTTGAACTGACTTGTTTCATCATTTTTTACAATCTCATCTGCTATGAGCATCTTGCCACTTTCTTGAAGTAAAGAGGCTAAGAAAAGTGTATCCAACTTTGTTCTATCTACTTTTGCATACCACTCTCTCATAAGTGCACTTTGCATAGAAGAGACTCTTGCAAAATCCTCAGGACTCACACCATAAGGTTCTATATCTACACTTAAAAGTTTTTTTACAGATATATCTGTTGTAAGAGACCTTGTGGTTGACATACCAAAAAGAGATACTGCTTGCAATACACTTTTTATCTCTTTTCTAAAACTATACAAAGGAGAATTTGCAACTTTTAACAAATTTGCAACAAGCATCGGATCTTTTTCAATAACCTTTGCTAACTTTTCAATCGTTCCATTTTCATCAGAACATATAGAATTTATCTCGTGAAAACTTTTTGGTAATGGGGGTAAAGTCTTAATACGCTCTACAATACTCTCTAACATAGGCATCCTCTTTCATAATCCTCTATTGTATCTAAAACTATTTTAAACCTAACTCTTTTGATAAAAACTCACCTGTATAACTCCCTGTCTTTTGGTAGTTTAAAGCCACTGCCATTGGAGTTCCACAATCTACTATCTTGCCACCATAACTTCCACCCTCAGGTCCCATATCGATTATATAATCGCTATTTTTTATGATATCCATATTGTGTTCAATTACTAAAACCGAATTTCCCAAATCTGTTAAATGGTGTAAAACTTTTGTAAGCCTATCTACATCCGCAAAGTGGAGTCCTGTAGTTGGCTCATCTAAGATATAAAGAGTGTTTCCTGTATCTTTTTTGCTCAATTCTTTAGAGAGTTTTATCCTTTGTGCTTCCCCTCCACTTAGTGTTACTGCATTTTGTCCTAGAGTGATATAATCTAATCCAACATCACTGAGAGTTTGTAAAATAGCTCTTAGCTTTGGAACCGCACTAAAAAACTCTAAAGCTTCTTCAACACTCATATTTAAAACATCTGAGATAGATTTTCCTTTGTACTTTATCTCTAAAGTTTGTGGGTTATAACGATGTCCTTTACATGCATCACACTTAACCATGATGTCTGGTAAGAAGTGCATCTCGATTTTAATCTCTCCCTCGCCCTGACACTTCTCACATCTTCCACCTTTAACATTAAAAGAGAATCTGCCTATCTTGTAGCCCCTGATTTGAGCCTCTTTTGTTTTGCTAAAAAGTGTTCTTATCTCATCCATAACCCCTGTATATGTCGCTGGGTTACTTCGTGGTGTTCTTCCTATCGGACTTTGGTCAAGATAGATAACTTTGTCAAGTTTTTCTAAGCCCTCACACGTAACACCTGAAACTTTTTTAACTTTTTTCGCACGATTTAAAAGCTCTTTTGCAACAGGAAGAAGTGTTTGAAGGATTAAAGAGCTTTTTCCACTTCCACTCACCCCTGTGATACTCACGAGATTTCTCAAAGGAATCTTTACATGTAAATCTTTTATGTTATTGATATTGACATTTGAAAGCTCTATCCAATCTTCTTGTACTCTGTCATATTTGTATTCGATTTTTTTCTTGCCACTTAGGTATAAGGCTGTGAGAGTTTTACTTTTATTCAACTCTGCTAATGTTCCAGCAAAGACGATTTCTCCTCCAAATTTTCCAGCATTTGGTCCTATATCTACGATAAAATCACTTGCTTTGATAGTCTCTTTATCGTGTTCTACAACTATAACGGTATTGCCTTTTTTTTGTAAGTTTCGCAATGTTCTAATCAGCTTTAGCGTATCTCTTTCATGAAGTCCTATACTAGGCTCATCTAAAACATACATAACCCCCGTTAAGCCACTTCCGATTTGTGAAGCTATCCTTATACGTTGAGCTTCCCCTCCACTTATGGTACGAGCATCCCTTCCTAAAGTTATATACCCCAAACCTACATCAAAAAGAAAAAAGAGTCTCTCTCTTATCTCTTTTAAAACAGAAGCGGCAATAAGCTGTTTTTGTTCACTCATATAAGCAAAATTCTTCTCATCTTGGAAAAACTGCAAAGATTGGTCAATTGGTAAATCTAAAATCTCTCCTATATTTTTTGAGGCTACTTGAACACTCAAACTCTCTGCTTTTAGACGGTGTCCTCCACATTTATCACACACTTTTTCGCTCATATACTCAGAGATATCCTTCTCATCTTTGAGCATATCATAAGCGAGTTTTACAACCCCTTCCCATTTACGAACAAGTTTATGTCTTTTCCAAGTAAAATGAGCCTCTTCTACCCCACCATGCAAGATAGATTTTTGTTGATACTCTTCTAACTCTTCATAAGCCACATTTGTTGGGATTTTAGCTGCATCACAGTATGCTTTGAGCATTTTTGCATAATAGCCTTTATTGAACCCATAAAAAAGTTTTATCGCTCCATTGTCTATCGTTTGGGTTTCATCTATGATTTTACTCAAATCTAAACTATAACGAATCCCTAAACCATCACAAACAGGGCATGCCCCTTTGGGTGAGTTAAATGAAAAAGACAAAGGTTCAAGCGGTTCAAAACTAATCTTACAATCAAAACAAGCCAAATGTTCACTATAATGGATATGAGAACTCTCAAGACCTACTTCTTCGTGATTTAGGATATCGATTTCTACTTCACCATAACTCTCGCCTAAAGCTTTTTCTATATCACTAGCTATCCTCTCTTTGTTATCTTCTTTGATAACAACTCTGTCGATAACTACTTTGATGGTATGTTTTTTTGTTTTACTAAGTTCTACATCTTCATCTAAACGAACCATCACACCATCTATCATGGCTCGAACATATCCTTTATGCCTTAGAGACTCTATCATATCAGCAAAACTTCCCTTTTTTTCTCTCACTAAAGGAGCTAAAATCACTAATTTTGCTTCATTTGGAAGTTTTAAGACTTCTGCGATGATATCGGCTGAACTCATCTGAGAAATAGGCTTACCACATTTATGACAGTGTTGCTTACCTACTCTTGCAAAAAGAAGTCTAAGATAATCATAAATCTCTGTTATCGTTCCTACTGTTGAGCGTGGATTTTTACTTGTTGTTTTTTGGTCAATCGCAATCGCTGGGGTCAAACCCTCAATTCTCTCAACATCAGGTTTTCCAACCCTGTCTAAAAACTGTCTTGCATAACTTGAGAGAGATTCTATGTATCTTCGCTGTCCCTCAGCATAAAGAGTATCAAAAGCCAAAGTTGACTTTCCACTCCCACTAAGACCAGTAAAAACAACTAATTTATTTTTAGGAACTTCTAAATTGATATTTTTTAAATTATTTTCATTTGCCCCAAAAATTTTAATGTTACTCAAATTTGTCCTTTAAAAAAATAGTTTATTTGCACTCATAAGAAAAATGATGATATACAAACTCAAAATTAACTTTTTGTGCATTTTTATCTCTGTTTTGTTTGCTACTTTAAGTCCAAAATAAACACCTATTAAAGAGCCTATTCCCACGATTAAACCTTCTTGATAGTGAATATAACCATAAGAAGAGAGGGAAATAAAACCCGAAATAGAAGAAAAAACGATATAAAACAAAGACATATTGACAGCTTTTTTGACATCATAATGCAAAAAGCCAACTAAAATAGGAGTCAAAAACAAGCCTCCTCCAACACCGATACTAATAGCCAGTAAGCCTACAAACATCCCTACAAAAAAGAGTAAAACCTGAGAATTAATCTCTTCTTTATCACTACTTGCAGGGGATTTGAAAAACTTTAAGATAGAGATTCCAACAGCACAAAGAAAAATGATATTTAAAGCTGTGGAGGGAAGATAATCTACAACAAAACCGCTTCCTTGCGCACCTATAAATCCACCAAATCCGAGGATTAAACCCTCTTTTGCGATTACTTTACCTTTTTTTACATTGAGGTATGAGGCAAAAACTGAACTAAAAACCATCTGCATAACTGAAATCCCAATGGCATACTTGATATCATATCCAAGATACATCAAAGATGGAACTAAAACCGTTCCGCCACCTATCCCAAAAAATGCAGAGATAAACCCAATACCTAAACCAAAAAAAGATAAAATAAAAATCAAAACAACCCCCAGCTATTGTACATGTAAAAAGTACTATTTTATCTAAAAAAAGCTATAGAGAGGTTAAAGCCATATAAGTTTAAATCTCTTTTTTGATAGAAAATGCTATAATCTTAGCCAATTCAAACACCTAGGAAACAAATGCTAAGGGCAATCGACACGGCGATAAAAAGTTTTTGTACAGATATTGTTGGCTTAGAGATACAAGAAGCTAAATACATAGGTGATAAACTCTATGGTGCTGCCATAGCTTTATACGAAAATGAAAAGGAGACACAATGGTATCTACTTTTCAAAAAACACTCCTTAAACCAAATTTCAAAAGCACTTCTTTTTGATGATGATCTTAAAGAAGATGATTTAGATGATTTGGTCAAGGAGATTGCAAACCTCATCATAGGTTCTGCTAAGGTAATCTTAGAAACAAACAACTCAAATGCCCAGTATAGAATAGGTGTTCCTGACTTTTTAGGACATGTGGATAATCCAAAAATGCTTCAGTTGGAAGAGATTTTGCTTTATAAGATAAAAAATCGAACTTTTGTAGTTGGGAAAGGATAAGTATTGACCCAAAGTGAAAAAGAGTACATTCAAGATAAGCTACTTTCTGGTTATGAAAATCTTATGGATATCAGTGTAGAGTTCATCTCTGAACTAGGAACTACAAGTTTATCACTCAAAGAGCTTTTAAAGCTCGACAAAGGCTCTGTGATTGATCTTGAAAAGCCAGCTGGAGAGAGTGTTGAACTTTATATAAATAACAAAATATTTGGTAAAGGTGAGGTTATGGTTTATGAGAAAAACCTCGCTATTCGTATCAATGAAATTTTAGATTCTAAAACTGTAATCCAGTATTTTAAAAGAGAGAACTAATGAGAGTAATTTTACTATTTTTTATCTTACTTTTAAACCTTTATGCTTCTTCAAATCTTTTAACTTATAACATCTATGAAAGAAGTGACAGAGTTGACATAATGCTCTCTTTTGACTCACCTTATGAGGGACAAATCTTTCAAAAAAGAGGCGAAAATATAACTGTTTTAACGCTCAATGACCTCTCTTATGACAAACTGATAGAAAAAAACATTAACTCTAAAATTCTTCAAGCACTAAGCATAGAACCTGAAAAAGATAGTCTCAAAGTCACCCTTAAAAGTGAACAAAACATAGCTGTTATAGCATCTAAAACAGTTGATGGTTTTGGTCTTAGGATTCGTTCAAAACCTATCCAACTTCCTTCAGCTACAACACAAGCTATGCCAACTTCAAATAATCAAAAAGTTGAACCTCTCTCAAATGTTTTAGGCTCTCAAACTCCTGATTTAGTAGATACAAGATACCTCAGTGTTGTTGGTGTTTTATTTGTTTTTTTACTCTTTATGCTTTGGCTAAAATCTCGTCTTAAAAAAGGCTCAAACGCTCTAGTTCAAAATAAAAATTCATGGCTTTTTAATCAAACTTCTAAAAATACTTCTAACTTTGATGTTAAGATTTTGCATAAAAAAGCTATCGACCAAAACAACAGTGTTGCACTTATAGAATTTGAGGATAAAAAATATCTCGTTATGACGGGAAGTTCTAATCTTCTTTTAGAAAGATTTGGCTCTAGCGACATCAAAGATAGTAGCGATTTTGAGAAAGCTTTTGAAGAAAACCGTAAAAAACTTGATGACTATCTTCGATTACAAGATTCTGGCATAGACTCTTACAAATCCAAAGCATCTGGGGATTTTCGCAACCAATTAGAGAATTACTAATTTGGATATCGCTTTAGCAGTTATATGCGTTTATGTCTTTATTTTGCTAGGTTTTCTAGCAAAAAAGATGCTCAAAGAGGAACTACAAGAAAAATCACTTGTTATCTTATCTATCTACTTTTTACAACCTATGCTCTCTTTTTGGGGTTTAAGTACCAAAAAAATTGATATCTCTTTATTGCAAGCTCCTCTTTTTTATGCTTTGATTAGTTTAGCTTGTATCATAATGAGTTTTTTTCTAGCAAAGATTTTTTTCCAAGATGCAAAAGAGAGGTCTATCATCACTATCTCTAGTGCTATTGGTAACACTGGAAATCTAGGTATCCCCATAGGTATAGCACTTTTTGGCGAAGACTCAATTGTATATACTTCACTGATTAATGTTGCAAATATCTTTATAGTTTATACCATTGGTGTTTACTTTTATTCAAGAGGTTCTTTTGAGATAAAAGACTCTTTGAAAAATATTTTCAAACTTCCTCTCATCTGGTTTGCCCTCTTAGCACTCTTACTTAACTTCAATGACATTAAACTTCATCCAGCTATTTTTAATGCTTTACAAATGGGAGCATATGCTGCTATGGTTTTACAATTACTTATCTTTGGGATGTATCTTTATAGTGTACAACTAAGAAGTATCAATAAAAAACTACTTTTACATGTAAGCAGTATAAAATTTATTTTTATTCCACTTATCGCACTCTTTTTTTTAAATAACATGCTAATAGATGATTACGTTTTGTATATTATTTTGCTTGAACTTTTAGTTCCACTTGCTGTAACAAATGTAAACCTATCTTCGCTATATGATTGCAAACCAATTGATGTTACAACACTTGTGTTTTTGACAAGTTTGCTCTTTATACCCTATATAGTAGTTATCTCTTTTTTTATAGTTTAGAGGTTAACAACTCTATTTCTTCCTTCTTGTTTTGCTTTGTATAAAGCCTCATCTACTCTTGCTAAAAAACTGTTTTCTTCATCTTCTTTTCTCAAACTAGCAACACCTAAACTTACGGTTACTTTTCCTACATGTAAAAACTCAAAATCTTCCACAGCTTTTCTAATCTTTTGTGCATAATGCATCACATTTTCAAGAGTATCATCTTGAGCAATAATGATAAACTCTTCCCCACCCCATCTTGCAAAAAAATAGTTATTTGGGATGAGTAAGTTGATGATTTTACAAAACTCTTTTAAAACATAATCTCCTATTTGATGTCCATATGTGTCATTTATCTTTTTAAAATGATCTATATCTGCCATGAGTAGTCTTAGTTCTTTATCTTTTGTTTTGGCATAGTAAAACTCTTTTGGATACTTATCATTAAAAGCTTGTCTGTTGTAAATCTTTGTCAAAGGATCTAAGATAGCTTGCAATTGATAACTTTTTTTCAATCTTTCTGTTTCTGTTATATCAGTTAAAGAGAGTATATACTCCCCTTTTTTATCTTTATGTAAAGAGCTAATCTTAAGGATAAAAGTCTTTTCTTCTTGCAAACTTTGATCATAAAGTTTAATTTTTGTATCTTTTTTCTGATTACGCAATAAATGCTCAATCAATTTTTCATTGCTAATTTCATTGTTTAAGGCATCCTCTTCTAAAACAAAAAAATCACTTACTTTTGAGTGTTTTTTTTGCAATGCTTCAAGATTAGCAAAACCAAAAAATCTAAGAAAAGTCTCATTTGCCTGCACTATCTCTTCGTTGCTAATGATACAGATGAGATTATCCATGTGAGAGAGGATTTTATAGATAAGTGTATAAGCTTTTTTTAGCTCTCTTTCTTGCTTAAAAAGCTTAACGTATGAGCGAATCTTGTTTACTAAGATAACTTCATCAAACGGTTTTTTTATATAATCAATCGCACCTAAATCAAAACCTTTTTGTATAAACTCATCAGTGTTTGAGCTAGCTGTGATAAAGATAACAGGAATTTGGCAATATCTCTCATCCTCTTTTAAGATACGAGCAAATTCAAAACCATCCATAACAGGCATGTAGATATCTAGCAAAATCAATTCTACATCATGATTAGCCATGTACTCTAACGCTGCTTGTGCACTTGGGACGCTAGAGACTTTTATATTTTCTATGCTAGAGGAGATGATCTCTTCTAGCAATGCCCTTATACTTCTTGAATCATCTACAATTAATATTTTGTACACACATCCCATCCAAATATAGCTTTCTAATATTGTATCTAATAATGCTATAATTCTCAAATTATTTATAAAAAAAGGATTTCAGATAGAAGATAGGGTTGTCAGACTAAAGTATGTTAGGGCATTGGAAAAATTTATAAAAAGTAATGTCTCTTATCTTAAAGATCCAAATTTTATAATCGATGAGTTTAAAAAAAGGGTTGAAAAAACTTTTGAAACTCTCAAAAAAGTAGACTCTATCCGTTTAGACTCTTCTTATCTTATCGCTTTAGAAAGGTATGCTAATGACATCATCAATGTCTTAAACTATGAAGAGATTGATGATTGTAAAGCACTACAAGAAGAACTACTTAAAAAAGCAAACTTACTAGATAAAGAAAAAAACAAAACAAGATACAAAAAAGACAAACATAAAAACTCTAGCTTCCATGATGGGTACTAAAAAAATCCTCTATCTCTTCTCTCATTGTTTTTATATCAGTTATGTTGTTGATTTTGTTTCTAAAAGCTGAGGCTTCTTCATAGCCTTTTGAGTAGGTGTGAAGATGTTTTCTAAACATGCTCACTCCATGTTCACCATGAAACTCTATCATACTCTCATAATGCTCTAAGATAATCTTTGCTTTTAAAGCATTGTCTATCTCTTGGGCTCCATGCTTTAGCTGATAAAATATCCAAGGACTACCAACCGCACCTCTGCCAATCATCAGAGAGTTACAACCTGTTATACTCTTTACTTCTTGAGCTTTTTGAAAACTTGTTATGTCTCCATTTGCAAAAACTGGTATCTTTACACTCTCTTTTGCAGCTCTAATAGCATCATAATCCACAGGAGCTTTGTATGCTCCAGCTCTTGTTCTACCATGTATACTGATAAAATCAGCTCCCGCACTTTCAACTGCTTTTGCGATTTGAACAGGAATTTTTTCTACATATCCTAAGCGAACTTTTGCGCTTGTATAAGATTTATTAGAGTAGTGTTTGATAGTTTCCAAAATTTTGCTCAGATGTGGTAAATCAAGCAATAAAGAAGACCCCGAATTTTGAGAAACAACTTTTGGCACAGGACAACCACAATTTAAATCAATCCCATCAATCCCTTCTATATCATTTAAAAGCATTACAGCTTCTTTGATAGCCTTTAAATCAGAACCCGCAATCTGAACGATATAAGGAGTTTCAAGAGGAGATTTTTGTAGCATTTTTAATGTTTTTTTTGAATTGTGTTGCAAAGCATTTGCGCTAAGCATCTCTGAGAAAGTTATATCTGCTCCAAACTTTTTAACAACACTTCTAAAAGGAAGATCGGTATATCCAGCAAGGGGGGCCAAGGCTAGTAAGCCTTGGCTAAAGTCTATTTTTTTTGCCATATTTAAGAGAATCTAAGGAACAATCCACTATTTACATTTTTACCATGGTCTCTTAGGAAAAGAAGTGTTTTAAACTTCACATACTCTCCCTCTTCAGAGTTATCCAAAATCTCTCTAATCTTATCAATCATTTGTAACTCATATAAAACATACAAGTAAGCATCTGCTGCTTCTGCATGTTGTTCTTGTGAGTTATAAAGCTTTTCAAAAAGAGCCATCCAAGCATCAGGATTTAGTTTTGCTTTAATCTCATAGGCAAGTTCAAGATAATCATCTCTTGTTGCTTTAAATTGTAACAGAAGGTCTTCTATCGATTCAAGAGGCATATCGAACTTATCCTCTTCATCTAAGTATCTCTCCATCATCAATCTAAAGGTTTCTCTAGTTGGTTTAAATCCTAGTTTTTTTATCTCATCAAAGCTAGCATAGCTTAAAAACTTCATATAAGCAGCAAAACAAAGATCATCACACTCATCAGCACACTCTTTTAAGATAGTACTTGCATACTTTGCATCAGCGTTTAATCTGTTAAACTTAACCTTTTTAATCAATGGATTAGTACTTGAAAGTTTGTATTTTTTAAGCTCAACAACTTCACCTGCTTCTATTTTAGCTACATTTTGGCTAAACTCTTTTAAGCTTTCATCTTCCAAATCTATATCTTGGGGGAGTGTATCAAATTTGAGTGTTTTTAAAGCTTTGCCGATAAACTTATAAGAGTCTGTTTTATAGCTTACTTCACTATCTTCACCCAAAATTTTTCTGCCATATGCACCCTTAAAAAGTTCAAAATCTTTTTTTAAAGCTCTTTGATATAGATACTCTTTAAAACTATAATACATCATGTGAAAGATAGACGCTATGAACAACAGTATAGCTGGTAAAATTACCCATACAGCAATCGGTAAAGTTACAGAAAAACTATATACTTCTAGTGTATAGTTTTCACCTAACAAACTATATGCATAAATGCCAATTCCAAGTAAAAATATAAGTGTAAAAACAATATAGCGTTTAATCCCCATGATGTTCCCTTTTCTATTTTTTAGCTGATTTTTCTATAATTTCTCTACATACAATACAATATTTTGCATGAGGCTTTACTTTAAGTCTTTGAAAACTTATATCCTCTTCACACATTTCACAGATACCATAACCGCCATTTTCTATCTTACTTAAAGAGAAATCAATTTCAGCTAATTCCCTAGATTGTTGCGAGCTGATAGCTTGTTCTATCATTCTGTCTGTACTTACAGAAGCGTGATCAGCTTCATCACCAACTTCATCATCTTTGAGTGATTCTATCTCTCTAGCCGCATCTTCAATATTTTTTTTGATTTGCGCTTTTCTCTCGCTTAGGAGATTTTTGAAATACTTTAAATCACAATCTTTCATATTCGTTTCCCTTTAAACAGTCAGTTTTTCTTCCTTATTTATGGTAAGGATGGTTGTTTTTTATACATAGTCCTCTATAAATTTGCTCTAGCAAAACTACTTTAGCAATTTTATGGGCATATGTTAGTTTACTTAAGCTTATGACTTTATCCGTTTTCTTTAAAAACTCTTCGTTAAATCCATAAGCACCACCGATAAAAAAATTTATGTTGATTTCTTTATCAAAAATTTTACTAAACTCAAAACTATCGCACTCGCTTCCACAAACATCTAAAGCCACATTATAGCCTCTAAGATGTGGTTCATAGGCTTTCAAGTAAGCATTTTTTGCTTCGATAGCACCTATGTTTTGAGCTTGTCCAATCTGTTTATTAAAAAGTATGATATCTTCAAAGTTTGAAAAGCGTGAAATCATCTTTTTGTATTCACCACTCATCGCTTCAACAGCCCTATCACTACTTTTTTCAATGCTGAAAACTTTAATGTTCATACAAATCGCTTCCTAGGACCTTGTATGTAGCACCTTCGATTTCATCATCGACTCTAACGCCACCGATTACAGCTACCGGTTTGAGAGAAAGACTTATGAGCTCTTGCAGGCTCTCTTTCAAAACGGTTGCATCACTTTTTGTAGTTGTTAGTCTATAAGCACCCAAACCTATATAATCAACAGCTAAAGTATTTGCTTCTAAAATCTCTTTTTTGTTATGTGTTGAAAGACCTAAAATTTTATCACCTATCTTTTTGCGTAACAACGAGATAGCCTCGTTAGCAATGGGTGCAATCTTTTTTAAATCTTCTTGCCCTAAATGCAAGCCATCACAAAACTCTACCAACTCTACCTCATCATTTACGATGAGAGGAATAGGACTACAAAGAGTTTTAATTTTTTGTAAATTCTCCTTTTTTGACTTGAAATCTCCATCCTTATCCCTATACTGGATAAGCTTTACATGTAAAGCTTTACATGTAAAGATAAACTTC
>DLUF01000024.1 GCA_002742765.1 Sulfurospirillum sp. UBA12182 | reverse complement strand
GAAAGAGAGATGAATATTTTTTTCAGCTGCTTTTGGACCATATACTTCTATGGCATTTTCGAATTCTGCAATAGGAGAAAATAGAATTTCATCAATTTCAATTTTGTTACTCTCTACTTTTGAAAGGTCAAGAACATTGTTAATAATTCCTAAAAGATTTTCTGAACTTTTTTCGATAACATCAACAAATTCTCTTTTTTCTTCGTCTAAATCAGTATTTTTTAAAAGTTCTGTAAAGCCAATAATTCCATTTAGTGGCGTTCTGATTTCATGCGACATATTTGCGAGGAATATACTTTTTGCTGCACTTGCTTCTTCTGCATGGGCTTTTTGTTTAGCGATATTTTCAATTGCTTTGTCAATGATAGTATAAGCTGCATTCATACCATCTGCTGTTTGAAAATCAACTTTTTCTTTTGTTTCGGCAAGTTCTTCAACTTTTTCAAAAATCTTCTCTAAACCACGAACATTTCTTTTAAATTGTCCTGAAAGGATAAATCCTAACAGTAAAGCAAAAAATGATATAACCCAAAAACCAGCTGCAATAACTAGTTGCATATAGGCTTCATCATAATATGCTTTTACTTCATTTTTTAAAGAATCTCGGATTATATTTATAGATTTATTAAGAAGATCAATTTTTTTAGTGATAAGATTAAACCAAAGAGTTGGATCAATAAGGTATTCTCCATTTGCAGAAGCCAAAATAAGTTCTGCTTTTGCTTGTTTAATTTCTTCAATAAGTGTTTTCCCCTCAATTGTTGAGTATAAATTAGCTATTTTGTTTCTAGCTTTATCATCTCTTAAAATAGAGTAATCAAATGTATTAGAGTTACTAAAAAGAGCAATCCATTTATCTAGTTCATCATCAGAAAAAGGTTGGTATTGGCTTAAAATTTTTGCAATAAAACCTCTTTCTTGGCCTGAAAATTCTATATCTTTGTAAGCAGAAATCATAACAGAAGTCAGATTTCCAATTTCTGAGTTTGTTGTTACATCTCCAACAGTTCGAATCTCTTCTAAGATATTTGCGTTAATTCTAGAAAAATAGTCAAAAAAGATTTTATCAAAGTCAGCAGTTCCATCATCTACTTCTTTACGAACTTTTGGTAATTCTTGCATAAGAGCAAAAATATTTTTTATTCTTCTATTTTGTTCTTCTTGGGAAAAGTAATTTTGTAGTGTTATTAAACCCTTATCAACTAAAACACGTTGTTTTTGCAAACTTTCTTCAGCAATAGCCCCATCACTTGCTAAAAATGTTGCACTAAGACCTCTTTCTTTAGCAAGATTAATTGAGAAATCATTTAATACTTTTGTTTTTTCCAATCTGGACTCAAATTCAATTGCAGTATTGTACTGGTTATACGATACATACAAAATAACACTTGTTAACAAAACCAGCGTCATAAGCGGGAAAGTACTGATGAGTCGTAAAGTATTTTGTGTTTTTAATTGCATGAAATTTTCCTCATATTGTATTTTATACTAAGTCTTCTTTAAGTGTTTTTGCAAAATTTTCTAATTTTTCAAAAGCCTCATTTTGTTCTTGAATATTCCCCAAAGTCAAAAGTTTTTCTAATACATTTGTAAGGGTATTGATTTGTAAGGTTTGTCCAACTCCTTTGAGTGGAAGAACAGCATTCAAAATCTCTTGATCATTTTGTTGCGTGATGGATTCTTTCAAAATAGGTAAAGTCTTTTCAATAAGGCTTAAATACTCTTCTAAGATAAGCGCAATTTCATTTAAGTCTAACCCAGTCTCTTCTGCGCATTCAGAAAAATCAAAATGAATTTCTTCATCAAAAGATTCAATTTTATGATAGTCTTGTTCAACCAATGTATCATCAATATCAGAGTTGTTTGAATCATCTGCATACGTTTTAAACGAAATATTTGAAATAAAATTTTCTTCATTTTCGTAAGAAGAGTTTTGATTAAGAGATATAGATGATTGTGCATTTGACTCAAAAATAGTTTCGCTAGAGTCATCCAAAGAAGTGTTTTCATATAAATCATCATTGATTTTCAGTTTTATATCTTGTTCTTCTTTTATTTCAGATTGGGAAGTTTGTGCAGTGAAATCATCTTCAAAATCTAACTTTACATCAGCAAGGTCTTTTTGTTCGCTTATAAAATCATCATCAAAATCAACATTTAAAGATTGTTTAGGAGACAGTTCTTGTTTAGTATCTATAAATCCTTGAAATGAAGTATTTGGCTGTTGAGCAGGAGAGATTGTTTGTAAACTTGCTTGAGAGAGTTCTACTCCATAGTACATATCATGTTCATTGATGGAGTTTACAAGATTGATTTGAGAGATTTTAAGTCCAGTTTCTACTTCTTGTCCATTTTTAAGTTTTATTACAACACTTTTTTTAGGAGCACCACTATGGAGGGTGTAGTCAATCCATGAAAAGTTTTTAAACTTAAAAATATATCCTGGTTTACTTATAAAAAGATCAGCAAAGTCTTTACACTCACTCTTAAATTCCTCGAAATCTTCAAATCCGAGAAAAGAGAGTTCCTCTTTACTTATGCCTACAAAATTACCATTTTTATCATAAAGTACCATCTCAAATCCTTAAGATATTAAACTAAAATTCTAACTAACAATAGCTTAAATGTAACCTATTTTGTTACAAAAAAGAATATCTCTTTTGCTTTCTTTTCTCCTATTACACCTTCTAATTCTTCCAAAGAAGCAGAATATATACGCTCAAAGGTACCGAAGTAAGATAAAAGTTTTTTTATGCTTGAGGGTCCTATATTGGGGATTTGACTTAAATCAGAAGATAAGTCTTTTGTGCTTTTTTTTCTTCTATGAGAATGGATGGCAAAACGGTGTGCTTCATCTCTGAGTTTTTGTATGAATTGTAGTTTTTTATCTGTTGTTTGGAGTTTGTAGCTTAAATCTTTTGTGTAGATAATATCTTTAGCTTTTCCTTTTGAACGATTGGCTTTTGCATCATGTTTTTCTTTTGAGATAGCTAGTAAATCTATATGTATATTTGCTTTCTCTAGTAATTCTTTAGCTAGTTTTAAAAGTGTTGCACCACCATCTAAAATCCACAAATCAGGGGCTACATTTTCATGAAATTTTTCTATTCTTCGAGAAAGAACTTCTCTCATTTGAGAGTATTCATCTTTTGTTTGCAGGTTAAAGATACGGTAATCTTCTTTTAAAAACTTATCTTCAAAAACCACCATTGCTCCGATAGGAGAATCTCCTGAATGGTGAGAGTTGTCAAAAATTTCGATTCTAATAGGTCTTTTAGCTAAATCAAAAAACTTTTGAATTTCGTTTTGTATATCATCTTGGTGATTACTGAGATAATTTTTTAAATTCTCTTTTGCGTTTTCACGTGCTACATTACAAAGTGCAAGTTTTTCTCCTTTTTGAGGTACATTGATTTGGATTTTATATCCGTATTTATGACTAAAATATTGAGACAACTCTTCTTTGCCTTCAAAGGTATCAGCAACATAAATTGCTTTTGGGATATTGTATATGTTAGTTTTGTAAAATTGAATGAGAGCTTTTTCATATAATTCATTTATCTCAAAATCTAAAGAGTTTTTAACTATTTTTGTAATGTTTGAGATAACTTTTCCATCTCTGATGAACAAAAATACAAAAGATGCAACATTGCCCTCAAATTCAATAGCCAAAAGATCAAAATTTTCAATTTTTGCTAAGTCTAACTCGATTACATGTAAAGACTTTTTTATACTCTCTTGCATGTCTCGTAACTTTGCAGCTTCTTCAAAATTAAGCATACTTGAGGCTAATTGCATCTTTTCGTTTAATTTTAATATCAATTTTTTTCTATCTACAAGTGCATTTTTGGCTTCTTGAACAATATTTAGATACTCTTGCTGGGATATTTTTTCTTCGCAAGGTCCTAAACATTTGCCTATCTGAAAAAACAAACAAGTTCGCTTTCCTTGGATACAGCTTTTTTTTTGAACTAATTTAAAACAAAGATATAGTGCTTCTAAAATATCTCTGGACCCGTTTGCAAAAGGGCCAAAATATTTGATTTTGGAGTTTTTTACTATCTTTCTTGTTATTTCAAAGCGAGGATATTTTTCTTCTAAGTTGAGGCAAATATAAGGGTAAGTTTTATCATCTCTTAAGAGGATGTTGTACTTTGGTTTTAATTCTTTGATGAGTGAGTTTTCTAAGATAAGGGCATCATACTCGTTAGAAGAGACGATATACTCTAGTTTTGCTACTTCATCAATCATCTTAGAAATTCTTGGACTTAGATTAGTTGCTTTAGATAAAGAGGGTGTAAATCTAAAATAGCTTTTTACACGATTTTTTAAAATCTTGGCCTTTCCTACGTATAAGAGTTGATCTAAATCATTGTAAAATTTATAAACACCAGGGAGATTTGGAAGCTGTTTTAATGTTTTTTCAAGCACTCTATCTCTTTTCTAATTTCTTCAAATAAAGTATAAAGTTTTTCATCTTTAGCTGTGTTACTAAATTGTCCATAAGAGCGTTCTTCATAAGTGATTTTGGAAGAGGGGGATTCTTGGGTATGCTGTATTGCTTTATTTGAAACAAAAAAGACAATCTCTTCAACGCCCAAAGAGGAGCAGTTAGGATTGAAAGTTTCAATCTTCTTTAATAGAGATTTTATTAAATCAGTTTTATAATCTAATTCCATTTTGCCAGCAGGGTGATTCAAAACAAAAAAAAGTTTACCATTTTTTTTGTAGATAAATTTGATAAATTTTCTTATAGAACTAGGAAGTAATTCTATAAGAGTCTTGTAACACTCTTCTTGTTCTAACTTTTGCAATAAAGGATTTTTTTTCAAATGAGAAATTATAGTTTTAGAATCTTTCATGTGGGTATTATAGCATTTATTGGTTTTGTAATCATAGGATGTGGCTATAAGGCAGCTCCTACTTATGTTGATGAAAACAAAGTAGTGGAAAAAAAGGTTAAATAAATTGAAATCAGAATATGATGTAATTATCGTAGGTTCAGGAATCGCAGGATTACATACTGCGTTAAAATTACCTAAAGAATTAGATGTATTGGTTTTGAGCAAAGATTATGCATGGGAATGTAATACTTTTTATGCCCAAGGTGGTGTTGCAGTGGCTCCAACAAAAGAGGATATAGCTGTACATGTAAAAGATACTCTTTTAGCTGGTGATGGGCACTGTGACCCACAAATGGTTGAAATCCTTTGCAATGAAGCTCAAGATGTTATCAAAAGTTTTATCGCAGATGGTTTTGAATTTGACAAAGATGCACAGGGAAACTTACTCTTTACAAGAGAAGCTGCTCATTCAACAGATAGGATTTTACATGCAGGTGGGGATGCCACAGGTCGAGGTATTCACCACTTTTTAATGGAAAAGTTAAAATTTCCTATCCTTTATAATACTCAAGTTACTGATTTACTTATCAAAGATAATGTATGTTATGGTGTAAAAGTATTTCATAAGAAAAAATTCAATTTTTATGCAAAAAAGATTGTTATAGCAAGTGGAGGAGTAGGTTCTTTATATGAATTTCATACCAATGCAAGAACTATTAGCGCAGATATGCATGGTATCTGCTTAAAGTATGGAATTGAACTCAAAGATATGGAGATGATGCAGTTTCATCCGACTGTTTTTGTAAAAGGTAATGCTGTTAGAAAACAACTTTTAAGTGAGGCTTTAAGAGGTGAGGGTGCGAAGATAGTAGATGCTGATGGAAAACGTTTTTTGTTTGATTATGACAGTAGAGGTGAGTTAAGCCCTAGAAATATAGTTTCCCAAGCTATTTTTGATTATTCTCAAAAAAATAAAAAAGAGATATATCTTGATGTAAGCTCTTTTGAAGAGGAACATTTTAAAGTAAGATTTCCTAGTATCTACTTTAATATGAAAAATTTAGGTTATAACTTACCAAAAGATCTAATTCCAATTTCTCCAGCATTTCACTACTCTATGGGTGGAATTAAGACAGATAAAGATGGAAAAGTTCCTAGTATAAAAAATTTATATGCAGTGGGTGAAGCAGCTTGTACAGGTGTTCACGGTGCAAACAGATTAGCAAGTAACTCTCTTTTGGAAGGACTCGTTTTTTCTAAAAGAACTGTAAAAGATATTTTGAAAACACTTGATAGCACGCCATTTGTGAGATTTGATGAGGAGGGTGAAGTTTTAGTAAAAGAGGGTGATAAAGTTCTCAAAAATGAATTGCGTAGCATTATGTGGAATTATGCAGGAATTGTAAGAAGTGAAAAAAATTTAGAAAAAGCTTTGAATAGAGTTGAAGAAATGTTAAAATTGCAGACTGGAAAGTTAATAAAGCTAAGATTGTTAACTTCTAGGGAGATTATAAAAAGTGCTCTAAAGAGGAAAGTATCTTTAGGCGCACACTACATCATAGGAGAAAAAGAGGTATGAATAAGCTCTTAATTTTACTTGCAATGTTTGCAAGTTTTGCATGGGCATCAGGGGGAGTGGCCTTAACATACACATGGATAGGCGTAGCATCTTTAGTAATTTTTGTTTTAGGTTACTATTTTATCGCAGCAGAAGAAAAATACCATATAAACAAGGCAAAACCTGCTCTTTTTATAGGTACTTTTATCTTTATGCTGATTGGACTTTATTACTCTTTAAATGGGCTAGATTTAGAGAGTCTTCATCATGAAGTCAAAGTACTGATTTTAGAGATTGCTGAAATTTTCTTTTTCTTATTTGTAGCAATGACATATATAGAAGCATTGATTGAAAGAAGGGTTTTTGACACTTTGAAGTACAATCTTGTTTCAAAAGGGTATAGCTATAAAAAGCTCTACTGGCTAACAGGTCTTATCGCATTTTTTCTAAGTCCAATTGCAGATAACTTAACTACTGCTCTTATCCTCTCAACAGTTTTAGTTACTATCGAAAAAGAGAATAAGATGTTTTTAGTTCCAGGTGCGATTAATATAGTAGTAGCAGCCAATGCAGGTGGTGCTTGGAGTCCGTTTGGGGATATCACTACATTGATGGCTTGGACAGCTGGAAAAGGTCATTTCCAAGACTTCATGTATCTCTTCCCTGCTTCTGTTTTGGGATGGGCATTTACCGCATGGCTTTTATCAAGATATGTACCATCTGATAAACCAGCTTTTGATGCTTCAACAGAGCCTAGAATGACAATTCTAAAAGGTGGAAAAGTGATTATAGGACTTGGTGTGTTTACTATCTTTTCAGCGGTAATGTCACATCAAATTTTTCATCTTCCAGCGATGTGGGGGATGATGTTCGGTCTTTCTTTGCTAAAACTTTATTCATACCAATTAAAAAGAAGACACCATGAAGATATCGGAGTATTTAAATCAATTAGTAAAATAGAAAATGATACTTTACTCTTCTTCTTTGGTATTTTAGCTGCTGTTGGTGGACTTCATTTCTTAGGTTTCTTAGATCTAGCAGTAAAACTTTATGATACAGCAGGAGCTACGACAGTGAACATCGGTGTTGGTTTCTTATCTGCTATCGTTGATAACGTTCCTGTTATGAGTGCTGTTTTAAAATCAAATCCTACGATGGGACTTGATCAGTGGTTATTAGTAACTTTAACAGCTGGTATAGGTGGTAGCTTGATTAGTTTTGGTAGTGCCGCTGGTGTTGGTGTTATGGGTAAATTAAGAGGTATTTATACTTTTACATCCCATATGAAATATGCTTGGACTATTTTACTAGGATATATACTCTCTTTAGCAGTTTGGTATGTTCAATTTGAAATTTTCAACTTTTACCCACATTGGAAATAGATGCGAAAGAGTGATTTAAAAATGGAGATAATTTAATGAAAGAAGTTCCAATTATTGTTTTGGATTTTGGTTCACAATATACACAATTAATCGCAAGAAAACTCCGAGAAGAAGGAGTTTATTGCGAGATTGTTCCTTATAGTGAAAAAATAGAAGATATTAAAAAAAGAGATCCAAAAGGGATTATCTTAAGTGGTGGACCAGCATCTGTTTATGCAAAAGATTCTTATCATCCAGATAGTAAGATTTTTGAACTTGGACTTCCTATACTTGGTATTTGCTATGGTATGCAACTTATTTCGCAATATTTTGGAGGTAGTGTAATCGCAGCTGATCACCACGAATATGGTAAAGCTGAATTAAATTTTCAAAGTGACCATAAAATCTTTAAAGAGACTCCAAGTGGACAGATTGTATGGATGAGTCACGGAGATAGAGTAGAGGTACTACCAGAGGGATTTGAAAAGATTGGATTTAGTGGAAACTCTCCATACGCTGCAATAGCGGATGAAAAAAGAGCTATTTATGCTTTTCAATTTCATCCTGAAGTATACCATTCAGAGTATGGTACAAAGCTATTGAAAAACTTTGCAAAATATATCTGTGGTTGTGAAAGCACTTGGAATATGGGCTCTTTTGCAAAAGAGAAGATAGAAGCTATCCAAAAACAAGTTGGAGATAGTAAAGTTCTTTGTGCAGTTAGTGGAGGCGTAGATAGTTCAGTTGTAGCAGCTCTTTTAAATGAAGCAATAGGGGACAAACTTGTTCCTGTATTTGTAGATAATGGACTTTTACGCGCAAATGAGAGAGAACAAGTTGAAGCGATGTTCAAAGCAAAGTTAGGAGTTAATCTCATTACCGTAGATGCTAGTGAAATCTTTCTTTCAAAGCTCAAAGGTGTTACAGACCCTGAGAGAAAACGAAAGATCATCGGAGAGACTTTTATCGAAGTTTTTGATGCAGAGGCAAAAAAACACGATGGTATAAAATTTCTAGCACAAGGTACACTCTACACAGATGTTATCGAATCAGTTTCAGTAAAAGGACCTTCTAAAACGATTAAATCTCATCATAACGTGGGAGGACTTCCTGATTGGATGACATTTGAACTTGTTGAACCATTAAATGAAATTTTCAAAGATGAGGTAAGAAAACTAGGTTTAGAACTAGGATTACCAAAACATATGATAAATCGCCATCCTTTCCCTGGCCCTGGTCTTGCTATAAGGATTATGGGCGAAGTTACAAAAGAGGATTTAGAAGTTTTGAGAAAAGCAGATGTTATCATGCTTGAAGAGCTTCATGCTACTGGCTACTATGAAAAAACTTGGCAAGCTTTTACGGTTCTTTTAAACGTCAAAAGTGTGGGTGTTATGGGAGATAATAGAACCTATGATAACACTGCTTGTGTGCGTATCGTAGAAGCAACTGATGGTATGACAGCGACTTTTGCTCATATTCCTCATGATATATTAGAAAACATAAGTAGACGAATCATCAATGAAGTTGATGGTATTAATCGAGTTGTATATGATATCAGCTCAAAACCACCAGCAACTATCGAGTGGGAATAGTCTATTTGCGCGAAACAAAAAAAAAGATTTACCTCCTTAGTGATACATTTCACAAGGGGGTAATCAACCTCCCCGTTATCCGTATCAATTTTTTTAGAGTAGATATAGACTTTTCAAACTATGATGCCTTGATATTTAGTTCCAAAAATGCTGTTTTAAGTATAAATAGTTTTGATGAGAGATGGAAAGAGATTCCTTGTTTTTGTATAGGGGCAGGAACTGCTAAAGTGGTTGAAGAACTTGGTGGTAAAGTTGCCTATGTCTCAAAAAACTCTTATGGAAATAAATTTGCAGTTGAGATTGCAAATTTACTTTTGGACAAAAAAGTTCTTTTTTTAAGAGCAAAACGTGTTCTCTCTAGCTTAGAGGACATTTTAAAATCTTTACATGTAAAGATTACTTCAAAAGTTGTTTACGAAACCACATGTAAAGAAAATGCTGAACATAGTATCGATGAGAATGCAATTATCATTTTTACATCCCCCTCTACTATAGAGTGTTTTTTTAAACAATATAACTGGAAAAAAAGCTATCAAGCTGTTTGTATAGGAGATGTTACAGCAAAACATCTGCCTCAAGATATATCTTTACATGTAAGCCATAAACAGAGCATTATGGAGTGCATTAAGCTAGCACAAAGCCTTGAAGTAAAATAAATAATTAAGCAAAATTTACTTATAATAAAAGCAAGATAATTATGAAATCTGAAATACGCCTGGGTGAAGCGATAACCGTTTTCATGAGGGTCCAACAGATTAGTATTCGCGAGACGGGTACGCTCTTGGTGTGTCTGTGGTCTTGTTTGAAGCTTTTTTGAAAAGTTTAGAGATTGTAGCCTAAAAAGAGAGTTAGTTTCGCATCGTTGGCTTATAAGGGCCAATACATAATCGGAACGCCCACTTGGGTTTCAGCAGTAGAAGGTTTCTTCTACTGCTATTTTTATTTTAGAGAAACTTTTGGAGATATACCTAGATGAAAATTTTAATTGTTGGTAGTGGAGGTAGAGAGTACTCTATCGGCTTGGCACTACACAAAGAAGAAAAGATAAAGAAACTCTATTTTGCACCTGGTAATGGTGCAACTGATAATCTAGGTGAAAATGTAGCAATTAAAGATTTTGAAGAGTTAGCTACTTTTGCAAAAACACAAGAGATTGATTTGACTATTGTTGGTCCTGAAGTTCCTTTGGTTGATGGGATTGTAGATGTTTTTAAAAAACATGGATTGACTATCTTTGGACCATCTAAGGCAGCTGCTAGACTAGAAGGTTCTAAAATTTTTATGAAAAACTTTTTAGCTAGACATGGTATCCCTACCGCAAAATATATACAAACAAAAAATTTAGAAGAAGCAAATACTTTTATCGACTCTTTGAGTCTTCCTATCGTTGTAAAAGCAGATGGTCTTTGCGCTGGTAAAGGTGTGATTATCGCTAAAACTTATGAGGAAGCCAAGAGTGCTGCTCAAGAGATGCTTAGTGGGGAAAGTTTTGGTGATGCTGGAACTTCCATCGTTGTTGAAGAGTTTTTAGATGGTTATGAACTCTCTGTTTTTGCTATTTGTGATGGTAAAGATTATAAAGTTTTACCAGCAGCACAAGATCACAAAAGACTTTTAGATAATGATGAGGGCCCAAATACAGGGGGAATGGGCGCTTATGCTCCAACACCACTTATAGATGAAGAACTTTATAATAAAGTTGCACAAAGGGTGGTTAAACCGACTTTAGCAGGTATGGAAGCTGAAGGCAATCCTTTTGAAGGTGTTCTTTTTATAGGTTTAATGATAGTAAAAGGTGAGCCTATTGTCTTAGAATACAATGTTCGTTTTGGAGATCCTGAGTGTGAAATACTCATGCCACTTATCGAATCAAGTGTGAGCGATTTGTTTTACAAAGCAGCAACAAAAGATTTATCTAATTTAGATATTAAGATAAAAGACAAATTTGCTGTTGGCATAGTGATGGCAAGTGAAAATTATCCATATAGTAACTCAAAACCTTCGGAAATTTTGATAAGTGAAGCTTTAGAAGATGAGATAAAAGAACATACACATATCTCTTTTGCAGGAGTTAGCAAAGAAGAAGAAAAACTTTTTGCAACAGGAGGTAGGGTACTTCTTTGTATCGGAGTTGGTGATAGCATAAAACAGGCTCGTGATAGAGCGTATAAAAGATGTGGAGATGTCCACTTTGCAGGCAAAAAATTTAGAAGCGATATAGCTTATCAGGCGTTAAAATAAATGACAGATGAAGAAATCATAGAAAGATTTGAACGGGAAAATATAACCTTAGCACCTATTTCAAAGCGAGCTTATGCTTACTTTGTTGATGAGATTTTAGTTTCTTTACTTTTTATACTTATTTATTTAGACTATATTCCTGAAAATGCCACCATGGAAGATACTATAGGTATGATTAACAACATGGTCACTTATGTTTTAATGCTTAAAGTTGTGTATCAAACTTTTTTTGTTTACATGTACGGTGCTACTTTGGGAAAAATATTTTTTAAGATAAAAGTAATTTCAATTTCTGATATGGAAAACCCCTCAATTTTTTACTCTGCTAGTAGGGCTGTTGTAAGACTATTTAGTGAGAGTGTTTTTTATATAGGATTTATATGGGCATTTTTAAATCCAAAAAGAGAGACTTGGCATGATAAGTTTGGAAAAACGTTGGTAGTGAATGCGTTTTAAAGCTTTTTTTATAATTATTTGTATCGTCTCTTCTCTGCTTGCAAATGAAGATGTTGAGATTTTGGCAAAGAGTGTTGTAAAAAATGGTGATATAGTCCATGCAAAAGATGAAGTTGTTCTTTATTCGCAACAGTATGTCATGACTGCTGATGAAGCTTTTTATAACACAACAAATGGTGATTTAGAACTACTTGGAAATATAACTATTTTAGATGGGATTGATTTTTCTTCAAGAAGTGGAAAAGCAGAGATAAATCTTAATGATAACACTGGAAGAATGGTTCCTTTTTTCTCCTATCTCGCTGAAAATGACCTTTGGGTTAAGTGTGGGGAAGGAACATTTGATGCTAATTTTTATATGACTAAAGATGCTATTACCTCTTCTTGTGAAGTTCAAAATCCTGATTGGAAAATGGGCTTTACTACTGGAAAATATAGTAAAGAAGATAAGTTTATGCATCTCTACAATGCTCTTTTTTATGTCAAAGATGTTCCTCTGTTTTATCTTCCATATTTTTCATTCTCAACAGATAAAACAAGACGTAGCGGATTGTTGCGTCCAAAGTATGGATTGGGAAAAAGTGAAGGACTTTTTTATCTCCAACCAATCTATCTAGCACCTTATCAAAACTGGGATTTAGAGCTTAGCCCTCAAATTAGAACACAAAGGGGTTATGGGTTACACTCTACTTTTAGATTTGTTGATTCTATGTACTCAAAAGGGGAAATTTCTCTGGGACAATTTAACGAATACAGTGATTATGCAAAAGAGAATGATTTGAAAAATGATACACATCGTGGGTATTCTTTATATTATGAAAGAGATAATTTATTTTCAAACCTTGATGAAGAGACTACTCAAGATGGTCTTTTACTAGATTTTCAATATCTCAATGATGTTGATTATCTAAACACTCTTGATGAGTCAGAAGCCTCTTATGATAATTTAATTACCTCAAAATTAAACTATTTCTACTCAAGGCAAAAAGACTATTTTGGATTATATGCAAAATACTACATAGATACGAAAAAAGTCTCAAATGAGACAACATTACAAGAGATTCCTAGTTTACACTATCATAAGTACTTAGACACAGTTTTTATGGATAAGATTTACTATTTTATAGATTATAAATCAACAAATTATACGAGAGAAGAAGGCTCAAATGCTTTTCAAAATGAGATTACACTTCCAATTTCTATTCATTTTCCTCTCTTTGAAGATTATATACATTTTAAATTTTCGGAAAGTTTTTATCTAATAAGGGTTGATTATTCACATCACTCTTTACGTGAAAATTATGGTCAATTTAGTAAAAACTACCATACTTTCTCTTTATATACCGATTTGGCAAAATCTTATGAAGATTTCTTTCATACACTCTATTTTGGCGTGAATTACATTTTACCAGGGATTTCCAAGCGTAAAGGATATTTTGAAAATTATATTCCTATCAACGAAGATGAAGAGAGTGTAAATCTTGATTTAGTACAGTACTTTTACGATAATAGCGGGACAAAACGCTTATCACACTCTGTTAAACAATCTTTTTATTATAGTGATTATAAATACAAATACGGAGATTTAGAAAATACCATTAAAGTATATTTGGATAATGGATTGAGTATCTCAAATATTTTAAATTACTCCCATCAATACGCAAAAACATCAAAAGTTCAAACATCAATTAGTTGGGCATTTGATGAGTATGATTTTTCTTTAACGCATACGCATGAAAACAGTTTAGGCATCGAAAAAACTAACTTTTTAAGCTTGGATATTAGTACAGATTATTTGAATAATTACAACTTTTTTGCTGGTTTAGATTATGATATGCATGATGATTTTTTCAAATCTTGGAAGATAGGCTGGAAGTATGATAAAAAATGTTGGAATTATATCTTAACTTATAGAGAGGATAAAACACCAAAACTAACCAGTAGCGGAAGTGACGTTGTAAATAAAAAAGGTGTTTATTTGATGTTCACGATTGCTCAAATCGGTGCAGTAAATTATGATTTTGTTAAAGAATCCAGTAATGAGATAAGTGATGAATAACGAAGACGATAAAAAACTTTTTAATTCAAGGGAAGATGCTATAAGAGAGATTCTTGATATCTTACCTCGTGAGAGGATATCAGGAGACGAGTGGATTTTGATTTCGATTTCAACACAAGCAATTCCCATCGTTGAAGAACTTGCAAAAAAACTCAATTTGAAGTATGACTTACTCTTTTGTGAACCTATCTTAGCCCCAAATAATCGTGAATGTACGGTAGGCATGGTAAGTGAAACAGAAGATATTGTCTTAAATCAAGAGTTAGTGGAGTCTTTTGGGATTAATTTAGATTTTATCTATGGAGAAGCACATAGAAGATATGAAGAAAAGATACTTTCAAAGGTTTACAAATACAGAAAGGGTGATTTAATTGGTTCGTTAGAAGGTAAAAATGTTTTATTGGTTGATGAAGGATGTGAAACAGGTATGACTGTGATGACAGCAACAAAAACAGCTATTAATTTAAGAGCAAAGTCTGTTGTGTATGTGACACCTGTTTTACCAGCTAATGTAGCGTATGCACTAGAACCAGTGATTGATGAAATGTTTTCAGTACATAAGGTTTCTAACTTTGTTGATGTAGAGTTTTATTACTCAAAACTTCAAGAGTTAAGTTCAGAAGATGTTATAGAGATAATCAAAAATAGTAAGCATTACTTACCATTCCAAAAGTTAGGAGAATAATACATGGAATACAAAATTGAAGTAAATAACCAAGAAGAGATATATGATATTGGCAAAGTAGCAAAACAAGCAGCGGGTTCAGTTTTACTTAAAATTAAAAATACTGTTATATTAGCAGCAGTTTCAAGAGACGATACACAAGTTGATGGAAATTTTGTTCCACTTACTGTTCAATACGTTGAAAAAACTTATGCAGCAGGAAGATTTCCTGGTGGATATGTAAAAAGAGAGACAAAACCAGGAGACTTTGAAACACTAACTTCAAGAATTATAGATAGAAGTTTAAGACCACTTTTCCCAGATGGATACGCATATCCTACGCAACTGAGTGTATTTGTTTTAAGTTGTGATCCTGAAGTAGATTTACAAGTTGCAGCTCTCAATGCGGCGAGTGCAGCGCTTTATCTTTCAGATATTCCAGTTAACAAGAACGTAGCAGGTGTTAGAGTTGGTTTTATTGATGGAAAATATAAAATAAATCCTACAAACTCAGAGTTAAAAAACAGTTCTCTTGATTTGTATGTAGCAGGAACAAAAGAGGAACTTTTGATGATAGAGATGCGTTCAATCCCTACTCAAAATGCAGCGCAAATTCCAGTTGCAGCGATTGAACCTATGCTTGATCCAGCACTTGCAGAGAGTTTTATAAGTGAGCAAAGTATCAATGAATTTGATGAAGATGCCATCTTAAAAGCGATAGATGAAGCGCAAGTTGCGATTACAAATGCAACAACTGCTTATGAAACAGTTTTTGCCCCTCTTAAAAAAGATGATGCTAACTTAGAGTACAAAGAGAGTTTGGCAAATGATTCTATATATGCTTACATAGATGAATTTTATGCATCTGAAGTAAGAGATGCGATTTCTCAAATGGCAAAAAGTGAAAGAGCAACTGAGCTAAATAAGATAATCGAAACAATCATGAAAGATGATGTAGCTATCAAAGAAGAGTGGAGCAAAGAGTTAGTAAGTGCAGTGATGAGCGAGTATAAGAAAAAAGTAGTTCGTCAAATGATTGTTGAAGATGGTATTCGTGCTGATGGAAGAGGACTTCGTGATGTTAGACCGATTAGCATAGAGACAAATATCCTTCCAAATGCACATGGTTCATGTTTGTTTACAAGAGGTCAAACACAAGCGTTAGGTGTTATAACTTTAGGTAGTGATAAAGATGCTCAAATGTATGAAGTTTTGACAGAAAAAGGAAGTATTACGGACACTTTTATGGTAAATTATAACTTTCCAGGATTTTCTGTTGGAGAAGCTAGTCCTTTAAGAGCACCAGGTAGAAGAGAACTTGGACATGGTAATTTAGCAAAAAGAGCATTAGAACCAATTTTAGAGATGAATAGATTACAAACGATTAGACTAGTTTCAGAGATTTTAGAATCAAATGGCTCTTCATCACAAGCAACTATCTGTGCAGGTGCTTTAGCCCTAAAAGCTGCTGGCGTAGAGGTTAAAAAACTAGTAGCTGGAATTGCTATGGGACTTGTTTTTGAAGGTGATAAGCATGCTGTTCTCACTGATATCATGGGACTAGAAGATCATGATGGTGATATGGATTTTAAAGTAGCTGGTACAAGAGATGGTATCACTGCTCTTCAAATGGATATCAAACTTGGTGGAATCTCAAGAGAAGTTTTAAAAGAGGCTTTATACCAAGCAAAAGAGGGTAGAGACCATATCTTAGGTATTATGGAAGAAGCAGAAAAAGAGATTGTTATCAATAATGATGTTTTACCAAAATTAGAACTTTTTAGTATCGATCCATCTAAGATAGTAGATATCATCGGACAAGGTGGAAAAGTTATTAGAGAATTGATAGAGAAGTTTGAAGTTTCTATTGATTTGGAACGTGATAAAGGTGAAGTAAAAATCGCTGGCGAAAATAAAACAAAAGTAGAAGCAGCGAAAAGTCAAATTATGGAAATTGTAAACAAACCTAGTTTCAATGGTCGTGGAGGTAAAGGTGGTGGTAGACCACCAAGAAGAGAAGAAAAGCCACTTCCAAAGTTCATAGAAGGTGAGATTATAGAAGGAAAAGTTGCGAGAATAGTTGATTTTGGTGCTTTTATAGCTCTTCCTGGTGGCATTGATGGACTTTTACATGTAAGTAAGATTGCTGATCATAGAGTTGACAAAGTGAGTGATTACTTAGAGGTTGATCAAGCTGTAAAAGTAAAAATTTTGAAACAAGATGGTAAAAAAATCGAACTAGCTTTGGAAAAGTAGTTAATTAAACATTTTTTAACAAAAAAGTGGGTAAAATCCCACTCAACAAAGTGGTAAGTAGGGATACGCTAGCCGAACGGACTTTGTAAAAAATCTAATTAAGATGAGAGAATTAAACAGTTCTTCACGAAGTGAAAGCTTCAGTGTAAGGAATTGTTTAAGATTTTACATCTTAAACAAGGAACATAAAAATGAAAAAGATTCTTTTTCTTGTAGTTGCTTTCGCAACTTTTGCATTCGCTGGTGATGGCGAAACTCTAAAAGCTTACTCAGTATTGGCTGCTGGTGTAGGTCTTGGTCTTGCTGCACTTGGTGGAGCTATTGGTATGGGTAATACAGCTGCTGCTACAATCGCTGGTACTGCTAGAAACCCAGGTCTTGGTGGTAAACTTATGACAACTATGTTCATCGCTCTAGCGATGATTGAAGCGCAAGTTATCTACGCTCTAGTTGTATCATTAATCGCACTTTACGCAAATCCATTTATGTAATAAATCGAGACTCTTCTAAGAGGAGTCTCTTCTTCTTTTATGCGTCGGTGGTGGAATTGGTAGACACGCTATCTTGAGGGGGCGTTTAAAACCTTCAAAAATTGTTAAATATGCGGATATGGTGAAATTGGTAGACACGCAGGCTTGAGGGGCTTGTGGAGCAATCCGTGCTGGTTCGAGTCCAGTTATCCGCACCATCTTAAGCCCCTATTCATGGGAATTTTCACAAAATCAACTATAATAAAAAATTAACATTAATTGCTTCGGCTGTGCGACACACCTCTTTAAATTTATCCAAAATCTTCAAATTTGTATCCACCTAAAAAGTTGTCATAATAGAGCTATTTTGTAAATCTTATTGCACAGTTATTGCACAATTTCGGTTTTTTAGCTTAAAAATAGCTTATGTACTGCACAGTTTTATAAGTAAACTTTAAGCTTTGTTATCTGAGCCTATTTTTAGGGCTTTATAGGGTTAAATCCTTATAAATTGGACTTGTCCGACTTATCTTTTTTATCTGTGTTAGTTACATAAGTTCGGTTCCTATAGGAGGATAATTGATTTTTCCGTCAATTATCCCCCTACAGGAACTTTTTTATTGGAGATTATTCTTCAAATTTGATTACTAGATGGTCTAAGTTTTCTACAATTACTTCATACACTGTATATAATCCACCATCATGCCGAAGTATTTTTTTTAGTTTTGGATAACTTCCTACAAAATAGCATCTTGCATTTTTAGAATTGCTTCCTTGTTTTGCAAGTGTATCAATAGACTCTCTAAATAATCTTGACAAACGGTAATTGCTGATTAGATCATCTGTGATGTACATATTTACAGAGTATGGCTTTTTATCTATCCAGACTCTATCTTTGAAAGTTATTGAATAGTTATCGCCATAAACTTTTATAGGTTCGATTTCACCATAAAATATAAAATTTTCACCATCTTGAAAATATTTGATCTTTTTAAATGTACTGTGATATGTTTTTCTTTGAGCATTTAGTGTTATATAGGCTTCTTTTCTTTCTTGCTCATTCATATCTTCATAACTATCAACCACATTTTCCAAATAGCTTGTCTTATGAGGTTTTGAATCGTTTGTAGGCGTAGTTGTTGATTTTCTTCTTTCTCTTGGCTCTATATCAAAATCATCATCGTCAGATTGTTCTGATTTATTTTGGTTTTCTTTTTTTGGACGCTTGAGTATAAACTCATCAGGGTATTTATTGGTTTTGTGAGAATGAGCAGTAGCTGTTGTAGTACCTTTGTCTATACTTTTTGCTTCTTTATCAAGCTCTTCCACGATAGAACAATCATCTGAATGGCTACAATTCTTTTTAGTCCTAAAATGTGGTTTATGTTTTACTTTACCAATCGCATAGATATTTTCACCCGTTAATTCAACATTACAATTTTCATCAGGACAAAAAAAGCTAAATTTGAAGTCCAAATCATTTTGAGCAAAAAATTCTCTTCTTGCCTTATAAGCAGTTACATTTCCACCTAGTTCTTTACAATATGCTTTATCAAATGTCATATATCTTTCTGCATCCTTTCTGTAAATTTTCCAACTATATCTCAAAACTTTTCATCATAATATTTTCACCATATCCACTTTCATTTGGATAGCCAAGTGGATTGCATAAAAATTTTACATCATTTATCTCATACTCTATAGGGTCGTGAGTGTGTCCAAACACCCAATATTTCATAGTACCATTTTGATAATATTTGCTTCCATCAAAAGTAAAAAATGTGTTTGTTTGATTGTTGTGATACTTTTTATCGATATGCTCTTCATCAAATGATGGATTGACATGGGTAATCATCACATCGCACTTTTGATAGATATTTTCTAATTTTTTGGTTTCTATTTTATAGATTGTGTCAAAATAATTGATACCATAAATAAGCCTACTATCGTTGATGTATTGCTTCCAAAGTAAATTGATATAATTTGTATCAAACTGTTTAAAATATCGCTTCATATAACTATCATCATACCAACTATTACAACCGCCAAATTTTATACCATCGATTTCTACAATATCACCATCTAAACAATAGATATTTTTCTCTTTATTGATGAGCTTTCTTAGATTTTCAACTCTTTTAAATGAGTTGTTTTCAAAACTATATTTTGCTTCACCATTTACAAGATAATAGTCATGATTTCCAAGTACACAAATGATATGTTTGTAAAACTTTTTTTGAATGATTTTCAGTACTTCTATATTTTGAACATTATAATGTCCAATATCACCAGCTATAATCAAAACATCACCGATTGTTCTTGCGGTATTATTTGTAAAAATTGGCTCAAAAAATGAAGAAACATTCTCAAGTGTCGTTAAGTGTGGTTTGAAATAAAAATCGAGATGTAAATCACTTAAGATATCGATTTTCATAGAATTCTTTTACCTCTCAATAGTCATAATTCATTGTAAAATACTCCAGCTTATCTATAAACATAAAGCTTATATTAAGCTATCAGTCAAACAACAGTCAAACAAATTTTCAATACAGAATGCCCATAAGTAGGCTTTTCCCTAATCAAATTCATATTTTTCGTACAAATTTGTGAAGCAACGGTGAAGCAAACTTATACAAAGTTTAATAATTTGGTTCCGCCGATTTCATGCTGGCTTCCGACGGTGGTATAAAAAAATGGCTAAGTTTTTTTCTGTTTAGCTATTTCTATTTATTCCATTTTATGCTCAAATATCCCAAAAATGCTAGTTTTTAGTCCTTATCAGCCAGTAGTTTAGGGATAAAAACGGCTAAAAAAACGGCTAAAATATTTTTTATTCTAATTTTTAGCCATTTCCCAATATTTTCCACTATTTACTATCAATCCCTCTCTCCTAAGTTCTTGTAAGTAATTTTTGATTTTGTTTTGTTTTTGTTCTGTTGTAAGTACATCTGGTAGTTTTTCCAACAGAGCTTTTATAAAATCTGATTTCTTGGCTTTTTTAGTAATCTTTAAATATTCAATCATCATTTTCTTTGCATATTCATCATTAATACCTTTTAGCCTAAGATATTCATCCTCTTGATTTGTATATTTCGCCACATTTGATGATATATGTAAATTTGGCCGTTTCCCTTCAATAAGATGTTTTGCTTTTAAAACTTTAACTTCATCGGAACTTAGGTTATGACCTTTTTGCACTTTATCAAGTAAAATAATCTCTTCCAAAGAAAGATCAGGAACACTTGCAAGCTTTAAAGCATAGTTCATATCTAGCACTTTTCCCTCTATGGTTACTTTTACAGAGTCATTTGAAAGCTCATACTCAGGGAGTGGAAAGTACTTTTTACTTTGAATAGTAAACATTTTTACAATTCCACTTCCTATGGTATCTATAAGGTTTAGATTTATCATTGCTTGAGCTAAAAATTTGTTTCTATATTTTATTTCAGGTGCATCTGTTTTTAGTACATTTTCAATAGTTTGAGGGATAAATGCCCCTTTGTTTGCAAAAACTAATTTTCTATCTTCAAACTCCACTACATTTATTTTTCCACCCATTGTATAGTCTTGATGAGCTATACAGTTGTTGAGAGCTTCTCTTATTATAAATGGATGATAGCTTTCAACCTCTTGTGGAAACAAAGAATTTCCATCCATATATCTGTATTTTAGATTTCTGATTTTGTTATAAACCGCTTCAAGACTTAAAACAAACGGGCAAGTAAAATGCTCATAATCTTTTGCGATGTTATCTTTGTCTTTGAGTATCCAGCTAATCTGTGCAACCGCAGGAGATAGCAAATATTCTGATTCACTTTTACCAAGAAGCAGTATTGCCGTGTTTGTGATTTTACCTTTTATAGTTATCTTTGCTTTGTTTAAAAAAGTAGTATCATCCCAAGCTTTTATCTCATCTGCAAGTTTTGGATTTTTTATCGCATAAAGCTCTCGTGCTTTTTGTATAGCTTCACTTGATAGATCCTCGATTGTTGCATCTTCACATATTTGGATACTCCAATCAAAATCATTGTTTTGACTTCTAATTCTCTCTAACTCTTCAAGATTAAGTGGTTGAAGCTCTGAACTATCTCTCCCATAATAATGTCCCTTCCAAGCGATAGGAAGACCAAGTGGAGCTGATGGGATTTGAAATAAAACCACTCTTTTTCCCTCAAGCTCTGTTTCATAAATCTCTTTAAAAGTGATTCTATTTGTTGTATGGTTTGCAACTTCAGCTTTTAGGTTATGAAGTGCTTTTGTATCAGTCCTAAAGTTCGTACCCACCACACTTTTATCATCTTTGATACCAAACACAAGCCAAGCTTCACTTTTACCTATAAGATTTGCTTCATTTGAAAGTGCACTAAAATACTTGCCAATTTTGTCAAAATCGTACTGATTTTTAGCTTCTTTGTACTCTAAAATTTCATTTTCATCATTTGTACTTAAAAATTGTTGGAGTTTTTTATCAATATCTGTCATTTTTTGGCTCCTCACTAATTTATTATTTTTTTGCTTTATTGATTAATATATTTTTTTGTGTTGAAATACCTATTTTCAATTTATCACATATCTCTTGTTTCTTTTTAAATTCAATATCAAATTTATAAAGATGTTCAATAACTAGGAATCTTAATAGTTCTTTAGCGATAGAATTATTAGAATTTGTAAACTCTTGATTTAATAAAGTAATTTTTTCTTTATTTAAACCACCAGAGAAATCCAGTTTAGTTGCGATATGTATTAATTTCATTGCTTCATTATCTAGTGCTAGATTTTCGATATCTTCAAATAAGTTTTTAGAAGCGATGTTTGAAGATATTTTTTTTATAAAATGGATACAAATCAACTCAGTAAAATCAAATATGATTTTTCTTGATATCTTTTCAATTTCATTTTTAGATGTTATATTCTTTTTCTCTATTTTCTCTTGAATTTCTTTTTCAAGCAAATCCCTATATTCACTAAATTGCTTAATAAATAAGTTTAGATTCCTCAAACCAAGGCTGCAAGTTTCTACAAGCAAAATGTTTTTATCTTGCTTAGTTAGTGAACCATAATAGTTTTTAGCTATTTGACCTATGATTTCCATTAATTTAATTGATAGATTAATTTTTCCAAAAATATCTAACTCTTTAATATCTTCATTATAGCTTGGTGTTGAATACCCCGTATTATTATCTTCTTCAGAGTCATTGACTTCATCTTTTAAGTGTAGCTCTTCCTTTCTATGTTCATGAGGATTTTTATCTTCTATAACCAACTGAATTTCTTCTGTAACTAATTCATTAATCTTACTTAACTCATCTTTTGATAATGTTGCAGGTAAAGTTTCACTAAAAATTTCTTTTGCCTCATTTAATATTTTGTCAATTATATTTTCAGCTCTAGTTTTAGAATGATGAATTAAAAATATTATAATATTGGCAAATTCACTAACATATAATCTTTTAATTAATTTATCAATTTGATCTTTAATTTGTTCGGTTTTACCTCTTTTTTCCATATTATCAGAAATATATTTAGCTACATAAAAATAGTATATATAATTATGACCAAATGAATAAAAGTCATTATTTTCTTTTAATAATTTTGCACTAATTAAATTATCATATACAACAGAAAAACTTTTTTTATGATATTCATTAGAATATTGCTCGTGCACTTTTTCAATCTCGGATTTTTCTAGTTCTCTTCTTTCATTTGTAAAGAAGTAATATGCAACATACGATAAATATGTGTGATAAAAATCTAACTCATCGGCTTTTATTTTTGTACTACCCATCGCTTGTATAATCAAATAATTATAAAACTCTGCATAAGCACTACCTCCAAGATTGCTATTTGTTCCAGCTTCTATTTGTTGAAGTAGCGTAATAATATACAAAGGATATGTAGGAATAAACTTATTGCCTATAACTGTTTCTAATTTTTTAAAAACTTCATCTTTTTTTTCTATTAAATCATTATCATGGATTAGCTCTTCTTGTCCTATAGAAAGCCATTTCTCAATCATTTTATCTCTTAATTTATATCCATACTCTTTAATTTTAAAAAATTTAAAGTTTTCTAATTTACCTTTCAAATCCTCTTTCGTCATAATTTCCATTTCTGCTGAATCATCAGAAAATATTAAAACATTACTAAAATTTTGATTGAGCATCTCTAAAAATTTAGATTTATACTCAAATTTTTTTATCGCTAATGATTCGAAATTATCAATTAATATAACTATTTTTTCATAATGATTATTTAAAGTGCTATTTTCTAATTCAAAATACTGCTTAGTGAAATTTTTTGATAATTGTTGTTCAAATTTCTTTAAATCAGATGCTTTTATATCTTTTGCATCAATAAAAATAGGTATTAAATCAATAGCATTAAGTTCTTTTTGTAGTGTACATATCAACGCTGTCTTACCAGAAACTTCTTCTCCAAAAATCATGCACTTTGGATATAGTGCTACATCTAACAATTTTTCAGCATTGATTTTTAACTTTTTATTATCCTCTATATCTTGCAAATCTTGGTAAACAAATATATCAGATAAAATCAATTCACTCTTATTCGTATGAGTAAGCTTAATACCTGTATCATCTAATTTTTTTGCATATGTTTCGTTGATTTTAAGTTTATTATCTAATAAAACAATAGGTAAATTTATTATATTTGTATGGGAAGCAAATATCTGTAAATTGCTTTTAAAGTCAAAGTCTTTATACGAGGAATCCGTGTTTTTAAGGTTTGCTAATAATTTTTCTTCATCAACAATATTTCCATTATTTGCATAAGTAACAAAAACATCTTTTGCAACTCCACCTTCAAGATGTTCTAACAAATAAAAATAACCATACTCAGTAATTATTAATGTACCATTGCCTATTTTATTGGTATCTATTTTTTCTTCAATTTTCTTTTTTGCTATCTCTATATTAATTAATGCATTAGAGTTTTGAAGAGCTTGGATTAGTTTTTCAGGAGTATAAAAAGTATAATCTTTAGCTTGAGTACTCGACTCAATTTCATCTTTTAGACCTTTCGCATCTTTACCAAATTCAGATGTTGATATCAACCATACTTCAGTGTAATTTTTTATATTTTTTATTCCAACAATATTTTTTATTACATCAGCTTGTATCTTATTACTTTCCTTGTATGCTTTACATTCAACATAAATTTGCCGAGAATTATTTGCTCTGTTTTTACATAATAAATCCAATTCCATACCAGTATTACGAATTTCTGTTTCAACTTCATAATTTTGAGTTTCAAGTAATTGTTTGGCTAAGCCTTCTAATAAATCACCTCTTTGTTTTGGGCTATCTCCATCTTTAATTGCAACTTCTATTTTCATTAAATATCCACCTTTATATATTTCTTGTTATTTAACACAAAATGTTCCTATAAAGAAAAATAAGAAATATGAAATTAATGTAATATTCCAGTATTTATTATATTTTGAAATCTGATTATCTATAAAGTTGATATTTATGTCTTCAAAATTGTGTTGTTCAAATATTTGCTTTAAATCATCGTTATCTAAAATATCTTTATATTGGCTTTTCAACTGTTCATATCTGCTGATTAATCTTTTTTTAGTCTCTCTAATTTCGTAAATATTGTACTTTTTAAATAAGTACATAGCTATTAAAACAGGACATAAAAATAAGAATACTTCTATAGAGAACAAATCAAATGCAGTAGAAGAACTTTTCAAAACTTTAAAGAGTATCAAACTAATTAGTAAACTTGCCAAGGTGTAAAAGCTTGTTTTAAATGAGCTTATTAAATTCCCTGTAGCATCATCAAATTTATTTGTTAGGGAAAATATCGAATCATTGATTTTATTTTTAACATCAATATATTTTTTTACATTTTCTTTTAGATATATGTTGTAATTTGATTTAATTGAGCTTTCAATATTTCCTTTTATCTTTGTAAAATCATCTTTAACAACATGTAAAGAGATGACATTTCTAGCCAATCCTATTTTATCAGATACACTTGTATGTGTATTAAAAATCTCTTCATAACTTTTAAAATAATCTTCAATAAACTCGCTATCAAAATTAATAAAATCATATTCTTTTTTAATGGTTTTATATCCATACATTTTATATACGAGTTGATTTTTAGTGAATTCACTAATATCTGCAAATACTCTCAAGACCAAAGTAAGTGTTAACTTGTCAAATAATTTATTTAAAGCCTCATTAGAAGATTTGTTTATTATATAAAAATCTTCTGGGAGAAATTTTATTGAGCTTGCATTTGCAAAATGAGTATTTTCATTAATTCTTTTTAGTTTTTTCTCTCTATCACTCAAGTCTAAATTTTTAAGCATCTGATTTGTTTTATTATCAAAATTAATAGAATCACCAAATACAAAATATGCTGTTTGAAAATTATAATGACCACCATCTAAGATTTTAAATTTTCTTTTTTCAAATAAAGAAAACAGTTTAAAAATATCTTCAATATTTTTCTCACTAAGAAATTTAGTAAATAAATCAAGACTATAAATAGTCAAGTAATCAGTAGTATTCACTTTAGAAATTTTGATTTCTATAATACCCATTTCATCTTCATAATCATCACCATATGTATAACTGGTTATTTGTTTTATAGAGTCAAAAGTTTGAATATTATTTACATTATTCTTTACTATAATTCTCAAGGTATCATTAGAATCTTTTGTATCAAAAAATGGAGAAAACAATTGAGAATAATTGCTTAGATTACTTAAAAAAACATCTATTGATACATCATTTAATATTACAATAAATGACTCGAAATTTTCTTCTAAATTAATTTTTGAAGATAGAGTATTTAGATTTTCAATATTTTGCAAATTGTGAATCTTTTTATTTAAACTCATTGTACCCTTGCTCCGAGTAAATTTTTATATGTTTCCCTTTTGCATCTGTTTCAGCAACGATTTTATCTCTTAAATTTTGTATTTCATCATCAAGTGTGAGACTAATAGAAGTGTCAAGTTTAATCACTTTTTTCATCTTAGCTTTAATCGCATTTTTATCAATAGCAAAATTGCCATCAAAGATGATTTCATCATTTTTATTTTTATTGAGTTTTTTAATTTCTTCAATAATTTTTGCTTTTTCGACTTCTTTGTTTTCTTCTGGCAATGCAGTAATGTAATCAAGTGTACTAAAATCACCCATTATACTTGCAATAGCAGTATTAAAAGTAAAAGAAGGGGAACTTTTCATATAAGAAATTAAACTATTTCGTGAATAAAAATAATCCATTTTATAGTTTTGATCAAAAAACTTCTTTCTTAAATACCCATCAATTTTGTTAAATGCTTTATTAGTGTTATCTTCATCTGTAATGATTACAATTAACTCTAAAAACTCTTTCCACCAAAAAGTAGCTGCTAATGAACCTTTTGATTTTGTACTATCTGTCACAAGTGCATAATTTTCTTGTGTTGCATAAGTCACTGAGTTATTATCAATTGGAATAATTACGGTTTTTAGCATATGTTCTTTTTCTGGAGTAGCTTTTCCTTTTTCAAAATTTGATTCCATCCTCACATCAATAAAATGAACTTTAGCTACTACAAAAAACTTTTCACTTTCATTTGTAAAATGAGTGATAATCAAACCACCTTTTTGAAGTTCACTGTTTAGATGATTGATTTTTGCTTGAGCTTCAACTTCCTTTGCTAACAATCGATTAGCAATTTGTTGAGCATATTCAATTTTATCTTCTTTAGAAGAAGCTTGTAAAATTTGATTCATACAGCTTAATACTTGTGTAGCTTGATTTTGTTTAATGGAATACTTTCTAATATCCTCTTCTTGGTGAATATTTACTAAATGCTCCGTAATATAATTTTTTATGTTAGCATCTAGTTGAGCAGATGACTGTTTAACAACTGAATTAGACTCAATATCTACACTATAATATGCTGAAAAATCAATACTTAACATTCACTTATCCTTGAAATAAAATTTAAAATTCTCATACCTTTATCCTTACTTTTTCATCACACCAACAATCTCTCCAAAACTCTCAAACTAATGTTAATTGTAGTATTTTTAATAGTCTTACCAGCTCCATAAAAACTCTTTTAAAAATTTTAAACTAAATTATCACTTATCATTAATCGTTTTATAAATTTTATTCATCATCCATTTTTTAACAACACTACCAAATGTATCATCATCAAGTATTTTGTTGAAAATTTCTTGATTATCTTCCATTCGGTCAATCAATTTTCCGATGAAAATCTCTTCAAATCCATATTTAAAATTGTCAATACTATTGTTTTTAGCTTGAGCCTGTAGTGTTTCATCTTTCATCAGTTCAGCTTCTATTTGATCAAAAAACAATTTATCTGCATCGGTAAAATCTGTATCAAACTTATCGTTTAAGATAGTTATGATTTCTGAAAGTTGAGCTTGTTCTTCTTTATCTCTTTTGATACCAGCTTCTGTGATACCTTTTAATTTAAACTGATCATCACTTTCTAGTTTTATATGTCCTTCTTCTATTTTTTGAAGTCTATAATATTCCAAAGCCACTTCATCATCAAGCTGTAATCTCTGAGATAAATCTCTTTTAGGTAGTTTTGTTAATAGTAGTTTTGAATAAGCATAAAATTTCTCAAATTCAACATCTGCAAAAGGTAGTATTTGTGATAAATAGGAGTAAATATTGCACCAAGTTCGTAATGATTTTTTAAATTCATCTTGCTTCTCTTCTTCCAATCCATTATATCTATCCACTGCTGGTTGTAGAATTGCATAAAGTTTATCTTGATCTTTATAAGTTAATTGTTGTTTTGATTTAAAAAATACTTTTGCAAATTGGTCAATTTCTGATTGCCAAAAGATGCCCATAGTATCTAATCTAGCTTTTAAATCATAAAGGTGATTTGGTTCTGTCTCACTTTCCAGAGTTGTATTTTTATAATACGGAGCAAATGAGTTAAATATAGTCTCTCTATCATTTGCAAAATCAAGCACAAATGTATCTTCTTTCCCTGGATGCATTCTATTGAGTCTTGATAATGTTTGAACAGCTTTTACTCCAGAGAGCTTTTTATCCACATACATTGTATGCAGTAACGGTTGGTCAAATCCAGTTTGATATTTTTCTGCAACAAGAAGTACTTGATACTCATCGCTTTCAAATCTATCAGGAAGCTCTTTTTCGCCAAATCCATTTAACTCAGGTTCAGTTACTCCATCAGGGTAACTATCATCAACTACTTTACCAGAAAATGCTACAAGGGCTTTTATATCTGTATATTGTTTCTCTTTGATATATTTTTTAAATGCTTCAAAATATCGTAATGCATGAAGCCTTGAAGCTGTAACAACCATAGCCTTTGCTTTACCGCCAATTTTTTTAGCTACAATTTGGCGAAAATGTTCAATCATAATCTCTGTTTTTTGAGCAATGTTGTAAGGATGAAGAGATACAAATCTTCCAATAGCTTTTGTTGCCTCTTTTTTATTTAATTCAGGGTCTTCTTCTATTGTTTTTGAAAGTTTATAATAAAGTTCATAGGTAGTGTAGTTTTTAAGGACATCTAAAATAAATCCCTCTTCAATAGCTTGTCTCATAGAGTATAAGTGAAATTCGCCCATTGTGCCATCATCTTTTCTTCTTCCAAATACTTCAATTGTTTTAGCTTTTGGAGTTGCAGTAAAAGCAAAAAAGCTGATATTTTCTTGTTTTCCCCTTGCTTGAAGTGATTTTTCTATTTCAAACTCGATGCTATCTTCTTCCATACTTTGATTAAATTTCACATCTTGCTCTTGGGCTTCTTTAAGTTGTTCTTCGTCATTTTTAGCATGAGTACTTAAAACTTCATTCATCTTTTTAGAAGCTTCTCCACCTTGTGAACTATGAGCTTCATCTATGATAACAGCATATTTTCGTCCTGGCAAATCACCAACTTTTTCTAAGATAAAAGGAAATTTTTGTAGTGTTGTAATAATTATCGGTGTACCATTTTTTATTGCATCAGCAAGCTGTTCTGAATGTTTA
>DLUF01000081.1 GCA_002742765.1 Sulfurospirillum sp. UBA12182 | reverse complement strand
GGTATAGATATCTTTAGCATCAAGCGCTGAGAGTTTTAGGTTTAAACTTTTTATCTCTCTTTGGTTTTGAAGAGTCTCAAGTCTTAGTCTTGAGCGTATCGTTGGTAAAAAGCCAGTTTTTGAGGTTGCTATCAAAATAAAGGCGATATTTCTCGGAGGTTCTTCTAAAATCTTTAAAAGAGAATTTTGTGAATATATGTTGTAACTGCTTGCTCCAAGAACGATTATCTTCTGTTTTGACTCAGCTATGTAAGCTTCTTTAACGACCTCTTTAGCATCTTCTATGGAAAACTCTTTCTCTGGGAAAAAAGAGACGACTCTATATCCTTCATATCTATTTTGGATATATTCTTTTGCTTTTTCTAAATCAGGAGAGACTAAGATGTGGCTAGAAAGCTTCTCTAACTCAACTTCCAAAGCTGACCTCAGCAAATAAAAGAGCGTCTATACTTTTATCTAAGAGTCTAAAGAGTTGGATAAGTTTGATATCTAAAAGGTCATCATAACTAGAGAGATAAAAACTATTTTGTAGATGTTCATCAAAAACCCACATAAAACTGTCATCTTTTCTCTTTGCTATTTGCATTCTGATATCATTACCTTTTCCCACATAAAAGAAGGTGTATCCATTAGGAAAAGACTGGGAGAGTAAATCTTCTAGCAGTTCTATATCTTCAACACTTTTGATGCTAGAGAGATTTGGAAAAAAAGTTTTTAAAGAGACAAAAGGTAAAAGTGGTCGATTTTTATTTTTATTGTTGATAGCTCGAAGAGTGTATTTGCTAAACCACTCCCTCTCACTATCACTGATTAAAATGATTGTTTGACCCTCTAGTAAGTTTTTGAGCATGGAAGCGGTGAGTGGAACCCACTCAAACCTTTTTTCTTCCATCCAACTCATCATAGAGTCATCTTGTCTAATAGTATCTAATGTCCATTTTAAAAACTCTTGCATTAAAAAATATCCTACTGATGCAATCCATACGCACTATGTAAAGCTCTTACTGCTAACTCTCCATATTTTGCGGCGATTACCATTGAAATTTTAATTTCACTCGTGCTAATCATCTCTAAGTTAATGCCCTCGTGCGCTAATGTATCAAAAGCTTTACAAGCTACTCCACTGTGAGATTTCATACCAACACCTACGATAGAGACTTTTACGATATCACTATCATATTCAACTGATTCTGATGCTTTGATTTCACTCATCGCTTTCTTTGCTATTTCTAACTCATTTTGAGGGACAGTAAAGCCTAGATTTGTTGTACCATCGTGACCAACATTTTGGATAATCATATCAACATTGATGTTGTTATCAGCAAGTTTTCTAAATATCTCCGCTGCGATACCTGGTTTATCAGTAACACCTCTTAATGTTACACGTGCTTGATTTCTATCAAGAGCTACACCACTAACTACTGGTTGTTCCATTATGTTTTCTTCCTTTGTTATCAATGTACCTTCATTATCGTTGAAGCTACTTCTTGTTACTAAATTTACGTTTAATTTTTTTGCCATTTCTACTGAACGAGTTTGCAATACCTTTGCACCAAGACTCGCTAACTCTAACATCTCATCGTAACTGATTTTATCTAATTTTTTTGCTTTTGGCTCGATTCTAGGGTCTGTGGTATAAACACCATCAACATCCGTATAAATCTCACACAAATCAGCTTCGAGCGCTCCTGCAATCGCCACTGCACTCAAATCACTTCCACCACGTCCCAATGTAGAAACATCGCCTTCTCTAGTGATTCCTTGAAATCCAGCTACAACTACTATATTTCCTTCTTGGAGTTTACTCTCGATTTGCGTTCTGTCTATATTTTCGATACGTGCTTTTGTGTGTGCCAAATCTGTCTCGATTCCAGCTTGTCTTCCACTCATCGCAATCGCTGGATACCCCATCTCATTTAAAGCAATAGCTAAAAGTGCACTGGTAACTCTCTCACCTGAGCTTAGTAACATATCCATCTCTCGTTGCTTTGGAGTTTTACTAAAATACTCTGCATACTCTATCAGTTTATTTGTCTCGCCACTCATCGCAGAAACAACAACTACGACATCATTTCCAGCTTCTTTTGTTTTTGCAACTCTTTGTGCAACCGCTTCTATACGCTCAAGTGTACCTACACTTGTTCCACCATACTTTTGTACAATTAACATTAAAGGTATCCCTCTTGTTTGAAATATTCTAAGACCTTTTTATATACAGGTCTCTTGAAATAGGTAATATGCTCCAAAGCTTCTGCATAGCTTACAAATTTATATTCGCTAAATTCAGGAACTTTTGTTTGTAAATTTATCGTTGCTTCAGGTTTTAGTCGCACTAAAAAATACTTTTGAGTCTGTCCATCATAAGGGTACATCTTTTTAGCAATTTTTCCAGGAAAATCATAAGTAAGCCACTCAGGATATTCTGTTAGAATTTCAACTTCATCTGTACCAATCTCTTCTTTTAACTCCCGATAAAGAGCCTCTTTAGCACTCTCTCCTTCATCAATGCCACCTTGTGGAAATTGCCAAGCATTTTCTATATCAGTCCTTAAAGCAATAAAGATTTCACACTCAAATGGATATTTGGAAGATACGATGACAGCTGCTACATTTGGTCTATATCTCTTCTTCAATTCCATATTTCTATCATTACCTATCTTATTTTTGATAGAATACTACCCAAAAAGTCATTAAAAAATCATAAGTGAATTAAACTTTTTATATCAAAGGATTTCTTTGTTACTCTACTTACACATCCCATTTTGTGATTCAAAATGCCACTACTGCGCTTTTAACTCTTATGTGGATAAATACAACTTAAAAAAAGACTATATGCAAGCTGTTTTAGTACAAACAAATTCAAAACTTTTAAGACTAAAAGAGGAAAAAATCGAAACTGTTTTCATAGGGGGAGGAACTCCTTCTTGCGTAGATGCACACTATTTTGAAAAGTTTTTTGAACTCATTAGCCCTTTTTTACAAAAAGATGCGGAGATTACAACAGAGGCAAATCCAAACTCTGCAAACAAACAGTGGCTAGAGATGATGCAAAGTTTCGGAGTTAATCGTATCAGTTTTGGTGTTCAAAGCTTTAACGAGGCAAAGTTGAAGTTTTTAGGTCGTTCACATACCCACAAACAAGCCATAGAAGCTGTTCAAAACGCTTTTAAACTAGGATTTGAAAATATCTCTTTAGATTTGATTTATGCAACGCACTTAGATAATATCTCCCTTTTAACCCAAGATTTAAAAACTGCGATGAGCTTACCCATCAATCACCTTAGCGCATATGCTCTTACCTTGGAAGAAGGAACAAAGTTTCAAGATAAAAGCGATTATACAAATCCTTGTGAAAATCTAGCAAAAGAGTTTATCGAAGCTATAAAATCTTATGGTTTTTCTCAATACGAAATTTCCAATTTTGGCAAATATAAAAGTAAACATAACTTAGGCTACTGGGAAGGGAAAGAGTACATAGGCATAGGGGCTGGAGCTGTTGGATTTGAAAACTCAATTCGCTATTATCCTCACAAAGAGGTAGAAAAATATATCCAAAATCCTTTACATGTAAGAGTTGAACATCTCACAAAAGAGGATTTACATGTAGAAAAGATTTTTTTAGGTCTAAGAAGTGAAATAGGCATTCAAGAGGAAGCTTTAACACAAAAAGAGTTAGAAAAAGCACTTTTGCTCTTAGGCGAAAACAAGCTTACATGTAAAGATAAAAAGTTTTATAACAACGACTATCTTCTCAGTGACGAAATAGCTCTTTTCTTGTTGGATTAAAACTCTTTTGGTTTTAAAAACATTTTAGTAAAATTTAGATAAAATTTGCTTCTTTATTCTAAGGTGGTAAGATATGTTTGGTATGAGTTTTATGGAGATTATGATTATAGCTGTTATAGCTGTTTTATTTTTAGGGCCAGATAAGCTTCCTTCTGCAATGGTTCAGATAGCAAAATTTTTCAAAACTTTTAAAACTAGTATAAACGATGCGAAAGCTTCTATTGAACAAGAGATTAAACTAGAAGAGTTAAAAGAAGAGACGAAAAAATATAAACAACAGCTAGAAGATGCTCAGACAAATGTTAGAAAAACTATCACTTTTGATGAATTAAATGAAATCAAAAAGTCAACTCAAAGTGCCACTGATGCATTTAGAGAAATTGAACAAAGTGTTAGCAAAGCAAAAGATATAGCAACAAATCCTCTCAAAGCAGCAAGCGAAGAGATAACTCAAAGTATAAATCCTAAAGAGCCTAAAGGGGATAATTAATGTTTGAAGATTTAAAACCTCATTTAGTTGAACTAAGAAAACGCCTTGCTGTCTCTGTTGGAACACTCTTTGTTATGTTCTTTGTTTGTTTCACCTTTTGGCAACCACTTTTAGCTTGGATGTTAGAACCGCTAAAACTCGTTCTTCCTCCTGAATCAAGCGTTATCTTTACAGCTTTACAAGAGCCATTTTTTACAGCACTCAAAGTCTCATTTTTTGCCTCTTTCATCATCTCTTTGCCTATCATTTTTTGGCAATTCTGGCTCTTTGTTGCTCCTGGTTTGTACGAAAACGAAAAAAGACTTGTGATTCCATTTGTTCTTTTTGCAACTGTTATGTTTCTTATGGGAGCTTCTTTTTGTTACTATGTTGTTATCCCTTTAGGTTTTGAATTTTTAGTCAATTTTGGTGGTGAACTTTTTACAGCACTTCCTAGTATCGGGGAGTATGTTGGCTTTTTTACAAAACTTCTTTTTGGTTTTGGGTTAGCTTTTGAGCTTCCTGTAATCACCTTTTTCTTAGCTAAAATCGGTCTAGTAGATGATGAAGCGATGAAAGGCTTTTTTAGATATGCTATCGTTATCATCTTTTTTGTTGCCGCACTTTTAACTCCACCTGATATCTTGACACAGTTTCTTATGGCTGGTCCACTTATCCTTCTTTATGGGGTGTCTATACTCATAGCAAAAGCTGTCAACCCTGCTCCTCCAAAAGAAGAGACAAATGGTGAAAAAGAGTATGAAGACGATGAGAGTGAGGAAGATTTATAGACTCTTTACTTTTAAAAGATAGCTATGACTATCATTTGCCTAGTAATCTTATAGCAGAGTATCCAGCAAACCCTAGAGATTCTGCTAGATTGCTAGTTTATGAGAGAAAAACAAAAAAAATCAAACATGCAATCTTCGGTGAACTTTTTGATTTTATTCCAAGTAAAACACATATCATCTTAAATGATACAAAAGTTGTCAAAGCACGCATCTATGGTCAAAAGCAAAGTGGTGGAAAGATAGAACTACTGCTCAACTCTCCTTTGGGAGAAAATCTCTTTTGTGTTTATATAAAAGGCAAAGTCAAAGTCGGTACACAACTTTTTTTTGACAAAGATTTAGTAGCGACTGTTGTCTCTTTACAAGAAGATGGTACACGAGTTGTAGCCTTTACATGTAAAGAAAAAGCTCTGCTTTTAAATGAACTTTTTGAACTTTTAGAGGAAATTGGGCATATTCCATTGCCTCCTTATATAAAAAGAGAAGATAACCAAGAAGACGCAAAAGAGTATCAAAGTGTTTTTTCTAAAAATCAAGGAGCAGTTGCCGCGCCAACAGCCTCTTTGCACTTTACATCACAAATGTTTCAAGAACTTCAAAAGAGATATCAATGCCATTTTCTTACTTTACATGTAGGAGCTGGTACATTTAAGCCAGTAGAAGTAGATGATATCACTCAACATGTTATGCACTCAGAGTTTTATACTATTCCCAAAGAAACTTCTAAAGTTATAGACTCAAAAGAGCCTCTCTTAGCAGTTGGTACAACTGTTACTAGAACGGTAGAATATTATGTAAGAAACAAAGAAGAACAAGGGTATAGTAACCTTTTTTTACATCCAAGAAATCTCCCTCAAAGAGTGAATTACCTTTTAACAAACTTCCATCTTCCAAAATCAACTCTCATCATGCTAGTAGCGTCTTTTATAGGGCTAGAGGAAACTTTAAGAGTCTATGAAGAAGCTGTAAAAGAAAGATATAGATTTTTCTCGTATGGCGATGCTATGCTCATCATATAGATAAATCTAAAAGAGAACCTATCATCTCATCTTTTGTTTTTATAGCACTAGCATTGGCTTGAAAACTTTTTTCAATAGGGATTTGCTCACTCAACTCTTTTGAGATATCAGTATTGGTTTCATTTTGTGAGAATCTAGCTTCAATCCCTCCATTAGGAGTACCTTGTATCGTTGTACTTGTAGATTGAAAATCTTTCGTATTTACATTTGCTACATTATGAGAGTTACTAGACATCCAATTGTTATGCGCTATCATTGAATTTACATTTACTTGCATAGTAACCCCTTTTTAATTTTTTTATGAGTATACTATACTCCTGTTTTCTTAAAAAAGATATAAAAGTTTAGGAGAGAATTGATGATAAAAGTGTATGGAATTAAAAGTTGTGGTAGCGTAAAAAAAGCTCTAAAATATTTTCAAGACAATGATTTAGAATACGAATTTATTGATTTTAAAACCTCACCAGTAGATGAAGAAAAGATAAACCAATGGTTACACAAAACTCAGATAAATGTTTTGTTTAACAACAAAGGAACAAAGTATAGAACTTTGGGTTTGAAAGATTTGAATTTAGATGAAAAAAGTAAAATAGAGTGGCTAGCAAAAGAGAATTTACTCATCAAAAGACCCGTAATCGAATACCACGATAGGGTCATAGTAGCTTTTGATGAATCTGTTTATGATGCAATCTTTAAGCTTAAGCTTTAGAAGCAAGATACCTTTGTAAGATGATTTGAGCAGCAAGCGAGTCTACTTTACCATCACGTTTTTGTTTAGTAACTCCTTGCATCATCTCTTTAGCCTCTATGCTTGAGCCATATTCGTCCATAAAAATAATCTCTTTGTCATACTCTAACAAAGAGACAAAGTGCTCTATCCTTCTTTGCATTTCATCTTCGCTTGAGCCCCCTTTTGGAACTCCAACGACAAGCAGCTCTATCCCCCACTCTTTTAAAAAAGTATCAACATCACGAGCAGCTTGATTTCTGTTTTTTCTCAAAATTGCAACTTGTGGCATCACTAAATCTTTACTCAAACACAAGGCAACTCCTATGCGCTTAAGACCGATATCTAAGGCTGCTATCTTTTTCATGATAAAACTCTCACACTTCCATTCTCGATACAAATAAGACCTTCAAGCTCATACTCATACACAAGATTTCCATATCGAAATAGAGCCTCATCAAGACTTGGAGAGCTAGTACAATAAGTTAAAAACTCATCATTTTTAGAACTTTTACCTCCAAATTCCTCTACAAAAAGATTTATATCATAGATGCAAGTTGCAAGATTTTTTTCTAAAAGCTCATTTGTCCCCTCGCTATCTTTAATTCTATGAGGTAACACATAAACTTTTTTTCCCATTTCAAGCGCAAAAGCAACACTTCTCATTGAACCACTATTTTTATCGGCTTGAGTTACGATGAGACTCTCACCTAAAGCGACAACCAACTCATTTCTTTGTATAAAACTCCAAGCTTTGGCTGTTTGGCTGTCTTCAAATTGACTTATACAAAGACCTTTTTGTTCAATCTCTTTGATTAAGTTTGCATTCACACTAGGATAACGCAAAGAGAGTCCTGTTGGCATAACAGCTATCGTATGAGAACTCCTTGCTCCTTGATGTGCCAAAGCATCTACGCCCATAGCAGCACCACTGACGATACAGACATCTCTATGGGAGAGTTCTTGTGCAAGCTTAAGTGTCATCTGTTTTGTGTAAGCAAGTGGTCTTCTCGAACCAACGATAGAGATTTTTCTTTTATTA
>DLUF01000063.1 GCA_002742765.1 Sulfurospirillum sp. UBA12182 | reverse complement strand
TGGTGGAATTTGCAAGCGGCTCTTATAAGTAACATAACCTTCACCATGTTTATTTAGCAAATCTAAAGCTATTTGTCTATACTTTACTCCATCTGTATCCACTACATTTGAACTTATCTTTTTTCCGATAAGAGAGTGGTTGTTTGGGTTTGCTATCAAAGTAGCAAACTCTTCTCCTCCATTATAATCATGTATTTCATAGATATTGATATAGCCTGTGTTGTTATATAAACGAATTGTATTGATGATTTGTGCTATCTCTTTTTGTATATCTTTTTTTACATCATCCAGATACTCACCTGTACCTATAACCCAATTATAAGGTTCAAAGAGCTTTACAAAAGTAACTTTTTCATAGCGCTTTGCATCTTCTTTGTACTTGTATTTGTAGGTAAAATAAGAAGTATAACCTTCATTTTTAGATAAGGCTGTACTAATTAACTCTTTGATAACGTACTTTTGATTTACATCTTGAAAGTTGATGATACTTGTTCCCTCAAGATTAGGGCGAATAGGGTATAAGATACAATTTCCTGATGTATCATCAATAAAAAAGTAACCTCTGCCCTCATTGAATCTAATCTGTCTCAATGACTCTTTGATAATAGCTTTTATCTCTTGAGGAGATTTAGTCTTTTTATATTTTTCATGCAAATTATAAGCGATATTATAAGCTTCATAAACACGGTTTTTAATATCGCTTTCAAGCTGCTCTCTCACAAGAGAGTTCTTTTGTTCTATAAATTGTTCGACAACTTCTACTCTATTTTTCAATTCATCTTTATAGTTTTGTAAAATGTTCTCTCGAATCTCTTGTGTACTCGAGTTTAAAACCATATATTGCGTTGAATGTGAAATAGCCGTTATAATTAACGTTACTACTGCAATAAAAATAAATGCAGTAGCTAAATAATAATTTGATAAAGTTTTTTTCATCCACCATAATCCTTAGGGCGCAATTATATCATAGATGAAACTTTTATTTAGATAAAATTCTTTAATATTAAGAAGTGATTAATAATATCGTTGTACAATAGCGAACTTTGAAAAGGAGCGGTTGTGATACCTAAGAAATACGAATTTTTAACTTTTGCATTTTTGATGTCTTTGTTTATGTCATTTTTAATGTCAGGAGTCATCTCTTTTATCAATGTAGGGATTGTAGAAAACTTTTTATCAATTTTGTTCAATGCGTTTTTAAGAGCTTTTGTCGTAGCATTTCCTGCTGTTGTTATAGTAGTTCCTATCGTTAGAAGAACGGTTCATAAATTAGTTAAGAGCGAGTAAAGCGTTTATCTGATTTATAAAATCAAGCGGGTCTACATTTACACTAGAGACTTTTATACCTAAATGAAGATGAGGACCTGTTACCCTTCCACTTTTACCACTAAGTGCGATGACTTGATTTTGCTCTACCAAATCTCCTTTTTTCACCTTGACTTTACTAAGATGAAAATAAGAACTATAAATCCCAAATCCATGGTCAATCACAACAGAACCACCAGCATAATATCTCTCACTTGCGATAACCACTTTACCATGATTTATGGCTACTATCTTCGTTCCCTCTTTTGCACGAAAATCAACCCCACCATGATAACTTTTTAAAACATCATTATAAACTCTAGCACTCCCAAATTCACTTGTAATCTGAGTTTTTATCCCAACAATAAAAGGAGAATTAAAATAGAGTTTATCGGTAGAAGTAGCATAGATTTTCTTTGCCTCTTCATACTCTTTATGAATCCTATCAAGATACTTTTTAGGAGGCTTTACTTTAGAAGGTTCAACACTAAGCTGCTCTTTTGGATAGTTTTCTTTCTTTACATGTACAGCTTGTGTAACTTTTTTATTTTGGTATGTATACTCTAGGCTGTACTCTTTCGCTTCAGTTTTATAATCAATAGGAATTATCACCAGATAATATCCCTCTTTTTTTGGATGCTTTATGGGTTTATGTGTTTTGTTCAAAAAAGTAATTTTTGCATTTTTATCTATATTTTGCAACTCAAAAATCAAGCTTTTACCATTTTTAACTTCAAAAGCATACAAAAAGTTTACAAAGAGAAAAAAAATCGCAAGAAGCCTCATACTACAAACCACAGCTTTCTTTGATAGCTTTTACTGAATATTCTTTAGACTGATGAAGTTTTTGGACGATTTTGTTTAAATCTTCGATAAATTTTTTATCTGTATGTTTATGAAAGGCATAGTATAAGTCTGCTTTTTTCAGAACATATACCAACTCATACTTTTGGGTATCGATACCTAGTTCTCGTTGAAAAAATTTCATGCCCTCATAACCAAAGGCTACCAAATCAACTCTATCTGTTTCAAGCTTTTTTAACTGAGATTTTATGTTTGCAAATCTATCTAAATTCTTTTCATCAACACCAACTTCTCTCAAAAGCTGTTCTGCTGCTGTCCTATGAAGTGTACCGATTTTATAAGAATTTAACTCTTTTGGTGAAGTTATCTTGATATTTTTACTTTTTTTTGCGATAACACCTATGATAAGCTGATCAATAGGTCCTACCCAAGCAAAAAGTTTTTCTCTCTCTTTTGTTCTAGCAGTACTATATATCATACTCTTTTTATCTTTTAAAGCCTCTTCGTAACCTCTTGACCAAGATCCTATACGAATATCACCTTTTTTAAGTTCTTCCCCATACTCTTTCATGATATGCTGTAAAAACACAGTAGAAACTCCAACAATCTCTCCATTTTTTGTGTAATTATAAGGTGGAAGTTCTTCGGTATAAATATGTAGCTCTTGCGCATATCCAAAACAAAAAAATATAACTAAGAAGAAAAAATTTTTCATTTAAATCTCCAAAGAGTTTCTAGTTTCTAAAAAGGTTTCAAAATCTTCTAAAAGAATCTGTGTAATTTTAGGGTCAAATTGTTTTCCTGACATATCTTGAAAATAAGATTTAACAGCTTCAGGACTCCATGCTTCTTTATATACCCTCTTATCAAGCAACGAATCAAAAACATCAGAAACAGCAACGATGCGACCAACAAGAGAAATCTCCTCTTTTTTTATCCCTTTAGGATACCCTGTACCATCCCAACGCTCATGATGTTCTAAACTGATAGTTGCGGCTAAATGCATCAGCTCAAAATCTGACTCTTTTAGCATATCGTACCCAAAAATAGCATGTTTTTGCATCATCTCCCATTCAACTTGACTCAGTTTTTCTGGTTTGTTTAAAACATGATCAGGTATAGCTACTTTACCGATATCATGCAAGATTGAAGCCATTTTTAACTCTTGTGCTTCATTTTCACTAAAGCCTAATTTTGTGGCGATGAGATATGACAAAGAAGAAACTCTTTTTAAGTGCAAGCCTGTCTCTTTTGACTTCATCTCGGCTATCGAAGCGGCAAGATACATCATCTCTTTGTTTAAATTTTTAATCTCTTTGAGTCTGTTGGCAACCTCTTTTTTTAGATTTGATTGTAGTTTATATAGATTGATATGAGTACTGACTCTTGCTCGTAAAATCGCTGTGTTAAAAGGTTTTGAGATAAAATCAACAGCACCCACTTCAAACCCTATCTCCTCAAAATTTGTACCTTCATTCGCAGTTAAGAAAATCACTGGAATATTTTGTAACTCTTTATTTAACTTTAATCTTCTACAAACTTCATATCCATTAAGTTCTGGCATATTGATATCAAGCAAGATAACAGAGGGAAGAATTTTCTGAGCTAATTGGATACCCTTTTTTCCATCTTTGGCTGCAAAAATCTCATAATCACTTAAAATATCGCCTAACATTTCGATATATTCAGGGGTATCATCTATAATCAAAACCCTTGACATCATAGCTCCTTTTTTAGTATCTGCATCTGCTTTAAGGCACTTTCAAAATCAATACTATCACAAGCTTCTTGTAATTCTAAAAATGCTTTTATATTTGCCAAATTTTCATACTGTTTTAATTCTAGCAAAATCCCTTTAACTTTTGAGACATAAGACATTTCCAAAGCTTCGGCAAGACTTTGTAGTTTCTCTTCTAGAAAAATCTTATCTAATTGTTGCAGCGCTTTTTTACGTTCTTGACACTCTTTTTGATACTCAACTTCCAAAGAAGCAAAAAGAGAATGAGCCTTAGAAAATAAACTCTCAAAAGAGATTTCATCAAGTTTTTTCTGCGCTTTTAGACTATTTTCTACATGTACAGCCTCGCTTTGTAAAACATTTGCTCCAATTGAGCCACTAAGACCTTTTAGAGTGTGGATATATCGTTGTATCTCTTCATAAGAGGCATGAAGCAGTAAGTTTTGAACATCTTTTTCTAAGTTTTTATACTTGTCATAAAATTTACAAAAAGTCTTTCTCCAAAGCTCTTCATTATTTCCTAATCTCTTTAAAGCACTTTGCTTGTCAAATTCAATACTAGAAGAAGTTGCGATATGTTTTGACTTCTCAACTTTTTTGCCAAAAACGTTCAAAAGAGTTCCATAAAACTCTTCAACATCTATCGGTTTACTTATATGCTCATCCATACCAATTTCGATACATTTTTTAATATCATGCGCCATTACATTTGCTGTCATAGCGATGATAGAACCTTCATAGTGCAACTCTTTTCTTATGATTTTTGTCGCTTCATAACCATCCATAACAGGCATTTGAATATCCATTAAAATGATATCATAATGGTTGTTTTTAACTTTTTCGACCGCTTCAAAACCATTTTTTGCTATGGAAACTTTTGCTTCAGTCTCTTTGAGAAGGTACATGGCTACTTCAAGATTAATCTCATTATCTTCGACAAGCAAAATCTGCTTATCTGAAAAATCTATCTTAGAATGTTCCACTATGGCTTCGGATTTTTCGATTTTACATAAAGAAGTGATATCATCGTATAAAAAAGATGGGTTGACTGGTTTTACTAAAAATCTCTCAAACCCAGCCTCAATTGCTTTTGACTTTAAACTTGTATCACTATCAGAGGTTATCAAGAGAGCAGGAGGTGTGTTTAGTAACTCTTTTTTAATCTTTTCATACAAACTAATTCCATTTATATCGCCTAAATGATAATCAAAAATATACAAGTCAAACTTTTCATTACTTGTTTTTAAAAAATCCATCGCTTTTTGTGAATCACTAAAAGTTGTAACAAAAAATCCAAAAGAGCGGATATACTCTTGGAGGATATTTCGTGAAGTTTTATCATCATCTACGAAGAGGATATGAAGAGGTTTAAACATATCTAAACCATTCTCTTTTTGAACATCTGCCCCCTCAACTTTTTCTAACTCTATCTCAAAGTTAAACTGACTTCCAACCCCCTCTTTAGATTCAAAAGTAATCTTACCATCCATCATATCTGCTAATTGTGTACAAATATAAAGTCCAAGACCTGTACCACCATGTTTTCTTGTTGTTGAAGCATCTATCTGTGAAAACGCTTGAAAAAGTCGTTTTTGTTTTTCCTTAGAGATTCCCTCTCCTGTATCTTTAACACTAAAAACTAAAAAACTTCTCTGTTTATCTAGGATTTTTTCTTTTACATGTAAAGATACTTTGCCCTCTTTCGTGAACTTGATCGCATTACTTAAAAAGTTATTTAATATTTGCACGATACGATAAGGATCACCTCTATAAAAACGATTTGTTTCTATATACTCCGCACTTAAATCTATATTTTTTTCTTTTGCTAAAATAGAGAAGATAGAGATACTCTTTTTTATCTCTTTATGCATATCAAAAGCTATATGCTCAAGACTCAGTTTTCCTGCTTCTATCTTAGAAAAATCTAAAATATCATTTATGATGCGAAGTAGTACAGCTGAAGCATCTTTGATTTTGAGTATATAGTTTGATTGCGCTTCGTTGAGTTTGGTCTTGTTTACTAAGTGGCACATACCAACTATCGCATTCATAGGCGTTCTAATCTCATGTGACATATTGGCTAAAAATTCTGATTTGTACCTGCTTGCTTCTTCTAATTCTCTTGTTCTTTGCTTCACCCTCTCATCAAGAAATTCATTTTGAGAGATGAGCCTTTCAAAAAGCTCTTTTAGAGCAATTCTTGTTTTATCTAAAGCTCTTCCTAGTGTATTTATCTCATCCTTACCACTCCAAATAAACTCTGTATCGAGCTCTTTTTTAGCTAATTTTTCAGAATCATTAACAAGTCTTCGAATCGGTTTGATAATTTTTAGATAGTAAAAAGAGGATATAACAAGGGAGATAAGAATGATTTGCAAAAAGACCAAACTTCCAAATAAAAACAGATCAGAGAGCAAAGACTCTAACAAACCTTCTTTTCGAAATGCCATCTGAACAGTACCTACAAAAACATCATTTCTTTGAAGATTTTTTTCTAAATGAAAAAGTTCATCATCTTTTTTAACCTTTTCATAAGAGAGAAAAACTGAGCCGTGAGAATCTTTTAGAGTTACTGATGCAAAACTCTTATCTAAACTCATTTGATTTACAATCGTTTGAGCAAGTTCAGGATAAAAATTCCAAAGGGCTTCTGTAAAAATCTCGGAAGAGAGTTCAAACTTCTTTGTCGAAACGATAACAAAATCTTCTTGTTTGTTTTTAAAAGTGCTGTGGACATACGCACCCAAAAGCAATGGTATAGGTAGCAACAAAGAAAAAGCAATCATCATAACCAACGACTGCAAGAGGGTAAAACGGTTGAAAAATTTTTCTAACAAAATACAATCCATAAAGAAATTAGTAAATTTTTTTTTACTAAAAAAGAATATCACTAAATCAATTTATCTTAGCTTAATAAACTCGTCGAAAAGATTTGAAAATAAGAAAGATGATAAAAAGCTGTAACAAAAAAAGCCCTACATGTAAATCATACACTTGAAGCTGTTTGTCCTTTACATGTAAAGATTCTAAACCTTTATAAAAGAGATAAGAGAGGATTAAGCCACCCAAATAGCCCTTTTGTTTTGCTACATCTACAAAGGAGAGTAGGCTCGCTTTTTGCAGTGCGATAGTTTCCATCCGAACCAAATAATTTCCAAAGATAAATGTCAGTTGATAACCAGCATATACCCACAAAGCACTCACATAAGAATAATTAAAGATAAGAAAAACCGTCACGATAAACAGCACAACTAACTCTACAAACAAAGTTACATAAAAAAAGATTTTTTTATGCATCATTTTTTCATAAAACTTAGCAAGTATAAGCATACCGATAGCCAGAACAATCCCACCGATAGAGTAGATAGAAGGTTTTAAAGGAGTATAAATCACAAATATACTCCCGATAGATAAACCTAAAAATAGTGAGTTAAGTAACTTGTACCAGATGTAATATCTTAGGTTTATCTTCATTTTTTAACCTTAAAATTTTGCGTTGAACCCAACCATGAAATTTCTCTCATAATTTATCGGATACACTCCAAGAGAAAAACCATCATCTGCGAACAAAGCATTTGTCTCATCAAAGATATTGTTCACTTTAGCAAAAATTTCATAATTTTTATACTTATAACTTACAGAAAAATCTGTTGTATTATAAGATTGCATTTTGCCAAAGCTTTTATCAAAGTCACTCATCGCATATGTCTTTGATTTAAAGATATGAGAGAGCAAAAGATTGATACGATGTGTTGGATTATAACCTAATGCAACTTTAATATTATGATTTGAAACACCTGGGATTTCATTACCAACAACCGTTGGGTTTAAGGCATCTTTTCTGATTTTTGTGTTTATATATGCATAATTGAGTGTTGTATAAAGATTATAAGCGATATTGTATCTATCATATAGTTCTAAGCCGTATTTTCTTGTTTTATCGAGATTGGTATTTTTTGTCCCATCATAATAAATCTCATCTTCCACATCAGAATAAAAAGCTGTTACTTTGAATTTGTTTGGATAACCCAAATAGCTATACCCTGTATTTAAGGTTCTAACTTTCATCGGTTTTATAAAGCCATTGAAAGTATTTGTAAAAGCATTAAAAAACCTATCTACATCAGGTGCCTGATAAGATGAATTTAAACTTATAAACACAGAAGATTGAGAATCAAGTTTATAGTTATATCCTAATTCTAATGCACTTAATTTTTCATCAGCATTTAATGCAACTGAATTTTTTTGATATTTATACTCGACCTTTTCACCTCTTACCCCAAAGTTAAAAGTGCTTGCACTCAAAGCATAACTTGTTTTGAGAAAATATCCTAAATTATCTTTTGAGATTTCAGTTGTACTATTTTTTCTTAGACCGTCAAATTTTTCTACACCTACAAGAGTTTTTAAATCCCCTTCTTGATAAGAGAGACTTGTACTATATGACTTGTTTTCATAATTGTTGATTGAATTATAAGTGATAAAATTTGAAACTTTATCTTCATCACTCATATGTACATCAAATGAGAATTTATCATTGAAACTATATTTTGTCCAAAAGTTCCACACATCTGAAGAAAAATATTGTTTAGAGTAAGGTGTTCCCCAAGATGGCTGAGGAATTGTATTTGGATCATTTGAAAATTCAGCGAGAGTCAATGCATTTGGATAATTAAGTTGCATTTTTGAAAAAGTTTTTTCTAATCCTATCGTTAGATTTTCAATAGGAGTAATTGTTCCTTTTATCCCTTTATTTCTTGCCCAACTTTCATCTTTTGTTCCATCATTTGCGATGGTTTTATATCCATCGTGTGAATAATCATCAATATAACCACTTAATGAAAATTTTTCTTGCTTGATTCCAGCAAAAAGTGAAGCAAACTTTAAACCATTACTGCCTACATATGATTTTAGATTTGCACCTTCATAGCCTTTTGTGATGATATTTATAGCACCTGCATTTGCTCCATCACCGTACTCAACAGAACCTGAACCTTTTAAAATCTCAATTCTATCTATACTCTCAAGAGGTATTGAAGAGAGTAGTTGTGGTACTAAATCTATACTATTTAGTCTTCTCCCATCAAGTGTTATAACAACATTTTGATAACCATCACCTATACCATATCCTCTCATATCTATCTTTTGAGTGAAGACATTTCCTATATTTGGGATGGTAGAAACTGAAGTTTGGGTGTTTAAAAATTCGTAGATATCTTTTGCTTTTGATTTTTCAATCATAGCTTTTGTGTAGATTTCTGATGCAAAAGTTGCATCGCTCTCTTTTGTCTTAATCTTCTTTGAGACAACTACAACATCTAACTCCTCTGCTGAGGGAGTCAACTCTTCTTTATCATCAAGCTCTTCTTGCTTTTGTATCTCTTTTTTAGTTGCAACAACACTTTGTGTCTGATTTGCCAATGTGACTGTTGTACTAAATGCAAGAATAGCTGCCAATGAAAAGTATCTTCCTCGAAATCCTTTTGGGCTTTTCATACATTTTCTCCTTAAAATTTGGAAGTGACATTTTACTTAAAAAGTGTTTATTTATAGATAAACTGATAAAATTTTGAAAAAACTGGGAATCTAATGAGAAAAAAAGAATTTAAAAACTATCTTTTCATCCTTGCTGGTTCAGTGCTTCTTAGTTTAGGAGTTGTTTGGTTTCTAACCCCAAATCAACTCCTAACAGGTGGCACTGCTGGACTCTCTTTACTATTACATTATGTGACACCTTTTACCATAGGTACTATCATGATAGCCATTAACATCCCCCTTCTTATAGTAGGTGTAAAGTACTTAGGAAAGATGTTTGCTATAAGAACTGTAATCACTCTTTTGCTTATCTCTGTACTCATTGATACTTTCATGGAAGTCTTACATGTAAAAGCTTTTGTCCTAGATACTATCCTCGCTTCACTCTTTGGCGGTATCTTTATCGGTATAGGTTTGGCTCTTGTTATCAAAGGAAACTCAAGTGCTGGTGGCTCAACCATCATCGCGAAGATAGTTGCTTCTAAGATGGAGATGAAAGCTGGTCAAGTTTTGCTCATCATCGACTCTCTTATCGTCTTAAGCGCTCTTTTCATCTTTGATGATAACGCAAAAGTTTTATGGAGTGTTGTGAGTATCTATGTTACTGCTAAAGTTATAGACATGATACTTACAGGAAGACTCAACAAAAAACTTGTCAATCTTGTTACAAATAAAGCAGATTTGCTCAAAGTGAAAATCAGAGAAGAGTTAGGAGAGTATGGTACTATCATAAAAGGTGATGGCTTGTATGAGAATCAAGAGAAGACAATGATTCTCATCGTTGTAGAAGTCTCTAAACTCCAGTATCTAAGAGATTTGGTTAGAAAATACGACCCTGAAGGGTTTTTGATTATCACTGAAGCGAGTGAAATGCTAGGTAGAGGACACTAACATCTCACACTGACCCCTATTTTAGCTACACGTTAAAGTACATCGCTTCTTTATGATGTACAACCATCGCTGTGGTGCTTTGTTCTGGATGGATTTGGTATGTTTCTCCAAGTTCTATGCCAAACTCTTCAGGACGCAGCAAATCAAAGATAACTTTTGTATCACTCAGTTCTGGGCAAGCAGGATAACCAAAAGAGTAACGACATCCATGGTAAGCTCTCATCTGAACATCTTTTAAAGCATGTTTTTCATTTGTTGCTATGCCAAGGTCAAGGCGTATTTGTTTATGAACTATCTCAGCAAGTGCTTCTGCAAGCTCAATTCCAAGACCATGAATCAGATGATACTCTTTAAAGTTACCTTTGTCATATAACTCTTTTTCATACTCACTAAAACGAGAACCTACACTCACACAAGTAAACGCAACCACATCATCTCTTGTTTCACTAAAATAATCACTCAAACACCTATGAGGTTTTTTTGCTTGTCTTGGAAAATCAAAAGTATATCTGATATCTTTTTGTTCCAAAGGTTCACGATTAACTTGTTCCTCGCTAAAATAACCCCTACTCTCATCTAAAATATAGAGTCTGTTTTTATCCCTTCTACAAGGATAGTATCCATATAAAATAGTCGGTTCAAACAAAGCCTTTTTAGCAACATCATTTTTAAGTCTCTCATACAATGGCCAAAGAACCTCATCAAGTTGCTTTTGTTTTTCCTCTTTACTCATCCCTTTTCCACTATAACCCCAAGCACGAGAAAAGAGCATTTTATGATTTATCCAAGCATACGCTATCTCACTCACATCTACTTTTAACTCTCTTCTTCCCCAAAAAGGAGGAGTTGGGATATCTACAAGAGAAGGCATCTTAATCTTCTCATAAGGAGGCATAGGAACTCTCTCTTTCTCTTTTTGTTCCACTAGCTCTTCATCTAAAGCTACTCTTTTAAAACTTGTATCAAAATTTCCAGCTTCAATGCGACTCATCGCCTCGATGCCTTCAAACGCATCCTTACAGTAAAAAACTGGTCCATCATAATTTGGTCTACAAAACTCTTCAACAAATCTATCAGTAAGTGCGGCACCACCTAAAATCACGGGTACATTTAAACCTAAACTTTTCATCGTTTCTAAGTTTTCTTTCATGACAGCAGTTGATTTTACTAAAAGTCCACTCATCCCAATGGCATCTGCTTGATGCTCTTTTAAAGCTTTTAAAAACTCTTCCAAATCAGCTTTAATACCTATGTTAACAACTTTAAAGCCGTTATTTGAAAGGATGATATCTACTAAGTTTTTTCCTACATCATGCACGTCACCCTTTACTGTTCCAAGGATAAGCGTTGTTTGAGAGCTTTTCTCTTTCTTTGGAAGATAAGGGTTAAGGAAATCCACACTTGCTTTCATAACCTCAGCACTTTGAAGAACAAAAGGAAGTTGCATTTTTCCACTTCCAAAAAGTTCTCCAACTACCTTCATGGCGTTGATTAGAACTTCATTGACGATTGTATCTGGGGCTATCTCATCTTTTGCATTCTCAAGGAGTGGTAACATCCTCTCTTTATCCCCATCAATCAGAAGTTTTGATATCTTCTCTCTTGTGCTTAAAGCGTTGTAAACTTCATCACTTTGCTCTTCTTGCGTACTTACATCAGAAAAATACTCTATAAATTTAAAAAGAGGATCACCCTCTTCTCTACGATTAAAAAGCAAATCTTCACAAACTTTTCTTTGTTCATCACTAATCTTGTGCATAGGCAGAGTATTTTTTACATTTACTATCGCCATAGACAAGCCAGCTTCCACGCAATGGTGTAAAAATACGGAGTTTAGATACTCACGTGCGTGTTTTGCTAAACCAAAGGAGATATTTGAGACACCTAAAACAAATCCTACTTCAGGATGACGTTTAGAAAACTCTCTTATAGCCTCTATCGTTTCAATAGCTGCTGTAAAATACTCAGAATCCCCACTACCAACTGTAAAAGTTAGTAAATCAAAAACTAAATCGTTAGGATTAAGGGCATGTTTTTTGGTGGCAAGCTCATAGATACGCTCCGCAATCTCAACCTTTTGCTCCTTTGTTTTTGCCATCCCTTTTTCATCTATGGTCAAACAAACCAAAGAAGCTCCAAATCTTTTAGCTAAAGAGCATACTTTATCAAACTTCTCTATTCCATCTTCAAGGTTAACAGAGTTGATGATAGGTTTTCCACCTATATTTTTCAAAGCGATTTCTAGGGCATTTATCTGTGTGGTATCTGGCATAAGAGGTAACAAAATCTTACTGGTATACCTTGTTATAACCTCTAGCATATCCTTGCTCTCATCTCGTCCTGCAAACCCAACGCTCACATCAATCCCATGGGCACCGCTTCTTACTTGCTGTTGCGCAACACTTAAAGTCCCCTCATAATCCTCAGCTAAGAGTAACTCTCGAAAAGCTTTTGAACCCGTTGCATTAGAGCGCTCACCGATGAGAAAAGGTGCTGGGTCTTGTTTAAGAGCTCTTGTCTCAAACAAAGATGCGATAGAAGTTGGAAAGCTCCCTTTAGGGGGAAGAGGTTTTATATCTTCTACACTTTTTGCCAACTCTAAGATGTGTTGGGGCGTTGTACCACAACAACCTCCAAGCATACACACACCATCAAATTCTAAAAAGCTTTTTTGAAGTTTTGTAAACTCTTCAGGTCCCATTGGGTAAAAAGTATATCCACCTCTATTTTGAGGAAGTCCAGCATTTGCATGTATGCTAATAGGAAACTTACATATCTGACTCAAACTTTTTACATGTTTTGCAACTTGTTCAGGGCCTGTTCCACAGTTAAATCCTAAAGACAAGATATCAAATGGCTCTAAAATCGAGTAGATAGTCGTAGCATCCGTTCCTATGAGCATAGTTCCACTTAACTCAATCGTCACAGAAACCATGATGGGAATCTCAAGCCCTTTTTCTTTTGAGACATCTTGCAAAGCATGTAATGCAGCTTTTATCTGAAGTGGGTCTTGCGCAGTCTCTATAAGAAAAACATCCACCCCACCATCAATGAGTCCTAAAGCAGCTTGAGTATACCCCTCATACATCGCATCATAAATGATATGTCCTAAAGAGGGTAGTTTTGTTCCTGGCCCTAAAGCACCAGCACAAAATCTAGGTTTTTGCTCACTGCTAAATTCCCTACAAGCTTCTTTCACAAGCTTTGCACCCTTAAGGGCTAATTCATAGGTTCTCTCACCTATCCCATAATCTTCTAACACCCAAGGTAATGCACCAAAGGTGTTCGTTTTGATTATATCCGCCCCTGCTTTCAAGTAGGCTTTATGGATAGAGCTGATAACTTCACTAGCACTATCATTTAAAAGTTCATTACAACCTTCAAGCCCCTGCCACTGCTCATCACTTATCTTTGATGCTTGGATTTGCGTTCCCATAGCACCATCTATAATCATCACTTTAGATTTTATGAGTTCCCGTAGATTTATCAAAATTATTCCTATATATATTTATCTTTTGATATTAGCAAATATCTCATAAAAAATGGATAAATACCTTTACATGTAAAAGAAGAAAAAAGCTTTATTTTCTTAATTGGTTATTTTTTAATCAGTCAAATGGTTATTTTAACTTCATATCACTGTTATAATTTCATCAGTTCAAATTTAATGGAGGACAAAATGGAAAACTTTACAGATCTCAAGTACATACTTGATGGGTTCTTGTTTGTATTTTCAGGTGTTTTAGTTATGTGGATGGCTGCTGGCTTTGCTATGCTAGAAGCTGGTTTAACAAGAGCAAAAAACAATGCAACAGTTTTGACTAAAAACGTCGCACTTTTTGCAATCTCTTGTATCATGTATTACTTTGTAGGTTACGAGTTAATGTATGGTGAAGGCAATGCTTTCATGGGAGCGATAGGACTTGTGAGCATGGAAACAGCTCCTGATGCTAGCTATCCTAAAGCGTCTGACTTTTTCTTTCAAGTTATGTTCGTAGCAACTGCGGCTTCTGTTGTTTCAGGAACAATTGCAGAGAGAATGAAACTATGGCCATTCCTTATCTTTACAGTCTTTTTATCTGGTGTTATCTATCCTTTACAAGGACACTGGACATGGGGTGGAACAAGCCTAGGTGGTGTGATTGAAGGTTTTTCAGATTTCGCTGGTTCTACTATCGTTCACTCAGTTGGTGGTTGGGCAGCACTTGCTGGTGTACTCATCCTTGGTGCTAGAAAAGGCAAATACGGAAAAGATGGTTCAGTAAGACCAATTCCAGGTTCATCTTTACCACTTGCAACACTTGGTACATTTATCCTTTGGATGGGTTGGTTTGGATTTAACGGTGGTAGCCAATTAGCTCTTGGAAGTAAAGGAGATATTGATGGTATCGCTTTAGTAGTTGCAGACACAAATATGGCAGCAGTAAGTGGTGCTGTTATGGCGGCTCTTTTAACACAATTTATCTATAAAAAAGTGGACCTTACTATGGTTCTAAACGGTGCACTTGCAGGACTTGTTTCTTGTACAGCTGGTCCTGACCTTGGTATGATGGTAGCTTTCATCGAAGGTATCGTTGGTGGAGCATTGGTTGTATTTGCTGTACCACTATGGGATAAGTTAAAAATCGATGATCCAGTTGGTGCTCTTTCAGTTCACTTAGTAGCTGGTATCTGGGGAACGTTAGCAGTAGGTATCTTTAACCCAGAGGTAACTTTTATGGCACAACTTAAAGGTGTAGTTGTTATAGGAGCATTTGTCTTTATCGTTTCTTTCATCATCTGGAAAATCCTTGATATTATCATGGGAATTAGAGTAGATGAAGAGACTGAAGTTGATGGTTTAGACATCCACGAAACTGGATTAGAAGCATATCCTGAGTTTAAAAAATAGTAAGTAGATTCCTAGCCAAAAGGCTAGGGATTTTTAGTGTGTAACGCTTAAAAAAAGGAGCAAAAATGAAAAAGATTGAAGCAATAATCAAACCATTTAAATTAGAAGATGTAAAAGATGCGCTCTCTTCTTTAGAACTCACAGGTATGACTGTAAGTGAAGTAAGAGGTTACGGAAGACAACAAGGACACTCAGAACTTTATCGTGGAGCTGAGTATGTTGTGGATTTTTTACCAAAAATAAAAATCGAACTTGTGGTAAAAGATGAAATCGTTGATGAAGTTATCAAGGTTATAAGTGAAAACGCAAAAACTGGGAAGATCGGAGATGGCAAAATTTTCGTATATGATATCGAAAAATCTATCCGTATCAGAACTGGGGAAACCGATAACGAAGCACTTTAAAAAAGAGGGGAAATTCCCCTCTTTTAATCTACTGATGGATAATTGTTTTCAAGCCACTTATCCATACCACCATCTACTACTACAACCTTTTTAAATCCATACTCTTGAAGTGTTTGCGCAGCCAATGCAGCTCTTGCACCCGTTTTACAAAAGACCATTAAAGAGTTTTCAACTACTAAATCTGATTTTCCAAGCATTGGTTCTAGTTTTCCACGACTCATATTTTCTTGACTTTCTCAAAAAAGAGTAAAAATCAAATTTTACACTCAACAAACCCCTTTATTAAGGGATTTTAATTTTAAATTTGGGTGTCTAGCCTATTGATTATCTCTTATTAGCTACAATTTTATATGTTTATTCGTAAAAGAAAAAATCCAAGTGGCAGTATTAGTATTCAAATTATTGATAAGAGTAATGGTAAATATAAAGTTGTTGAAACAATAGCATGTGTAAAAGATAAAAAAGAGTTAGAGTTTTATATTGCAAAAGCAGAATCAAGATTAAAACAACTTAATCCAAATTTATTTGATGCAGTTGAATTTAATGAGAAAAAACATAGATTTATTGGTATAAAAAATAAAGAGATTTCAGTTGTAGGACCAGATATTATATTTGGATATATAATGGAATATATAGGCTGTGATAAAGTACTTAAAAAATTAAAAGAAAAAGAGTTGTTTAAACTATAATGCCACTAAAAAACT
>DLUF01000119.1 GCA_002742765.1 Sulfurospirillum sp. UBA12182 | reverse complement strand
GTATGATCCCAAAAGTAGATGCTTGCTTAGAAGCAGTTGAAGGTGGAGTACAAAGAGCTCATATTGTAGATGGAAGAATTGAACACTCGATACTATTGGAACTATTTACTAAAGATGGTATCGGTACTGTTATCGATAAATAAGGAAAAAAATGTTTATAGAAACAAGAGGAAATGACAACCAAAAACCAGAAGAAGTAGAATTTTCATATGCTATTTTAAATCCTAGTGCTAGTTTCGGCGGACTATATGTTCCAAAAGAACTTCCTAGTTTTGATGCAGATTTTTTTGAAAATGCAAAAAACAAATCATATAAAGAAGTTACACTTGAAATCTTAGATATGTTTCATATCGACATAGAAAAATCAGTTTTAGAAGAAGCTGTAAATCTTTATGATAAATTTGATGATACTTTACATCCTGTACCCTTAGTACAGATTAAAGAAGATTTACATGTAAACGAGTTGTACCATGGCCCAACAAGAGCTTTCAAAGATATGGCTTTACAACCATTTGGACATATTCTCTCTCATTTGGCACAAAAAGAGAATCAAAACTATCTTATCTTAGCAGCAACAAGCGGAGATACAGGTCCAGCAACACTCGATACTTTTGCAAACAAAAAAAATATTCAAGTTGCTTGTCTTTATCCAAGTGGTGGAACAAGTGATGTACAACGCTTACAAATGGTAACCCAAGAAGGAAAAAATCTAAAAGTTATAGGTATCAAAGGAAATTTTGATGATGCACAAAGTGCTCTTAAATCATTGTTGGCTTCTCAAACTTTTAAAGAAGAGTTAGTAAAAGATGGTATCAAACTTAGTGCCGCTAACTCTGTTAATTTTGGAAGAATAATTTTCCAAATTATTTATCATGTTTTTGGATATATCTCTTTGTTAAAACAGAACAAAATCAACAAAGGTGAGAAATTTTATCAAATCGTTCCATCAGGAAACTTTGGTAATGCACTTGGAGCGTATTATGCGAAAAAGATGGGTTTACCTATCGAAAAAATCCTAATCGCTTCAAATATCAACAATATCCTAACAGAACTTATCACACAAGGTAGATATGACCTTAGAGATAAAAAATTGCTCCTTACAACAAGTCCTGCTATGGATATCCTCATCTCTTCTAATGTAGAGAGAGTTCTTTTTGATAAGTTTGGTGCTACTAGATGTAAAGAGTTAATGGATTGTTTAAACCAAAACAGACACTATGAACTTAGTAAAGAGGAGTTGGCACTTTTACAAGAAGATTTTAGTGCGATTTATAGTGATGATATTTATGCAAAAGATACTATAAATAACTATGCTAAAAATGGCTACATCATGGATCCTCACACAGCAACTTGTCTGAAAGCCTATGAAAATCTTCGTGAAAAAAATCTTCAAACCATCCTTTGCTCCACTGCTGAATGGACAAAATTCGCACCAACGATGCTCAACGCACTAAGAGGTGATGAGAAGAAATACCCTGATATAGAAGCACTTGAAGGCTTTAGTCAAGCTTTACATGTAAAGATACCCCAATCGATTAGCAAGCTTTTTACAAAAGAGATTTTACACTCTAATGTTGTCGAAAAAGATGGTATCGAAAAAGAGATTTTAGACTTTATCAAAGAAGGATAAAAAGATGATAATCATCCCTGCACGTCTGGCTTCAAATAGATTTCCAAACAAAATCTTAGCTGATATCAACGGTTTTCCTATGGTTATAGCTACCGCAAAAAGGGTTCAAAACTTAGATAGAGTTGTCATAGCAGCAGATAGTGAAGATGTTGTTACAATGGCAAAAGAGTATGGTTTTGAAGCAGTTTTAACAGGAATGCATCATCAAAGTGGAACAGATAGAATCCATGAAGCTTCCAATATCTTAGATATAAGCGAATATGAAATTATCGTAAATGTTCAAGCAGATGAGCCTTTTATAGAGCCAGAAGTTGTAGAAAAAGTGATTGAACGCGTAAAAAAAGCAAAAGAACTTGATGAAGAGATTATATGTGCTAGTTGTTACAAAATCATCGACAAATCATTTGCCTCTGATCCAAATCATGTTAAGGTTATCACCGATGTCTATGAAAATGCAATCTATTTTTCCAGAAGTAAAATCCCTTATGATAGAGAAGAGCATTTAGAGTACTTTGGGCATCTAGGGATTTATGGATTTACGAAAAAATCTTTGAAAGAGTTTTGTGAACTCAAACCCGCTCCGCTAGAAAACATAGAAAAACTAGAACAGCTAAGAGCACTTTATCATGGCAAAAAAATCGCTATGGTACGAGTAGAGAGTAAAAGTTTTGGGATTGATACAAAAGAAGATTTACAAAGGGCTCTAGGAGAACTTTGCTAAAACATTAAAAAGAAGGTGGAGTTATAACACTGATATAACTTGCTTTCTTCTCACTTTTGTTTTCTATTTTATGAGGGGTATCTGGATTGAATCTTATGCTATCACCCTCATAAAGCGTAAAACTCTCATTTTCGAGTGTTACTTCAATCACTCCTGCAATCACCAAATCAATCTCTTCCCCACCTTTAGTATGAGGCAACATCTCATCTGTTATGCGACCTGCTTCAAGTTCTACTAAAACAAACTCTATATCACCTTGCAAATCAGGAGTTAACAGTTCACACTTATAAAGAGGGTCTGGAAAGGAGATTTTTTTTCTTTTATCCGCTCTTACTATCATCAAAGATTCATGCGTAAGATTTGTCGTAACTCTCTCTTCACTCTCAAAAAGTGCTGCTAGAGTTGTATCTAAAACCTTTGCAATTTTTCGTAAAGTTTCTACTGAGCCTTGTGTGGAGCCTCTTTCAAGCTGAGAAAGCATTCCCACAGAGATTTTAGCTGCTTTTGCCAATGCTTTTGCACTCAAGCCTTTTTCTTGTCGTAAATTTTTTATCTTAACGCCAACATTAAAAGACTCATCCATCTCTTGCTCCTTTTAGATTTTTATAAGTATAACAAAACTACACTTTAGTAACAATTAGAATAAAAAAATTTACTATGATTAAATTTTATTCATAATTTTTAATTCAATTACGTTATAATTTTAATTATATTAAAAAGGTTAAATGTGAAAGAGAAAAAAAAGCTTCTTATACTAGGTGGTGGATACGCGGGAGTTACTCTCATTCATGCACTTAAAATGAAAAATTTTGACATTACACTTGTCAATCAAACACCTTTCCATATAGTACAAACTGAAATCCATCGGCTTTTAGGTGGAGCAGCTCATGAAGAAGATATCTATTTTGATTTGGAAGAGTTTTGTGAAAAAAAAGGTGTTTCATTTATCTGCGACAAAGCTATTTTGATAAATGACAAAGTACAAAAAGTAATTTGTGAACATGGAAGAGAATTAAAATATGATTATCTTGTTATCGCAACAGGAGCACTCTCACTGTTTCCTCATCAAATCGAAAATATTCACGCATATTCTAAAGATATAAAAGTTGCACAGCACTTAAAAAACTTGGAAAATGAGTTTCAATCACTCTTAAAATCAAAGGAAAAAGAGAAAAATATAGCCATCATCGGAGGTGGTCTAACAGGAGTTGAAATCGCACTTGAGTATGCATCAAGACTTAAAAAACTTGGAATTTCTGCAACACAATGTTCTATCAGTCTCATTGAACAGTTTGAAACCTTACTTCCTGGTTCTTCAAAAGAACTTATCTTAGAAACACATGATGCTTGTGATAAAGCAGGCATCAAAAGATATCATGGAAATTTTGTTACAAAAATAGAAAACAACAACATTTATCTTAGCAACAACTCTTCAATCCCTTTTTCCATGGTCATCATCACTATTGGTGTTATCTGTGAAGAGCTACACTTTCAAAGTGAAATCCAAAAATCAAATAAAAACCAATTTATCGTAGATAAACATCTACAAGTGAAAGGCTTTGAAAATATTTTTGCCATAGGTGATGTAGCTTATTTTGAAACCGATGAAGGATCCATTTTGCTTCCAACGGCACAAAATGCAAAACAACAAGCCAAAACACTTGCAAAAAATTTGGAAAATATCTTCAAAAACAAACCAACACTGGAGTACAAATATAAACATAAAGGAACATTGGTTGATTTAGCTAAAAATGAAGCCGTAGGTGATGCCTTTGGTGTCCAATTTCATGGTAATAGTGCATACTACTTAAAACGAACAGTCAACGCTATGCACACAAGAATATTTAAATAAAGGAAACAAATGAAAATCGGTCTTATAAAAGAGATAAAAGTTCACGAATACAGAGTAGGAATGACACCTGAATGTGTTGGTGCTTATATAGCAAATGGTCATACAGTTTTTGTTGAAAAAGATGCTGGACTTGGAGCTGGATTTGAGAATGAAGCATATGAAGCACAAGGAGCTACAATCATCAGTGATAAGCAAAAAATCTTTGATGAGAGTGATATGATAGTAAAAGTAAAAGAACCTTTAGAAGAGGAGTATGGGTATTTTAAAGAAAACCAAATCCTCTATACTTACTTACACCTAGCAGCAGACAAACCACAAGCACTCGCACTGCTATCAAAAAAAGTAAAAGCAGTTGCTTATGAGACGATTACAGACAACTTTGGACTTCTTCCATGCCTTGCTCCGATGAGCCAAATCGCTGGGCGTTTAGCTGTTCAAGAGGGAGCAAAATATCTTGAAAAACCTTTTGGAGGAAGTGGAGTTTTACTAGGTGGAGTTCCTGGTGTTAAAAGAGGTAATGTAGTGATAATCGGTGGAGGTGTTGTTGGTATGAATGCTTGCCAAATGGCAGTAGGGCTTGGTGCAAATGTAAGTGTACTCGATATCAACCCTATCACTCTAGCACACTACGACCAAATCTTTGGTTCACGTGTTACGACACTTTATTCAAACAGAGCAAATCTTGTAGCAGCACTTAAAGAGGCTGATTTAGTTGTAGGGGCTGTTCTAATCCCAGGAGCTGCTGCACCAAAACTTGTTAAAAAAGAAGATTTAAAACTTATGAAAAAACACTCTGTCATGGTAGATGTTGCGATTGACCAAGGCGGTTGTTTTGAAACCTCTCGTGTAACATACCATGACAATCCAACATATGTCGTTGACGATATCGTTCATTATTGTGTTGGAAATATGCCAGGTGCTGTTTCACTCACTTCTACTTTAGCACTCACATCAAATACACTTAGACATGGACTTGCTATCGCAAACAAAGGCTTAGAGCAAGCTCTCAAAGATGATAAAAACCTTCTAAATGGTTTGAATGTTTATGATGGAAAATGCGTCAATGAAGCAGTAGCTAAAAGCTTAAACTTAGAGTACACAAAACTAGAGTTCTAACACAAGACCCCACTAATCGGGGTCTTTTATCCTTGTAAACTCTTTTGCTTCTTTATCTATAAAATAAGCTTTTATAGGATTTTCACCAACTTGAAAGATAGCTTTACATGTAAAAAATTCAGCTTTATTAAGAGCTTCTTTGAGTACATGTAAGATAAAGGTTTCTGTATTTAAAAGTGATGTTGTCGTTTCCCCATGATATGCGAAAGGCTCATCTTCAACTTGCTCAAAACCCTCTTTCTTCAGATGCTTTTCAAAAATTTCCTTATCCCCAAGACCCTCTACTGTTACAATCAACAAAACTTCCATTATATACTCTTTATGTGATTTTAAAAAATCATCCGCACTTTTAAACCCGATGATTCTTAGATTTTTTAATTCTTCAGAATTTTTATAAAATATCAAAGCTGGAGGTCCAAAAAGACCATAGTATTTTAATAGTTCCTTATCCATTTTGCTATTTTTTGTCACATCTACTTTTACAAGAGTAAAATCTGAAAGTCTTTGTTGCACCCTTGCATCACTAAAAGTAAACTGTTCTAACTCTATACAATTCACACACCAATCAGCATAAAAGTCAACCATGACTGGTTTTGAAGAGTTTTTAATAGCATTTTCAAGCTCTTTTATAGTGGTGACTTTTTGAAAATCTAAACCTTTACTACTCAGTGTTTGCGTAACACTTGTAAAACTCTTTTCAAGTGGCTTTAAGAGATTTGAACTTCCACTCAAAACGCCTATAAAAAGAGCTATACCATATACTAAAAAGATAATCGCTATGGTTTTTCTAAGTTTAGCCCATCCAGAGGTTGGATTTTCTAAAGGCTCTAATGCTTTCATATAAATCGCCGAACCTAGGATTAAAAATGCACTAAGAAGCATAGTTATATTTGCAGGGATGATGCGAGAAAGCATCCAGATAGCAACACCTAGCATTACTACACCAAAAACAGCTTTTACATTATCCATCCAAACTCCAGGACGAGGCATAAATTTACCAGCACTCATACCAACTGCTATCAAAGGAAGTCCCATTCCCAAACTCATCGCAAACAATGCTGCTCCACCTAAAAATGCATCACCACTTTGTCCTATATATATGAGCGCCCCAGCAAGAGGTGCAGCAACACAAGGGCCAACGATAAGGGCTGACAAAAAACCCATAACAGCCACTCCAAAAACTCCATGTCCTTGCATTTGGTCTGATTTTTTTGTTAGAGATGATTGGATGAAAGAAGGGAGTTGAAGGTTGTAAAAACCAAACATAGAAAAAGCAAGAGCTACAAAAATCAAACTAAAAACAGATATAATCCAAGGATTTTGGAACGTAGCCTGTAAATTTGAGCCAAATAAGCCAGCTAAAACTCCTGCTAAAGTGTATGCAACTGACATCGCTAAAACATATACTAAAGAGAGAATAAAAGACTTTTTTGTTGTCATATTTTGCGATTGGGAAACGATGATTGATGATAAAATCGGAATCATCGGAAAGATACAAGGAGTTAAAGAGAGTAAGATACCAAACCCAAAGAAAGAGAGTATCACAAATCCAAAACTACTTGTTTTAAAAGTATCTGCTATCTTATCTTGTTCTGATAAGTCTTCTTTTACTTTAGAATCTAAAACAGAATCACCACCTAAGTTATAAGTAAACTCTTTTTTCATAGGAGAATAACAGATACCGCTTTTTGAGCACCCTTGAAACTCTAAAGCGATGGTAAATTCACCACTTGAAACATATTTTTTGATGATATTTAGAGGAATAAGAAAACTTGGTGATTGCAAATGTACGATAAAACCATCGTATTCGATAGGTTTAGGTCTTTTAATCTCTTTATCTAAAGATTGTGTGATAGGGCTTGTTATACTAATATGCAACTGCTCATCATAAAGATAGATATCTTTACCCAGCTCTATCTTCAAAGAGATGACATCACCATTTTTAATAGCTTCTACATTAAAAGCTTCTTCTTCAGAGAGCACTTTTGGCTTTTCATATGCATCCAAAGTCAAAAAAGTCATCATGATTATCAAAAAAATTTTTATAAATAACTTCACTCTTTATCCTTTTTACTTAATAAAGTGACATTTTACCCAATATCTCTAAACTTTTTCTAAATATATACGATGTATGGCATAATACTCTAAAAAAAGGACCAGATATGGGCAAAGAGAAGAGAAAGAAAAAAGAAGAAACACGGCAAGAAGAGTTAGTCAAAGTTATGGTAAAAAAAGAGAATATAGAGTATGAAAAAGAACTACACAAACTACAAATTGAACTTTTAAAATTTCAAAATCACGTTAAAGAAACGGGACTTAAAGTGCTTATGATTTTTGAAGGACGTGACGCTGCTGGCAAAGGTGGAACGATAAAAAGAATCACAGAACATCTCAATCCAAGAGGTGCTAGAGTCGTAGCACTTGAAAAACCAAGTGATATAGAAAAAACCCAATGGTACTTTCAGCGTTATGTAAAGCATCTTCCAAGTGCTGGTGAGATAGTCTTGTTTGATAGAAGTTGGTATAACAGAGCTATGGTAGAACCTGTTATGGGGTTTTGTACAGAACGCCAACACCATAAGTTTTTAAAAGATGCTCCAAAGTTTGAAGTTATGATAAGATATGAAGATATCCAAATCTTTAAATTTTACTTCTCTGTTTCAAAAGATGAGCAAGCAAAGAGATTTAAAGCTAGAGAAACAGACCCTCTCAAGCAGTATAAATTTAGTTCAGTTGATAAACTTTCACAAAAATACTGGGATGAATACACCCTAGCAAAATACATGATGTTAAGCCAAACACATAATGAAGCTGCACCTTGGACTGTCATAAGAAGTAATGATAAGAAAAAAGCTAGAATCAACTGTATCAAGCATATCCTCAACTATGTAGACTATCCAAATAAAATATCTGCAAAAGAGATAGAAGTTGACCCTGAAATCATAATCTTTGGAAGAGATGAAGCTATAAGAATGGAAAAAGAGTTCTGTTTTTCACAAAGAAAATAAAAAAGTGTCTCAAAGGTGGGCAACTTTGAGACACTCTAAAATTTTTAAGTTTATCTACAAAAAGGAGGTTTTTGTCTTGGTAAAGAAAGTATATTCCTCTAGTTTAAACAAATTATTAATGAGATAAAATTTATCTTTTTTATTTGATTAATTCAGATTATTATATCCATGCAAACGTATATGTTTACGCATTTTACCATCATGAAAACGACGTTTTTCAACTTCTGTTTTTGGTTCAAGTGGTGGTACAGGAACAGGTTTACCATGTTCATCTACATGAACCATCGTAAAAAAACAGCTATTTGTATTTGTAGCTATACCCTTTTGAATATCTTCAGAAATGACCTTAATTCCAACTTCCATAGAAGTTGTTCCAGTATAATTGACACTTGCTAAAAATGTAACTAAAGTTCCAACAGAGATAGGATGTCTAAAAACCACTTGATCTACACTCATAGTTACTACATAACCACCACAATACCTAGCAGCACAAGCATATGCAACTTGATCTAAATATTTGAGTAAATCACCACCATGAACATTACCAGAAAAGTTTGCTTTATCAGGAGTCATGAGAACTGACATCGTTAATTTACTTTTTTCAAAAGGAGTAGTTTCCATAGGAACTCTTTACATGTAAGATTTGTAAGGGCTAGAAAAACTAGCCCTTGGTAAGTGTTATTCTACTTCTGCGTCTATAACGTCATCATCTTTTTTTGCTTTTGCACCAGTATCGCCACTTGTTGCTCCAGCTTGATCTTTTTTATACATTGCTTCTGCTAACTTATGGCTTGCTTCACTCAACGCTTTTACTTTTGCATCGATATCTTCTTTTGAAGCATTATCATTAGCAAGTGTATCTTTAAGCTCTTTGAGTGCTGCTTCTATCTTACCTTTATCTTCGCCACTAATTGCTTCACCCATCTCTGAGAGTGATTTTTCTGTTTGATGTGCTAGAGCATCAGCTTGATTTCTTGTATCAACTGCTTCTTTTCTTTTTTTATCTGCTTCTTTGTTTAATTCAGCATCTTTAACCATTTTTTCGATTTCAGCTTCATCTAAACCACTTGAACCAGAGATTTTTATCTCTTGCGCTTTTCCAGTTGCCTTATCTGTTGCACTAACAGTTAAGATACCATTTGCATCTATATCAAATGCAACTTCGATTTGTGGAACTCCACGAGGTGCAGGTGGGATTGATTCGAGATTAAACTGTCCTAAAGACTTGTTATCTTTTGCAAATTCACGTTCACCTTGAAGTACATGGATAGTAACTGCTGGTTGATTATCTTCTGCTGTTGAAAAAGTTTGTGTTTTTTTCACTGGAATTGTTGTACCTTTTTCGATAAGTTTCGTCATAACTCCACCAAGAGTCTCGATACCAAGACTTAAAGGAGTAACATCTAGTAAAAGAACATCTTTTACATCTCCTTTGATAACCGCACCTTGTATCGCTGCTCCGATAGCAACAACTTCATCAGGATTTACTGATTTATTTAGCTCTTTACCAAAAAATGCTTTCACTTTTTCTTGAACTAGTGGAACACGAGTTGAACCACCAACCATGATAATTTCTTTAATTTCAGATTTAGCTAAATCACTATCTTTTACAACTTCAGCTATTTTTTTGATTGTTTCATCAACCAAATCTTCAATCATACCTTCAAATTTAGCACGAGTTAGTTTTTTTACTAAGTGTTTTGGTCCTGTTGCATCTGCTGTGATAAATGGTAGATTTATCTCTGTTTCAGATGAGCTTGAAAGCTCTTTCTTTGCATTTTCAGCTGCTTCTTTGAGTCTTTGAAGAGCCATCACATCAGATTTTAAATCCAAACCATTTTCAGATTTGAACTCATTTGCTAACCAATCTATAAGACGATTATCGAAATCATCCCCACCTAAAAATGCATTACCACCTGTTGCTAAAACTTCTACAACATTGTCACCAGTTTCTAAAACTGTAACGTCAAATGTTCCACCACCTAGGTCATATACTACGATTTTTTCCGCATCTTTTTTGTCTAAACCATAAGACAAAGCAGCTGAAGTTGGTTCATTAATAATTCTTAAAACATTCAAACCAGCGATCGTACCAGCTTCTTTTGTTGCTTTTCTCTGGCTGTCATTAAAATACGCAGGAACAGTGATAACAGCGTCAGTTACCTCTTCTCCTAAAAAGCTTTCTGCATCTTCTTTTAGTTTCATTAAAACTTTTGCTGAAATTTCTTGTGGAGTATAAACTTTTCCCTCAATATCTATCGCACAAGCACCATTTCGATCTACAACAGCGTATGGTAGTCTTTTTCTTGCTTCTATCGTTTTGTCTTCATTACTCATAAGACCCATAATTCTCTTGATAGAGTAGATAGTTCTTTTTGGATTTGTTACTGCTTGACGTTTTGCAGTCTCACCAACGAGTACTTCGTCCTTATCTGTAAATGCTACGATAGAAGGTGTTGTGTTACGTCCTTCTTTGTTTGGTATAACTTTACTCTCACCACGCTCATATACAGCAACACAAGAGTTTGTTGTTCCTAAGTCGATTCCGATTACTTTTCCCATTTTATTTTCCTTATTACAATTTTATTTTTTTATTTTACTGTCTTCTTTGCAAGGAACACGCCCCTTGCAAATTCATCTCACTAAAGCACAACCTTTTGGTTGTCTTTTCACTTTACTATGCTCACCATTGCTGGTCTTAAAACTCTATCTTTTATCTTATATCCCTTTTGGAATACTTGTAAAATCTCACCTGAATTTTTTTCTTCACTCTCTACTTGCATTACTGCTTCGTGAAAATTTGGATCAAATTCACCACTTACATCGATAGCCTCAATTCCATGTTTTTCAAAAGATTTTTTAAACTGTTCTGCTGTAAGGTCAATCCCCTCTTTGATTTTTACAAACAGCTCTTCAGGTTTTATATCTTCACTCTCTTTCAGCGAAGAAGCAGCATCAAGTGCATCTATAATAGATAGCAAATCTCTAGCAAAAAGCTCATTTGCATACGAAACTGCTTGCATTTTCTCTTTTTCTAGTCTCTTTCTAAGGTTTTCAAACTCAGCATTTGCTCTTAGATATTTATCTTCGAGTTCAGATACTTTCAAACGTAATACTTCTACTTCGCTAAGCTCTTCTTTCTTTTCTTCTTGAACCTCTTCTTGAAGAGTTTCTTGTTCTATTTCTTCTTGTAATTCTTCTTCTATCTTTTCTTTACTCACTATTTCTCCTTATTTAGAACTTGAGTACTTTAAAAAACTTTCAAAGTCACTTTGGATTTTGCCAAAACAAAAAAGAGTTGCTTCATCATTGTCAACTGTTGCATTATGTTTAAGAGCCATATAGCCACTTGGAACAAATCTATCAAAGTACACTCCTTCTCTTAAATTATAAGAGAGTTCTGGACTTAAGATAATCTTTACCAAATTTTCATCATTTAGCTCTTTTGCTATCGCATAAACCTCACTCTCCCCTTCTTTTAATATATAAGAAGTTGAGAAAAACTGCTCTATCTTTTTGCGTAACTCATAAAGCCCAACTTGTGATGCAATATTTTTTAAAGTTCTGATATCTGTTCCTACAAGATTTGAAAGAAATCTTTTGACAGGATCAGAGTACTTTAAGATAATCTCACCTTCTTCAAAAGCTAAAATAAGATATCTATTTTTAACTTCTACTAACTCTTGGAAAAGATTTGGTTGATTTTTTTCTATTTTGCAAAACAGACCAAATTCTTTTGCAGATTCTTCTACATTTTCTAAGCTGACAATATCTAAAGAGTTACTAGGTTGTAATGTTGCTAACCAATACTCTTCAAGAGCATTATAAGTTGGTACTCTCCCACTACTTACATGTAACTGGACCAAAGAGCCCTCATCTGAAAGCCTTTTTAGATATATCCTTATAGTAGATGGAGAAATATCTAAATTCATCTTTAAGCCAAGTTCATGTGAACCTATCGGCATACCAGAGTTCAAATACTCTCTTATAATCGATTGTAAAATCAACTCTCTCTTAGATATTTTTTTCATTTTAGCACTCTTGTTGTTTAATTGCTTGAATAATTATACAACATTGAGTGTATATTTGTCAAGCAGAATTATTTAGTCTATACGACTAAACTTTATTATGCTAAAAAACTCATATAAAAGATGGAATTAAAAAGATTAACATAAGGGGAAAATAAAAAAATTGAATTTTTAGACAGAAAGTTTTGTGGGAAATTTTGTCTCTTTTTTTGAATGTTTAAAAAGGTGTTGGAGCATTTTTTTCATCTCTTTTCTCGAAGACTTAATACGATCAAGAAATCTCTTTCTTTCTCCTAAAGTTATAAAAATCTCTTCGAGTGCTTGTCTTTCTACTTTGCTAATAGTACTCATAAATTCTCCTCAAATCCTTTTCTTATCCGTTTAACAACATGCAAAATATCCTCATCGTCTAGCTCAATAAGCATTTTACATATAGCAATAGCTGATTGAGGTTGAGAATTACCAAGCTTCCAGTCTTGATAAGTTCTCATTGATACGCCAAGTTTTTTTGCCATTTCACGCTGACTAATTTTCTTGCCAAAGAATTTGGATTCAACTGCATTGTGAAGGACATTAAATATATCGTTTGTCTTCATGCAGATGATTTTAGCTTATAATGTTTTAATTACACCTAAATATTTATAAAACATTCAAAATTATACCAAAAAAAATCATTAATACTCTATTTTTAAACACTTTTTTTAGTATTTTATACAGTTTTATAACTTTTAGAGAAAAATAACTATGTATATATACGGATTATCGTATAAAAAATAACTAGCAAACTTGTTAGGGAGGGGAAATATAAATACTAATATGCACTAAGAGGAACGAATGAAAGAGAGAGGGTCTTCGAAAAGACCCAAAAGATTATTTATCTCTAATAGAAAGAGCTGTAATTACTTCTGTATATTTAGCGTAATCTTTTTTCTTTAGATATTTCATCAATCTTTTTCTTTGACCAACAAGTTTTAAAAGACCTAGTCTTGAAGAGTGATCTTTTGTGTTTGTCTTAAGATGCTCTGTTAGCTCCTTAATTCTATAAGAAAGAAGAGCGATTTGTACTTCTGGTGAACCTGTATCACCTTCAGTTCTTCCAAATTGTTTAGCGATTTCTAATTTTTTCGCCGAATCTAAAGCCATAATGACCTCCTTGATTGGTATATTTTCTTTGTATTTTACAAAGTGGGCGTAATTATACCACAATAACCAAAAGTTTTCTTTAAAGTTTCAACTAATCTTCTTTGTAACAATTTCTTCTTTAGAGAATGAAAATAATTTCTTTTCTAATGTAAAAACAAGTTTTTATCTAGTACAATATTTGTCTTATTTAAAAAAAGGACAAAAATAATGCTATTAACAAAAGCTAGTGAATATGCACTTTTATCATTGATTATGATCGCCCAAAAAGAGACACCTCAAGATGTTGATACTCTTTCTACACAACTTGATATTTCCAAAAGCTTTTTAGCAAAAATTCTTCAATCACTTGCAAAAGAGGGAATTGTAAAGTCTTTTAAAGGTGCTCATGGTGGTTTTATGCTTGCTCGTGACCCAAGTGAGCTTAGTTTAAAACAGATTATCGAATGTGCAGAAAAAAAACCCGCAACTGTTTTAGAGTGTTCCCAAGATAGTAATTGTTGTCCTAACCATAGGGCAGATTTTTGTAAAATTTGGCCTTTTTTAAATAAATTACAATCTAAAATTGATGATTTTTTAGATAATATGTCACTTAAGGATATAATGAGTAATTAAGACATTTTAGCTTCAAAGGTCATCATGGCGAATAACAAAAAGGGTATGCTCTCTCGTATAGTTCCGTATTTGGAACCTATTGTCAAAGCAAAAGATTTAACAATTGTTGGTTTTATTATTGCTATATTAGCGATTATTATTGTTCCATTGCCTAGTGGTATTCTAGACTTTTTTTTGACAATTTCTCTATCTGTTTCTGTTTTGATTATCCTCATCTCACTTTATATTCCAAAACCAACAGATTTAACAACATTTCCAACTCTCATTTTGATTATCACCCTTTTTAGGCTCTCTTTAAACATAGCTACTACAAGGATGATTTTAAGCAAAGGGCATGAGGGAACTGACGCAGTTAGTGATATCATCTCTAGTTTTGGGCAGTTTGTTGTTGGTGGCAATTACGTTATAGGTATCATCGTTTTTTCTATCTTAGTACTTATCAACTTTATGGTTATTACTAAAGGTTCTACCAGAGTTGCAGAAGTTGCTGCTCGTTTTACCCTTGATGCAATGCCTGGAAAACAGATGGCAATTGATGCAGATTTAAATGCTGGATTGATTGATGAGAAAACTGCTAGACAAAGACGTGAAGCCATCATCCAAGAAGCAAATTTTTATGGAGCGATGGATGGTTCGAGTAAATTCGTTAAAGGTGACGCTGTTGCTGGTATCATCATTACTATCATCAACATTAT